>UQMC01000067.1 GCA_900542115.1 uncultured Oscillibacter sp. | reverse complement strand
AATCCGGATCGGGACCGAGGTATGAAGGCAACCACCACTGCCATACAGCTTTTGCAGAGCGTTGGGTTTAAAACGGTGGTCTGTTCGCCCTTCCGCGACCCGAAGGCCGGCGCGTTTGGAAATCTCCCGGTGAAGCCCATCCTGCCGGAATTAAAGACTGCAAGCCTCATCATCACACTGGGCGGCGACGGAACGATTTTGCATCTTGCAAAGCTGGCGGCGCTGCACAAGCTGCCGATGCTGGGAATCAACATGGGCGGATTGGGCTTCCTTGCGGAGCTTGAGGTCAATGCGCTGGAGGCTCTGAAGGGCTTGCAGGGCTGGACATTCCCCATTGAGGAACGCATGATGCTGGATGTTTCCGTGCTGCGGGATGGTAAGCAGGTGTATACCAACATGGGCCTGAATGACGCTGTGATTCGGGAGGGACCGATCTCCCATGTGATTCATCTGAAAATATCCTCGGATGGCAGGCACTTGGCGGATATTGCGGGAGATGGCGTCATTATCGCAACGCCTACCGGCTCGACAGCGTATTCGCTTTCGGCGGGCGGACCTGTGGTGGAGCCTGTGGCGCAGACCATGGCGCTGACGCCGATCTGTACGCATAACATGAGGTTTTCCTCTTATATCCTTTCGCCGGAGCACACCCTGACCGTGGAACTGGAACGCAATGGCCGCAAGCCGGTCTTCCTGTTTGTGGACGAGAGCAGGGCATTTCCGCTTTATTCAAATGATATTGTGCAGATTCGCCGCAGCCGCCATGTGACCCGCTTGGCGCATCTTTCCGAAAAGAGCTTCTGCGAGGTATTTGCTCAGAAAATGCTGCCGGGAGGGTTTCAGGCATGAAGAACAACAGACAATCCCTGATTCTTGACATTATTGCAAAGGAAGCCATTGAAACGCAGGAGCAGCTTTTGGAGCGGCTCCGGCAGCGAGGCGTTGCGAGTACGCAGGCAACGATTTCACGGGATATCAAGCAGCTGCATCTTGTGAAGGAACCGGCAGGGCAGGGGACTTATAAATACGCGGTGTCCCACAGTCGGGCTCATCTCAATATCGCCGATAAGCTGCGGACGATTTTCCATGAGAGTATTACCAGCGTGGAGGCGGCCCAGAATATCGTGGTATTTAAAACGCTGGCCGGTCTGGCCGGCGGCGCCTGCGAGGCGCTGGATCACATGGACATCAACGGCATTGTGGGTACGCTGGCCGGGGAGAATACGGTCTTTGTTGTGATGCGGGACAATGCCAGTGCGGAGACGTTCTGCCAAGAGATACAGGAAATGCTATAACGTTCACGAGGAGTGGATAAATATGCTGGAGCTGCTTCACATCGAGAATATTGCTGTGATCGAGCTGGCGGATATTGCATTCCGGCCCGGCTTTAATGCCCTGACCGGCGAGACCGGCGCGGGAAAGTCCATCGTGATCGACGCCATGGAGGCGGTCTTAGGCGGACGGACCTCCCGGGAGCTGATTCGCACCGGTGCGGATAAAGCGTTTGTCAGCGCCATTTTTTCAGATGTGCCGGAAAATCTGCCGGGACTTACCGAAAACGGTGCGGCCCCGGATGAGGATGGCAATCTTACGCTCCAGCGCGAGATCAGCAGTGAGGGGAAAAGCATTTGCCGCGTAAACGGACGTCCGCTGACGGTGACACAACTCCGCCAAATCGGCAAGGAGCTGCTGAATATCCACGGCCAGCATGACGGACAACTGCTTTTGGACGAGAGTCGGCATTTCGCTTATCTGGACCGTTTCGGGCAGACAGCAGGATCTTTGGCCGCTTACAAAAAAGACTATGACGTCCTGTGTGATATCCGCAAGCAGCTTCGAGCACTGGAAATGGACGATGCGGAGAAGGAACGGCGGATGGATTCCCTGCGCTACCAGATCGATGAGCTGGAGCGTGCGGAGCTGGTCCCCGGCGAGGAGGAGGATCTGAACGCCCGGAGAGAGCTGCTTCGCAACGGTGAAAAGTATATTTCCGCGCTGTCCGGAGCGGATTACTGCCTGAACGGCGATGATGCGGAAGATGGTGCAGTGTCTGCAATTCGTAAGGCTGAGGATTCGCTGAGCGGCATCCGGCACCTGAACGGTGATATGGAAGAACTGTTCAAGCGTGTGGAAACCCTTCGCTGTGAAGTATTTGACCTTGCCGAGATCATTCGGGATAAGCGGGAGGAATTTGACTTTTCTCCTGCGGAGTTGGACGCAGCGGAGGCGCGGACAGACCAGCTTTACCGTCTGAAAAAGAAATATGGGGCCACTGTGGAGGACATGATCGCCTATCAGGAGCGCTGCCGTGACGAGCTGAATGCAATGGAAACGGCGGACGATTTGCGGCTTCAGTTGGAGCAAAAACTGAAAAGGGCTGGGGAAGCGGTGGAGCGCGCCGGAAAAGCGCTGACGCAGGCTCGTAAAAAGGCAGGAGAGCGACTGGAGCAGCGAATCCAGAAAGAGCTGCGGGAGCTTGATATGGAAAAGGTCCGCTTTTCCGTTGATTTTGCGGCTAAGGAGCCGGGGACAGATGGCTGTGACACCGTTCGTTTCCTGATGTCAGCCAACGCCGGAGAAGCGCTGCGCCCAATTTCCAAAATCGCCTCCGGCGGCGAGTTGGCCCGCATTATGCTGGCACTGAAAAATGTGCTGGCAGAGCAGGAGCAGATCGCTACGCTGGTTTTTGACGAGGTGGACACCGGCGTGTCCGGCCGGGCGGCACAGAAGGTAGCTGAAAAGCTGGCACAGCTTGCCTGCCATAAGCAGGTGCTGTGCGTCACGCATTTGCCACAGCTTGCGGCCATGGCTGGTACGCATTTCCTGGTGGAAAAGGGCGAACAGAACGGACGGACCTTTACAAAGGTGGTCGAGCTGGACCGCGAGGCGCGAAAGGCGGAGATCGCCCGCATCACCGGCGGCAGTCAGGTGACGGACGCACTGCTGGCCAGCGCGGCGGATATACTGGATCAAGCGGCGGCTTACCGTGCACAGCTGCGCGAGAGGTAAGCAGACAGGCTGGCTTGCAGGCTGCTTAAATTGAACATACAAAAGCGGAAGTGTTTTTTAAAAACACTTCCGCTTTTGGTAATTATGATTTCAGAAAGCCGGATTAGCTGGTGCAGTCACTTACCACAGACACAGAATAGCCTTACTTGACCAGTACCTTTTTCAACTTGGCGAAGCGGGGGAGGGAATCTACTTTCGGCAGCTTCGGCTCGCCTTGAATCAGCGGCAGCACATAGTCGATAAAGGATTGCTCCACGCCGTTGTGCGCTGGATTGATCCATTCAAGGGGAACCTTCTTTTCCGTGTTGGCAACGTCAGTAAGTGGCAGCAGCTTGGTCTTGCAGATGTATTTTCCGTCCTCGCAGCTCCGCTCGAAGCCCACCATTTTATCGGTCACGCCGTTCACAGCGTTTTCAACAGCGGCCTTTCCGCTCATGATAGCTTCTTCAATGTCCGTTTCGGAGGCAAGATGAGCGCCGCAGCGCTGAAGGAGGCTCAGCTCAATACCGCGGACCTTGGCACCGGTCTTTTCCTTGACAACGGCGGCCAGATGCGCGGCCAGACCGCCCAACTGCGCGTGGCCGAAGCCATCGGTAGCGGAGGTTTTAGCCTCGGAGACAAAGGTGCCGTCGGCATAGTGGATACCCTCGGACACCGCGACCATGCAGTTGCCCTTTTCCTTATAAATGCGCTCCACATCGCTGAGGAAACGCTCCATATCAAAGTCCGTTTCGGGGAGATAAATCAAGTCCGGGCCGGCGCCATAGGCAGTGGCCAGCGCGGCGGAACCGGCCAGCCAGCCGGCGTGGCGGCCCATGATCTCAATGATGCAGATCATGCCGGTATCGTAGACCCGGGCATCCTGATAAACCTCCATGCAGCTTGTTGCGATGTACTTGGCGGCAGAGGCGAAGCCGGGGCAGTGATCCGTGCCGAACAGGTCATTGTCAATGGTCTTGGGGACGCCCATGACACGGCACTCATAGCCGACCTTCTGCATATACTTGGAGATTTTGTTGCAGGTGTCCATGGAATCGTTGCCGCCGTTGTAGAAAAAGTATCGGACATCGTACTTTTTGAATATCTCTAAAATGCGCTGATAGTCCGTATCGTCCGCTTCGGGGTCCGCCATTTTGTAGCGGCAGGAACCCAGCGCGGAGGAGGGAGTATACTTCAATAGCTCCAGCTCTGCGGCGTCCTCCTGACCCATATCAAAAAGACGGTCATTCAGTACACCCTTGATGCCGTGCTCCGCGCCCAGCACACGGGTGATATTCGGATTTTTCAACGCGGTTTCAATAACGCCATAGGCGCTGGCGTTGATGACAGAAGTGGGACCGCCGGACTGACCGAAAATACACGCGCCTTTCAGTTCACTCATGAAAAGTTCCTCCTGTTTCAAATGGTGCTTACGCAAGATTACTTACATCATAGCATTCGGGAAGGGGAAAGTAAATACTTGCATTTTATTTTCCCTGTGATATGATGGGAGCAGAAAAGCGGTTTCCTTTCAGGCAAGGATGATACTGTCGAAAATCCAAGAGCTGAAGGGGAAGCGGACACTATATTTAATATGTTATGAGCTTATGGGAGGATGATCGTATGCCACTGGTTACTTCGACCGAAATGTTCAGAAAAGCCTATGACGGTGGGTATGCCATCGGCGCTTTCAACGTCAATAATATGGAAATCGTGCAGGGCATTACCGAGGCCTGTCAGGAGGAGCACGCTCCCGTGATTCTTCAGGTTTCAAAGGGCGCCCGTGCCTATGCCAATCACACCTATCTTGTAAAGCTGGTGGAAGCGGCGGTGGAATGTTGCCCGGATATTCCTATTGTCCTGCATCTGGACCATGGCCCGGACTTTGAAACCTGCAAGAGCTGCATTGACGGCGGCTTTACCTCTGTTATGATTGATGCTTCCTCCAAGCCCTTTGCCGAGAATATTGAAATTACAAAGAAGGTTGTGGAGTATGCCCATGACCACGGCGTTGTGGTAGAGGCAGAGCTGGGAACGCTGGCCGGCATTGAGGATGAAGTCAAGGTCGCGGCCCATGCGGCATCCTACACCCGCCCAGAGGAAGTAGAGGAGTTTGTTTCCAAGACCGGGTGCGACTCTCTGGCCATTGCTATCGGCACCTCTCACGGCGCGTTTAAGTTCAAACCGGAGCAGTGTACCCGCAATGCTGATGGCATTTTAGTGCCGCCTCCGCTGCGCTTTGACGTTTTGGAGGAGGTATCCAAGCGCCTTCCCGGCTTCCCCATTGTGCTGCACGGTTCGTCTTCTGTCCCGCAGGAGTATGTCAAGATGATTAACGAGCATGGCGGCAAAATGCCCAACGCCATCGGCGTACCGGAGGATCAGCTGCGGCAGGCCGCAAAGCTGTCCGTCTGCAAGATCAACATTGACTCCGACCTGCGCTTGGCCATGACGGGCACCATCCGTCAGTTTATGGAGGAGCATCCCGATAAGTTTGACCCCCGTGAGTATCTCAAGCCCGCCCGGGCCAATATCAAGGAGTTGGTCCGCCACAAGCTGGTGGACGTTCTCGGCTGCGCCGGCAAGGCATGAGCAGGTGTGCACACACTGAAGTAATACAAGAAAATGCGGTCCCGCACAATAGCGGGACCGCATTTTTATATAGGCCGCGCATACATATTATGTGAAGAGGGCGGCATGGATGCAGTTATCAAAAAAATGGAATGCCCATGTTCATAAATTGTTAATATACATATTGACGGATGGCATATTTTGTGGTATCTTTTGAACATTAAACTGATAGAGTTCTTGAGGAGGAGCTTTGTTGGCTTAAACGATTTAGAGAAAGGGAGAATGTTAATGTACAACTTTATGCTCGCGTTCGTTATCTGCGGCATCGTGTATTTCATCGGTGAAGCAGTTTCGAACCTGACGAAGGCATGGGTCCCCTCTGTTTTCGTCACCGCAGCCGTAATGCTGGTAGGCTATTGGACGATCTTTCCTACCACGCTGGTCAGCGATTCTATGCTGATTCCTTTCGGCAGCACCGTTGGTATTTACCTGCTGATCACCCACATGGGTACCGTTATTTCCGTTAAGCAGTTGGTCGCTCAGTGGAAGACCATCGTGGTCTGCCTTGCCGGCCTTGCCGGTATGTGCGCCCTCTGCTTGGGCATCCTGCCCGGCATCATTGGCCGTGACTTCGTCATTGCCGGTCTGCCTCCTCTGACCGGCGGCATCGTGGCTGCTACGACTATGATGAATGCTGCAAACGAAAAGGGCCTTACCGAGGCTGCCGTGTTCGCCATCACCATGTACTGCGTGCAGGGCTTTGCCGGTTATCCCCTCACCGCTGTCTGCCTCCAGTTGGAGGGCAAGAAGCTGCTGAAGGGCTATCGTTCCGGCGAGCTGAAGATCGAGGGTGCTGCCGACGGCGTTGACGCTGTCAACGGCAAGCTGGAGGATGGCACCGCCAAGGCTGCCAAGAAGAAGTTGCTGCCCCCGGTTCCCGCTAACTGGAACAGCACCGTCGTCATGCTGATGAAGCTGGGCTTCGTTGGCTGGCTCGCCACGCAGTTGGGTTCCATCGTGATCCCCGTTATCAACATGAAGATCAGCGGCGCTGTGTATGCCCTGATTCTGGGTATTATCTTCACTACGATCGGCTTCCTTGATGAGAACGTTCTGAACAAAGGCAACTCCTACGGCATCATCATGTTCGCTCTGATGATGTATGTGTTCGATGGTCTGAAGGACTGCACCCCCGATATGCTGGCCAGCATCATCGGCCCCATGATCCTCCTGATCGTTGTGGGTGTTGCCGGCATGGCTGTCCTGTGCTTCATTGTTGCAAAGGTCCTGAAGATGTCCTTCCTGCTCTCTTTTGCCACTGCACTGACCGCTCTGTACGGCTTCCCGCCCAACGCCGTCATCACGGAGGCTACCTGCACCGCTCTGGCCAAGACTCCCGAGGAGAAGGAGTTCCTGATGAGCAAGATGTTCCCGCCCATGATCGTCGGCGGCTTCACCACGGTCACGATCACGTCCGTGATCATCGCCGGTGTCTTCGCTGGAATGCTGTAAAAAATAGTTTTCCCTGCAAAAGCTGCTCGGCGATTCGCTGAGCAGTTTTTTTAAAAAAGCCTTGCATCTTGTGAGATGACAGGTATAATTGATTTATAAAATTTAGATTAGAAAGGAACCTGCATTATGGATATCAAAGCATTGGCTGACAAGTATAATGACTACATCATTGAGCGCCGCCGCTATTACCATACCTGCCCGGAGCTGTCCAATGAGGAGAAGGAGACCCGTGCTTCTCTGCATAAGGACCTCGAGGCTATGGGCATCACGGACATCAAGGAAATGGAACACTGCTACGGCATGATCGCCACCATCCACGGCGGCAAGCCGGGCAAGACCGTTGCGCTGCGTTCCGATATTGATGCGCTCCCTGTGAAGGAGGAGACCGGCCTGCCTTTCGCTTCTAAGAACGAGGGCAAGATGCACGCCTGCGGTCATGATAACCACATGGCCATGCTGCTGGGCACCGCAAAGATTCTCAACGATGTGAAGGACGAGCTCTGTGGTGATGTGCGTCTGGTGTTCCAGCCCGCAGAGGAAGTCGCCACCGGCGCTCTGGATATGATGAAGGAAAACGCCATGGACGGTGTGAGCGCCATTTACGGTGTCCATGTCTGGGGTGCCTATGATGCGCCCCACATTGCGTTCCCCATTGGCAACAGCATGGCCTGCTGCCATAAGTTCGTCATTGAGGTGGAGGGCAAGTCCTCTCACGCCTCCGCTCCCCACAACGGCATTGACGCCGTGATGGTGTCCAGTTCCATTCTGCAGTCCATTCAGCAGCTTGTTTCCCGTATGAATGATCCGCTCAATCCTCTGGTCATCACGGTGGGCACGGTCAACGCCGGCAACCGCTGGAACGTGCTGGCCGGTCATGCCACGCTGGAGGGCACTGTCCGTACCTTCCTGAAGGGCACGCAGGTGGAGGACGAGCTGCGTAAGCTCGTGGAGTGCACCGCTGCCGCGTTCGGCGCCAAGGCTACCATGACCTATACCTACATGACCGAGCCTGTTATTAACGATAATGAGCAGCTCAACCGCATCGCGCGCGAGGCTGTTACCAAGCTGTACGGCAAGGATACCCTTGTTGAAATCCCGCCGATGATGGGCAGCGAGGACTTCTCCTGGTTCGGCAAGGACGGCATCCCCTATATCTACGGCTTTGTGGGCAGCCACAACAAGGATTGGGACTATATGTACAGCAACCACCACGAGAAGTACGATGTTGTGGAGGATATCCTGCATCGTGGTGCTGCCGTGGCGGCCCAGTTCGCTGTTGACTATCTGACCGAGACCGCGCAGTAAGGGCAGGGGAGTAGCTCTATGGATATCAAAGCATTGGCACAGGAGGCAGCGCCCTATATTGTGGATCGCCGCCATTACTATCACCAGCACCCGGAGCTGACCTGCGAGGAAAAGGAGACCCGGGCGCATATCCATCAGGATCTGCTGGACATGGGAATCACCGATATTCGGGATATGAAGACCTGCTATGGCCTCGTGGCCACCATTCACGGCGGCAAGCCCGGCAAGACCGTTGGCCTGCGGACCGATACCGACGCGCTGAGCTTTCAGGAGGAGACGGGCCTGCCGTTTGCCTCCTGTGAGCCGGGAAAGATGCACGCCTGCGGCCACGATACGCATATCGCCATGCTGCTGGGTGCTGCGAAGATTTTGCAGGAGCACCGGGACGAGCTCTGCGGCGATGTCCGTTTGATCGTTCAGCCTGCCGAGGAGCACGTGATGGGCTCCAAGCAGATGATCGCAGAGGGCGCACTGGAGGGCGTGGACGCTATTTTCGGCCAGCACGTTTGGGGCACGTTGGATATGCCCTATATTGATGTGACTGCCGGTCCCCGTATGGCCTATTCCGGCCGCTTCACAGTGGAGGTCCACGGTGAGTCCTCCCACGCTTCTGCACCGCACATGGGCAAGGATGCCATCACCGGCGCTGCTGCCATCATCAATAATCTGCAGCAGTATGTTTCCCGCGAGAGTGATCCGCTGGATCCTGTGGTGCTGACCATTGGCACCATTTCCGGCGGTAACCGCTACAATGCCATCGCCAACTATGTGACGATGGAGGGCGTCACCCGGGCGTACTTCCTCGATAAGCACGAGGAGGCCATGCGCCGCATCGTGGAGAATACCGCCAAGGGCCTCGGCATGACTGCGGAGCTGAAGTATGCTCATGTGGTGAACCCGGTCATCAATGATGACGATGACCTGACGGAGATTGCACAGGACGCCGTGAAGAAGCTCTTTGGCGAGGAAACGCTCTACCATATGCCGCCGATGATGGGCAGCGAGGATTTTGCAAACTATGCCGCAGAGATTCCCGCTGTGTTTGGCTTTATCGGCTGCCGGGACGAGGCGAATGGCATGGTGTACTGCAACCACCACGAGAAATTCGATGTAAACGAAACGCTGCTGCCTAAGGGTACCGCTTTGATGGCGCAGTTTGCCGTTGACTATCTGGCTGCGAACGCGAAGTAATTTGACTGTCAGGAGCGGCATCCTACCGATGCCGCTCCTGCTTTATTTGAGGGATACCTATGAATGTTTTAG
Source organism: uncultured Oscillibacter sp. (assembly GCA_900542115.1). GTDB lineage: Bacteria > Bacillota > Clostridia > Oscillospirales > Oscillospiraceae > Oscillibacter > Oscillibacter faecalis_A. The sequence continues at coordinate 1,282 of UQMC01000067.1, read as the reverse complement.
AAACAGCAAAACAGGCGGAGGGCTATATCCTTGACCGCCGGCGCTATTATCATCAGCACCCGGAGCTTTCCGGGCAGGAAAAGAACACCAGTGAGCAGTTGGTACGGGATTTGGAAGCCCTTGGCATCACGGAGATTCACCACATGAAGAACTGCTATGGACTGACTGCGGTGATTCGCGGCAGCAAGCCGGGCAAGCTGCTGGGAATCCGCTCCGATATGGACGCACTGCCAATTCGTGAAGAGACGGGCCTGCCGTTTGCTTCTCAGAACGAGGGCGTTATGCACGCCTGCGGTCACGATTCCCACATGGCGATTTTGCTGGGTGCGGCCAAAATATTGCAGGCCCACCGCGATGAGCTCTGCGGCGGCGTGAAGCTGATTTTCCAGCCATCCGAGGAAAATGCCAGCGGGGCAAAGTGGATGGCGGCCGAGCACGCGGCAGACGATGTGGACGCCCTGCTGGGCGCTCACGTATGGGGGACGCTGGACGCGCCGCTCATTGATGTGAGCGCGGGGAACCGCATGGCGGGTGCGGATTTATTTTCCATTGATGTCAATGGTCGTTCCTCCCACGGCGGTGAGCCGCATCTGGGAATGGACGCGATCTCCATTGGCTGCGCCATCGTCAACAATTTGCAGCAGTGCGTTTCCAGAATGAACGATCCGCTGCACCCGGAGGTGCTGACCATCGGTGAGTTTGCCGGTGGTCCCCAGTTCAACGTGATCTCTGACCACGTATGGATGCAGGGCACAACCCGTTACTTTACCAGAACGCCTCAGATCGAGGGCCAGATGCGCCGAATCATTGAGCAGACGGCGGCATCCTTCGGCGCGGATGCAACGCTGAATTATGAGTATAAGTCTCCCGCCGTGGTCAACAGCGATTCGCTGATGAACCGCGTGGCCCATGACACGGTAGTCAAGCTCTTTGGAAACGAGGCCCTTGGCAATCTGCCGCCGATGATGGGCGGCGAGGACTTTGCACAACTGGTGCCGGCGGGTACGCCGACATTCTTTGCCTTTATCGGCAGCCGCAATGCCGAAAAGGGCATTACGCATACCAACCATCAGGCTCAGTATACTGTGGATGAGGATATTCTGGTTCGCGGCGCGGCCTTTGAGGCGCAGTTCGCGTTGGATTATCTTGCGAATGCGTAAAGGTTGTGCGGCGCACTGCTCCGACTTATCAAACAAAAAGGCCCTTTCGGTTATGCCGAAAGGGGCTTTTCCTATTGGAATGAATCAGGTCTTGCTTGCATAGCGGTTAGAATTATATTATA
>UQMC01000066.1 GCA_900542115.1 uncultured Oscillibacter sp. | reverse complement strand
TGGATTCGCCTGCCACGGCCTTGGCCAGCATGGTCTTGCCGGTGCCCGGAGGGCCGACAAGGAGCACGCCCTTCGGCATGGAGGCGCCGATCTCCTGATACTGCTTGGGGTTATGGAGGTAATTGACGATCTCGGTCAGGTTTTCCTTGGCCTCGTCCTCACCGGCCACATCGTCAAACTTGATGCCCTCAGCGGACTTCACATAGACCTTGGCGTTGGATTTGCCCATGTTGAACATCATGGAGTTGCTGCCGCCCATTTTTTCTATCAGCTTCCGGGACATGAACTGGCCCAGCGCAATGAAAATCAGAATCGGTGCCACCCAACCGAGAATCTGCACCAGCAGAGAGGTCTGCTCGATCTCTTCGCCGGTGGTGGAAACGCCGGCATCCAGCAGGCGTTGGACCAGTTGACTGTCTGTGGAAATCATGGCGGTTTTATAGATGGATTTTCCGTCCTTGCCGGTGAACAGAATACGGTTATCCTGCTCTTGAATCTCCACCTTGTCGATCTCGCCCTTTTCCGTCATGTCAACGAAGGTGTTGTAGTCTACCTCTTGAATCTGGTACTGAGACAGCCACGGCATGGCGATGAAGTTGAACAGCATCACCAGCAGCATGGCGACCAGATAGTAGAAGATCAGAGGCTTTTTCGGGGATTTGACCTCATTCATCATAGAGGCCTCCTTTTGCTTCACCCCCGGTGCGGGCCGCACGCCCAGCGGGGGAAATTTGCGGATTTCTGGAAATTGTTACAAGCCTAACACGAAAAATATAAAGTGTCCAGCAAATTTTTTGTGAACAAAAACGGGTGATAAAGCGGTGAAACGAAAAAAATGCGGCGCTGCGGGCGAAAAAGGGATTGTAAAGCGGGGACGAGCCGTGTATAATATCGGTATCCGAATTTAATATAGAATCCGACAAGGAGGAATACGATATGGGAAAGACTGCTCGTTTTGTGCTGAAAACCGTGGCTGCGGGCCTTGCGTTCTGCGCCTTTGTCTGCCTGATGGTGGGGAGCTGGAGCGATATTTACGAGGCTGCCGAGCGCTGCCGCGAGCGCCGCATGGCGAAGCGGGAGTGCAGCGATTACGCAGATGAGGACCTCTATCAGTAAATAGGGAAAGAAAACCGGCGGTACGCAGCTCTGCGTACCGCCGGTTTTTATGTCATAAGCGGTATTTTTTCCAAGATAAAAAGAAAAATCCCTTGACAGGCAAGGAATTACATGGTAAAATAAATCGCTTATGTAATCTGAACGAAAAATGTGCCTTCCCTTAGCACAAGCATAGGATAGCACATTCGCCAACAGATGACAATAGGCAATTCAAATAAATTTAACAACTCACCCGAGTGTATCGGACAGAATACCCGCCCGGCCGTTCCTCATGGCGGCGGGGCAAAAGAAAGGTGAATGTGAAGATGGCTAAGGACAAGTACTACGGCAAAACCCTCCGAAAGAATTTTGCCCGGCACGAAGAAGTCATGCCCATGCCCAATCTGCTTGAGATTCAGAAGACCTCCTACAAGGAGTTTCTGAAAACGGGTCTGAAGGAGGTTTTTGAGGACGTCGGCGCGATTTCCGACTATCAGGGCAATCTGGAGCTGACGTTCATTGACTTCCGCATGGACGAGCCTCCCAAGTACGATGTGGAGGAGTGCAAGGCCCGGGACGCCACGTATGCCGCCCCCCTGAAGGTGACGGTCCGGCTGCGGAACAAGGAGACGGAGGAGATCAAGGAGCAGGAGATCTTCATGGGCGATTTCCCCCTGATGACCCACTCCGGCACCTTTGTCATCAACGGCGCCGAGCGTGTGGTGGTCTCTCAGATCGTCCGTTCCCCCGGCGTGTACTACGGCAAGGACATTGACCTGAAGACCGATCTGCCCCTGCTGACCTCCACGGTGATTCCCTACCGCGGCGCGTGGCTGGAGTATGAGACCGACACCAACGAGGTGTTCTGGGTCCGTATCGACAAGAACCGCAAGCTGCCTATCACCTGCCTGATCCGGGCGCTGGGCCTGAAGACCGACGCCGAAATTCTGGAGCGCTTCAGCGATGACCCCCGTATTGCGGCCACGCTGGAGAAGGACCCCTGCAAGACGTATGAGGACGCCATGCTGGAGATCTACCGCAAGCTCCGTCCCGGCGAGCCCCCCACGGTGGAGGCCTCCGAGACCCTGATGAACAACCTGTTCTTCGACCCCCGGCGGTATGACCTGTCCGTGGTGGGCCGGTACAAGTTCAACAAGAAGCTGTCCCTGTGGCAGCGCGTTACCGGCTACAAGCTGGCCCAGCCCGTGGCGGACCCCGCTACCGGCGAGCTGCTGTTTGAGGACGGCCATCTGCTGAGCAAGGAGGACGCTCGTCTGCTGGATACCGTGGGCGTCGCCGAGGTCGTTATCATGGTGGAGGATCAGCCCCTGCGGGTGCAGTCCAACCGGATGTGCGATCTCAGCCACTATGTGGACTTTGACCCCGCCGAGTGCGGCATTAAGGAGCGGGTGCGCTTCGATGTGCTGCAGGAGCTGCTGGGCCAGTATTCCGGCGAGGAGCTGAAGGAGCAGATCAAGCTCCACAAGGACGATCTGGTTCCCAAGCACATTATCATTGACGATATTCTCTGCTCCATCAACTACATGAACGGCCTTGCCCGGGGCATCTCCGTGAAGGACGATATCGACCATCTGGGCAACCGCCGCCTGCGCTGTGTGGGCGAGCTGCTGCAGAACCAGTTCCGCATCGGCTTTTCCCGGATGGAGCGCGTGATCCGCGAGCGCATGACCATTCAGGATCTGGATGTGGTCACGCCCCAGAGCCTCATCAATATCCGGCCCGTTACCGCGGCCATCAAGGAGTTCTTCGGCTCCAGCCCCCTGAGCCAGTTCATGGATCAGACGAACCCGCTGGCCGAGCTGACCCATAAGCGGCGTCTGTCCGCTCTGGGCCCCGGCGGTCTGAGCCGTGAGCGTGCCAACATGGAGGTCCGTGACGTGCACTACAGCCACTACGGCCGTATGTGCCCCATCGAGACCCCTGAAGGCCCCAATATCGGCCTGATCTCCTACCTTGCGACCTATGCCCGCATCAATGAGTACGGCTTCATCGAAGCGCCCTACCGCGCTGTGGATAAGGAGACCGGCAAGGTGGCCATGGAGGCCACCTACATGACCGCCGACGAGGAGGACAACTTCATCGTCGCCCAGGCCACCGAGCCCATCGGCGAGGACGGCTGTCTGGTGAATGCCCGTGTTACCGCCCGGTACCGCGATGAGATCGTGGAGGTGGACCGGGAGCGCATCGATTACGTGGACGTTTCTCCCCGTATGATGGTCTCCATCGCAACCGCCATGATCCCCTTCCTGCCTAACGATGACGCAAACCGTGCGCTGATGGGCGCAAACATGCAGCGGCAGGCCGTGCCTCTGCTCAAGCCCCACGCGCCTATCGTGGGCACCGGTATGGAGCATAAGATCTGCATCGACTCTGAGATCGTGGTGCTGGCCGAGGGCGACGGCGTGGTCACCTCTGTGGACGCCCGCCATGTCACCGTCAAGTATGACAGCGGCGTGACCAAGGATTATAAGCTCACTAAGTTCCTGCGTTCCAACCACACCACCTGCATCAACCAGCATCCCATCGTGGACGTGGGCGAGCGGGTCCACGGCAAGCGCATCAACGAAAAGGGAGAGTGGGAGGACCCCACCGTTCTGGCGGACGGTCCCGCTACCGACCAGGGCGAAATCGCTCTGGGCCAGAACATCCTCGTGGGCTTCATGACATGGGAAGGCTATAACTACGAGGACGCCGTGCTGCTCAACGAGCGGCTGGTGCGGGAGGACCTGTATACCTCCATCCATATTGAGGAATTTGAGCTGGATTCCCGGGATACCAAGCTGGGACCCGAGGAGATCACCCGCGATATCCCCAACGTGGGCGAGGACGCGCTGAAGGATCTGGACGAGCGCGGCATCATCCGCGTGGGCGCCGAGGTCAAGTCCGGCGATATTCTGGTGGGTAAGGTCACACCCAAGGGCGAGACCGACCTCACTGCCGAGGAGCGCCTGCTGCGGGCTATCTTCGGCGAAAAGGCCCGCGAGGTCCGCGACACCTCCCTGAAGGTGCCACACGGCGAGAGCGGCATCGTGCTGGATACCAAAGTCTTTACCCGTGAAAACGGCGATGAGCTTGGGCCCGGCGTCAATCAGGTGGTGCGGGTGTATATCGCGCAGCGCCGCAAGATTCAGGTGGGCGATAAGATGGCAGGCCGCCACGGCAACAAGGGTGTTGTCTCCCGTGTGCTGCCTACCGAGGATATGCCCTTCCTGCCCGACGGTACGCCGCTGGACATCGTGCTGAACCCGCTGGGCGTGCCCTCCCGTATGAACATCGGTCAGGTGTTGGAGGTCCATCTGGGCTATGCCGCTCACGCGCTGGGCTACAAGGTGGCCACGCCTATTTTCGATGGCGCCACCTATGATGATATTCAGGCGGAGCTGGTAAAGGCCGGCCTTGATCCCGAGGGCAAGAGCGTACTGTACGATGGACGCACCGGCGAACCCTTTGATAACAAGGTCACGGTGGGCTATGTGTACTTCCTGAAGCTGCATCATCTGGTGGATGATAAGATTCACGCCCGTTCCACCGGCCCGTACTCCCTCGTCACGCAGCAGCCTCTGGGCGGCAAGGCCCAGTTCGGCGGCCAGCGCTTCGGCGAGATGGAGGTCTGGGCGCTGGAGGCATACGGCGCCGCTTACACCCTGCAGGAGATTCTGACGGTGAAGTCCGACGATGTTACCGGCCGTGTCCGCACCTATGAGTCCATTGTCAAGGGCCATAACGTGCCGACGCCCGGTGTGCCTGAGTCCTTCCGCGTGCTGCTCAAGGAGCTGCAGTCCCTGTGCCTGAACATTCAGGTTCTGGATAAGGACGGAAACGTGGTGGACCTCAAGGAGGATGAGGACGCGCTGGATACCTTTAACCTCTCCCGGATGGACGCCGATGATGACCGGCACCGCAATGTCGCGGAGGACGCCGAGTTCGAGGAGTCCGGCTTCGAGTTTGAGGACGCGCCGGAGGATGCCGGCGCCGATGTGGATGTTGACTTCGACGACGAATGATCCGGAAGACCCATTCGTCACAAAACTGGATCATTTGAATCATTGAAGGAGGATAACGCGACATGATGGAAAACAATGCAGGCAACAAGTTTGCCTTTGATGCAATTAAAATCGGCATGGCTTCCCCGGAGCAGATCCGGGAGTGGTCCTACGGCGAGGTCAAAAAGCCGGAGACCATCAACTACCGCACCCTGAAGCCCGAGAAGGACGGTCTGTACTGTGAGCGCATTTTCGGGCCCACGAAGGACTGGGAGTGCCACTGCGGCAAGTATAAGAAGATTCGTTATAAGGGCAAGATCTGCGACCGCTGCGGCGTGGAGGTCACCCGCTCCAAGGTCCGCCGGGAGCGCATGGGTCACATTGAGCTGGCTACCCCGGTCTCTCACATCTGGTATTTCAAGGGCATCCCCTCCCGGATGGGTCTGCTGCTGGACATCAGCCCCCGGATTCTGGAGAAGGTGCTGTATTTCGCCAACTATATCGTCACCGATCCCGGCGAAACGCCCCTGACCAAAAACCAGATTCTCTCCGAGAAGGAATACCGCGATTACCGCGAAAAATATGAGGACGATTTTCAGGCCGGCATGGGCGCCGAGGCCGTGAAGAAGCTGCTGGCGGATGTGGACCTTGAGGCCCTTTCCGCCCAGCTCCACGCCGAGCTGAAGGACGCCTCCGGCCAGAAGAAGGCCCGTATCGTCAAGCGGTTGGAGGTGGTGGACGCTTTCCGTCTTTCCGGCAACAAGCCGGAGTGGATGGTCATGGACGTTCTGCCAGTGCTGCCCCCCGATCTGCGCCCCATGGTGCAGTTGGATGGCGGACGCTTCGCCACCTCTGACCTCAATGACCTGTACCGCCGGGTCATCAACCGCAATAACCGCCTCAAGCGGCTCATGGACCTCAACGCCCCCGATATCATCGTCCGCAACGAGAAGCGGATGCTGCAGGAGGCCGTGGACGCCCTCATCGACAATGGCCGCCGCGGCCGCGCTGTTACCGGCGCCAACAACCGTGCCCTCAAGTCCCTCAGTGACTTCCTGAAGGGAAAGCAGGGCCGTTTCCGCCAGAACCTGCTGGGCAAGCGCGTGGACTACTCCGGCCGCAGCGTTATCGTGGTCGGCCCCGAGCTGAAGATCTATCAGTGCGGCGTGCCTAAGGAGATGGCCGTGGAGCTGTTCCGCCCCTTCATCATGAAGAAGCTGGTGGAGGACGGTACCGCCAACAACATCAAGTCCGCCAAGAAGATGGTGGATAAGGGCACCACCGAGGTGTGGGACGCGCTGGACGTCATCATCAAGGATCACCCCGTCATGCTCAACCGCGCACCGACGCTGCACCGCCTCGGTATTCAGGCGTTTGAGCCGGTGCTGGTGGATGGCCGCGCCCTGAAGCTGCACCCCCTGAACTGCACCGCGTTCAACGCCGACTTCGACGGCGACCAGATGGCAATTCACGTGCCCCTGTCCGCCGAGGCACAGGCCGAGGCCCGTATCCTGATGCTCTCTGCCAACAACCTGCTGCGTCCGCAGGACGGCGGCCCTGTCACCGTGCCGACGCAGGATATGGTGCTGGGCTCCTACTACCTGACCATGGACCGCATGGGCAAGGCGGAGATCGGCGCGGAGAACATCTGGTGCGAGGACGCCGGCGATACGAACCTTCCCGCTCAGAGCATTGTGGACGCTGATGAGTTCCTTGCGGCCAACGCCGCGCTGGAAAAGGGCCAGAAGCCCGCGACCTTCAAGCCCATCCATGTGTATGCCAGCGAGGACGAGGCTCTTATGGCCTACAACGAGCGCATCATCGGGCCCCACTGCCCGCTTCTGGTGCGCCGCACGCTGGAGGTCAACGGCGAGAAGATTACCCGTGTGGTTCCCGGCACCCCCGGCCGTATCATTTTCAACAAGAACATCCCGCAGGACCTCGGCTTCGTGGACCGCAGCGATCCCGACCACATCTGCGACTACGAGATCACCTTTACCTGCGGCAAGAAGCAACTGGGCCAGATCGTTGACCGCACCATCAACAAGCACGGCTTCACCGTGGCCTCTGAGGTGCTGGATGCCATCAAGGCCACCGGCTACCATAATTCCACCATTGCCGCCATCACCGTTTCCATCGCGGATATGACCATCCCGCCCAAGAAGTACGAGCTGGTCCATCAGTCCGAGCAGATGGTGGTGGACATCGAAAACCAGTACAAGATGGGCTTTATGACCGACCATGAGCGCTATAAGCAGGTGGTGCAGGTCTGGGAGAAGACCACCGACGAGGTCTCCACCGCTCTGCAGGAGAATCTGGACCGCTACAACCCCATCTTCATGATGGCGGACTCCGGCGCCCGTGGCTCCATGAAGCAGATTCGTCAGTTGGCCGGTATGCGCGGCCTGATCGCAAACACCGCTGGTAAGACCATCGAAATCCCCATCAAGGCAAACTACCGCGAGGGCCTGACCGCTCTGGAATACTTCATTTCCAGCCGCGGCGCCCGTAAGGGTCTGGCCGATACCGCTCTGCGTACCGCAGACTCCGGTTATCTGACACGCCGCATGGTGGACGTATCTCAGGACGTCATCATCCGCGAGCAGGACTGCGGCGTGACTCACGGCATCAAGGTCTCCCGTATCAGTGAGAACGGTCAGGTCATTGAGAAGTTCTCCGACCGTGTCCGGGGCCGCTTCCTCGTGGGCGATGTTGTGGACCCCGAGACCCGTGAGGTCCTGATTCCCAACAGCAAGATGATGACCGAAGACGATGCCAAGCTCATGGAGAGCCGTGCATGGGTCCAGCTCAATCCCCGGGAGGGCGATGTGTGTGCCTTCGACCCGGCCAAGGACGAGTATCCCACTGTCATGATCCGCACTGTTCTGACCTGCAAGGCCCACAGCGGTGTGTGCGCCAAGTGCTATGGCATGAACCTTGCCACGCAGCAGCCTGTCGGCCCCGGCGAGGCAGTCGGCATTATCGCAGCCCAGTCCATCGGCGAGCCCGGTACGCAGCTGACCATGCGTACCTTCCATACCGGCGGTCTGGCCGGCGGCGACATCACGCAGGGCCTTCCCCGTGTTGAGGAGCTGTTCGAGGCCCGGAAGCCCAAGCGTATGGCCACGCTGGCAGAGATCGGCGGCACCGTGAAGTTCGAGGAGGCTACCAAGGGCAGCCTGCTGAACATCATCATCACCGCGCCGGACGGAGACACCCGCACCTACGCCGTGCCTCACACGGGTCTGCAGGTGAAGGATGGCGATGTCATTGAAAAGGGCACCCAGCTCACCTACGGCGCACTGAACCCCCACGAGGTTCTGCACATCCGCGGCAATGACGCAGTGTACAACTACCTCATCCAAGAGGTCCTGCGTGTGTACCGTCAGCAGGGCGTTGACATCAACGATAAGCACATTGAGGTCATTGTCCGCCAGATGATGCGAAAAGTTCGTATGGAGGATTCCGGCGACACGAAGCTGCTGGATGGCTCTATGGTGGACGTTCTGGAATTTGATGCCGCCAATGAGGAGATCGACCGCCGCAATGCGGCAGGCGAGACCAACGAGCAGGGCGAGCCTCTGCGCCACGCGCAGGCGACCCAGTTGCTGATGGGTATTACAAAGGCGTCTCTGGCCACCGATTCCTTCCTGTCCGCTGCTTCCTTCCAGGAGACGACCAAGGTTCTGACCGAGGCCGCCATCAAGGGCAAGAAGGACCATCTGGTGGGCCTGAAGGAGAATGTCATCATCGGCAAGCTGATTCCCGCCGGTACCGGTCTGCAGGCATACCACGATTTTGCCGAGCAGCTTGTGCCCGATGAGACGGTTGAGGAAAAGGAAGCCACGCTGGAGGAGATTTAAGGCGAAAAGCCCTCTGTTCAAACACGGCAGGTATCCCTTAAAAGAATAAAAGGCAGGCACCGATTTCGCATCGGTGCCTGCCTTTTTGCGGCTGGTTATGCTAACAGCAAATGTACTCGTGTGGCTTTGATTTCTCACAAATCCTTGCAACCGGCATGAGGGTATTATGTTATGCTTTTATCCATAAGAGTTGATTTTGTGGGACATAGCAAAATGAAACGAAGCTTGTATAGGGTCATATCGGGACTTGCTCTGATATGCGCGTTATTTGCCGTTTTTCTTTATTCCCGTCATGATATAGGCATAGCGGCTGCCAAACTGGAGACGGATATCCGCGGCTCATCAAAAATACAGGCCGATTGGACTGTTGACGGAAGTGTTTCCAACACAATGGCGGCCCATATTGCGTATCCGCAGGAGCGGACGGACCATTCGTTTGAATCGTCCCGGACTTTCCTTTGGCTATTTCTTTTGCGGCGGGGGGAAACCTTTCGAGTGTAGATAAGGAAATTCTGGCGTGCACAGTGGAGGGGATACAAGGAGCAGGCGTTTATTTCCGTGAACCGGCAACAGGCGGCACGGGCAGAAATTGATGACGGAAACGAAGTTCAAGTGCTGGATATTGACAGCGGGAAGCCCTTTGCAATCGTTCTGCCCGTCAATGCAGGAAGCATTACCTTTTATGATATAAACGGAAATACGGTGCTGTTTTGATTAACGGTTTATCAAAAAATTTGAAAATCCGCAGCAAAAAACAGGACAGGCACAGAGATTTTTGTGCCTGTCCTGTTTTTCATGAAAAATGAAAAAACAACCGCTGCCTGATTTTTCATGGTTTCTCTGCATTTGACAACAGTAATTTTCCCGCGCAGGCACAAACTATGTCTGAATACGGGAAGAAAGAGCGATAGGAATGCAAAAACTGCTGTCAATTTTTATTTATCTGCTGATGCTGATTTTCATAGAGTCTGCCGCCGAGGTGACGGGTGTTCCGGCCTCAGCACCGGCCGAAATTTCGGCAGAGCCGAAGTACGTGGCGCTGACCTTTGATGACGGACCTCGGCGGGATACAACGGCCCGCCTGCTGGATGGCCTGCGGCAGCGGGGGGCCAGCGCGACATTTTTTCTGGTGGGGGAGCGGCTGGCGGGTAATGAGGACCTTGTTCTACGGATGCAGAGAGAGGGGCACCAAATCGGAAATCATACCTACAGCCATATCCGGCTGGATGGCAGCGACGCGGCCGGGCAGCTGGCCGATATCGAGGAGGCTCAGCGGGCCATCTGCGGCATTTTAGGCACGGAAAGCTGCTGGCTGCGCCCACCGTATGGCCTTGTGGCGCCGACGGTACGGGCCGGAATCACGGTGCCTATGGTGCACTGGTCCGTAGACCCACGGGACTGGGAAAGCCGCAATACGGACAAGGTGGTACGGGCCGTGCTGGAGGCGGTGCAGCCCGGAGATATCATTCTGCTGCACGATATTTACTCCACCTCTGTAGACGCGGCGCTTCAGATCGTGGACACGCTGGAGGAGCAGGGGTATTGGCTTGTTACGGTGGAGGAGCTGCTGACCCTTGGCGGAATTCAACCGCAGGAAGGAGTGCTGTACCGCTCCGCCGGAAAATGACTCAATACTGCCGTACCACGGCTACAACCTTACCGAGAATCTGAGCGTAGGTACCGTCAATCGGGGAGTAGGCGTCATTTTCCGGCAGCAGCCAGACATGGCCGCCCTTGCGGGAAAAGCGCTTGACTGTGGCCTCATCGTCGATCATGGCCACCACGATCTCACCTTGGTTACAGGTCTGCTGCTGGCGCACTACCACCAGATCGCCGGGCAGAATTCCGGCGTTCAGCATGGATTCTCCCCGGACCCGCAGCGCAAAGTGTGTGTCGCCGAGGCGACCGGTATCAAAGGTCAGGTAATCCTCAATACATTCCTGCGCCAGAATGGGGCTGCGGACGGCG
>UQMC01000065.1 GCA_900542115.1 uncultured Oscillibacter sp. | reverse complement strand
CTTCTGGAGTTGTTTCCGAAACAATTCATCGACTTCCCGAAATCACCTCAACAGTTCAAAGAAATGAAGTAATCAAAGATCTCTGCAAACAAAAAATTAATCAAGAAACCATTGCAGCAATGCTGGATATTTCGCAATCCACCGTTTCAAATGTTTTGCGCAAGAAATAATACTCTTGACTAAATAAAAAAGGGCTCTGCCGGCTTTCTTTTACAGAAAGTCAGCAGAGCCTTTTTCGCTCTCAATATAGGATTGGATGCGACAGCAAACCTGCAAACCATTCGCTCGCCAAAACAAGAACGAACAAAACGGCTTTGGTATCTGCTATCATTTTGCTATCAAACAGGAAATGAGGTTGTCAAAAAGTGAGTGTTTTCAAGGCTTTTCAGCCCATCATATTCACTTTTTTCTCATTCCCACTCGATGGTTGCGGGGGGTTTGGAGGTGATATCGTAGACAATGCGGTTGATATGGGGCACCTCATTGACAATGCGGACGGAGACCCGGTCCAGCACCTCATAGGGGATACGGGTCCAGTCGGCGGTCATGAAGTCCGTGGTGGTGACGCTGCGGAGGGCCAGCGTATAGTCATACGTCCGGCCATCGCCCTGAACGCCCACGGAGCGCATATTGGTCAGCACCGCGAAATACTGGTTCATGGTGCCCTCCAGATGGGCCTTGGCGATCTCGTCCCGGAAAATAAAGTCCGCAAGGCGCAGTGTATCCAGCTTTTCCTTGGTGATCTCGCCGATGACGCGGATGGCAAGTCCCGGACCGGGGAACGGCTGGCGCATGACCAGATACTCCGGCAGGCCCAGCTCCCGGCCAAGCTGCCGCACCTCATCTTTAAAGAGCATCCGCAGCGGCTCGATGATTTCCTTGAAATCCACATAATCCGGCAGACCGCCCACATTGTGATGGCTCTTGATGACAGCGGCATCACCGGTACCGGACTCAATAACATCGGGATAAATAGTGCCCTGCACCAAATAGTCCACCTGCCCGATCTTCTTGGCCTCCGCCTCTAAGACCCGGATAAACTCCTCGCCGATGATCTTGCGCTTGCGCTCCGGCTCGCTGACGCCGGCCAGCTTGCTCAAAAACAGCTCCTCCGCGTTGGCGCGGACGAAGTTGATGTCCCATTTTTTAAAGGCTTCCTCTACCTCATCGCCCTCGTTGAGCCGCATGAGGCCGTGGTCCACGAACACACAGGTGAGCTGACTGCCGACAGCCTCAGCCACCAGCGCCGCCGCTACAGAGGAATCCACGCCGCCGGACAGAGCCAGCAGCACCTTGCCATCGCCCACCTTTTCCCGAATCTGGCGGATGGCAATATCCTTGTAATCGCCCATGGTCCACTCGCCCTTGGCGCCGCAGACTTCATAGAGGAAGTTGCGAATCATATCCGTGCCGTGCTGGGTATGGTTGACCTCCGGGTGGAACTGGACGCCGTAAAAGCCACGGCTTTCATCGCAGATAGCCACATTGGGGCAGGCCTCGGAATGGGCCACCAGAGAAAAGCCCTCCGGCACCTTTTCCATATAGTCGCCGTGGCTCATCCACGTAATGCTCTCGGCAGGCAGACCGTGGAACAGCTTGCAGTCCGTGTTGAAATACGTCTCCGTCTTGCCGTACTCCCGGGCGGAATCCTCCGTGGCCGCCACAACGCGGCCGCCCAGATTGTGGGCCAAGAGCTGGCAGCCGTAGCAAATGCCGAGGATGGGAATCCCCAGCTTGAAAATCTCCGGGTCCGCCTGCGGGGACGCGGGATCATACACGCTGTTGGGACCGCCGGTAAAGATAATGCCGATGGGGTTCAGCGCCTTGATTTCCTCAAGGGATGTGGTATAGGGCTTGACCTCGCAGTATACGCTGCATTCCCGGACGCGGCGGGCAATGAGCTGGTTATACTGGCCGCCGAAATCCAGAACAAGAATCATTTGTGAAGCCATAGGGACCTCCTGTTTTCAAATGTTAAAAAGAGGATACCACACTTTTTCGCGTTTTTCAATGCCTCAATGCGGCTTCTATGAATCCTTTGAACAGCGGATGGGGATAATTGGGCCGCGACTTGAACTCCGGGTGGTACTGTACGCCCACGTAGAAGGGCCGGTCCGTCAGCTCCACCGTCTCCACCAGCCGCCCGTCCGGGGACAGGCCGGAGAGCGTCAGCCCTGCGGAGGTCAATGTCTCCCGATAGGCGTTGTTGAACTCATAGCGATGCCGGTGGCGCTCCGTGATCTCCGCCTTTCCGTAGCAGCGCTCCATGGTTGTTCCGCTCTGGATCTTACAGGGGTAGGCCCCCAGCCGCAGCGTGCCGCCCTTGTCGATCTCATCGCTCTGGCCGGGCACGAAGTCGATAACCTTGTTCTTGCAGATCTCGTTGAACTCGCCGGAGTCCGCATCGGCAATCCCGGCCACATGGCGGGCATACTCGATGACAGCGACCTGCATACCAAGGCAGATACCAAAATAAGGTACACCATGCTCCCGGGCATACTGTGCCGCCAAAATCATACCGTTAATGCCCCGCTGGCCGAAGCCGCCAGGGACAATGATACCGTCCAGTCCGCCCAGAATATCCGCCGCGTTTGCCTCAGTGATGGTCTCCGAATCGATCCACTGAATCGTGACCTCCGCACCCAGTGCGTAGCCAGCGTGGCGCAGTGCCTCCGCCACAGAGAGGTAGGCATCGTGAAGCTGGACATATTTTCCCACAAGACCGATGGTCACGTGCTTGTTCGCACTCTTGATGCGCTCCACCATCTGCTCCCATTCCGTCAGCTCCGGCGCAGGGGCCTCCAGCCCCAGCTCCCGACAGACCACGGAGGAAAAATTGGATTTTTCCAGCATCAGCGGCGCTTCGTACAGGCACGGCAGCGTGATATTTTCAATGACGCAGTCGGGCTTTACGTTGCAGAACAGGGCGATCTTCTGGAAAATAGAGGGCTCCAGCGGCTCATCGCAGCGCAGCACGATGAGATTGGGGTTAATGCCCATGCCCTGCAGCTCCTTGACGGAATGCTGGGTGGGCTTGGATTTATGCTCATCGGAGCCCCGCAGGAACGGCACCAGCGTCACATGGATAAAGAGGCTGTTCTCCCGGCCCACCTCAAGGGATATCTGCCGGACAGCCTCTAAAAACGGCTGGGACTCAATATCGCCGATGGTGCCGCCGATCTCCGTGATGACCACATCGGCGTCCGTCTGCTTTCCCACCCGATATACAAATTCCTTAATTTCATTGGTGATATGGGGAATCACCTGCACGGTGGAGCCAAGGTATTCGCCCCGGCGCTCCTTATTCAGCACATTCCAGTACACCTTGCCGGTGGTGAGGTTGGAGTATTTGTTCAAATCCTCATCAATGAAGCGCTCATAGTGTCCCAAGTCCAGATCGGTCTCGGCGCCGTCTTCAGTGACATAGACCTCTCCGTGCTGATACGGGCTCATGGTGCCGGGGTCCACGTTGATATAGGGGTCCAGCTTTTGTGCCGCAACCTTCAGTCCCCGGGCCTTCAGCAGCCGGCCCAAAGACGCGGCAGTAATGCCCTTGCCAAGACCGGACACCACGCCGCCGGTAACGAAAATATACTTTGTCATGTGTGCTCCCTCCGAATTTTCCGCGATTTATATAAAATATTCATTGCTCACTGATAGATGGATAAAATCTGCTCCGCCACGGCCCGCCGGGTCACGCAGCGGTCCATGGCCTGCTTTTCGATATAGCGGTGAGCCTCCTGCTCCGTCATTTTCAGCTCCTCGATCAGCAGCCACTTTGCCCGGTTCACTAACCGAATCTCCTCCATTTTCTCCTGCAGCGTCACCGCTTTTTTCTCCATGCCCCGCAGTCGCTCTCGAGTAATGCATAGAAGCCGCAGCGTTTGGGCAAATAGCTGCGCGGAGGTGGGCTTGGCCAGCGTCAGCACACCGTGGGCCGACACCTGCGCCTCAATATCCGGACAGTGCTCCGCCTTTACAAGCAGCAGCACACCGGCGCTGCTGCTCTCACAGGCGTCCAGCGCCAGCCGGGTGCCAAACTCGTCCGGCAGCGGCGTGTTGATGAGCACTAAATCGTAGCTGCTCTCCGCCAGCGCCCGCCGGGCCGCCGCCGCGTCATGCAGGACCGTCACCGGGCCGTAGCGCCCCTCCGGCAGCAGCGTCCGCAGCGTTTCAACAAATTTGAGAGAGGCGGACACCGCCAGAACGCTGTAGCGGCGCTCCAGTTCCATGAACGGTCCCCTCCTCTCTCCTTGCAGACTCCGACAGAGCAGTCCTGTCGGAGCGGATTTAGTTTACATAATATTTCAAAACACTTTCCGGCAGGTTTTCTTTGATAAAATCACTGCCTGCCGCTGCGGCCTTGGCCGCTGCCAGTGTTTCCGGCAGAAGCGCGTAACGCCTGCGAACCTCCTCCGGCACCGTGAACAGGTTCAGGTCCGCTGCCGGGGGAAGCTGTACCTCGCGGGCGATGCCCTCCATTCCGGCGCGAATCAGCAGTGCAAAGGCAAGAGAGGGATTGCACAGCGCATCCGGAGACCGAAGCTCCGCCCGCCGGTACTCCCCCTCCGCCGCCGGGACCCGAATGAGCTGGGAACGATTCTCCGCAGACCACGAAATGTAGCGGGGCGCCTTGCAGCTCCCGAACCGGCGATAGGATTCCTCCTTGGGGTTCAAAAACAGCGTCATATCCGAAATTCGCGCCAGAATCCCGGCAATAGCCGCCGGCAGCACATCCCGGCCATCGGCGGCAGTTACGGAAAAGTTGATGTGCAGACCGTTTCCAGGACGGTCTGCCAGCGGCTTCGGGCCGAAATCTGCCCAGAGGCCATTCCGGGCCGCCGCCGTATCCACCACGGTGCGGAACGTCACAGCATTGTCCGCCGCCGTGACGGGATCGGAATAGCGGAAGTCGATCTCATTCTGCCCCGGTCCCTCCTCATGGTGGGAGCTTTCGGGGCGGATTCCCATCTGCTCCAGCGTCAGGCAGACCTCTCGCCGGATATTTTCACCCTTATCCGCCGGGGCAATATCCATATAGCCCGCCTCATCATAGGGAATCTTTGTGGGCTCTCCGTTTTCATCCCGGCAGAACAGGTAAAATTCCATTTCCGTGCCGAAGGTAAAGGTCAAACCCGCCGCCTCCGCGTCCGCCACGGCCCTTTTCAAAAGACTGCGGGCGTCCGCCTCGATCTCCGTACCGTCCGGCCGAGTCACGGCGCAGAACATCCGCACCACCCTGCCATGCTCCGGCCGCCAAGGCAAAACGCACAGCGTAGATGGGTCCGGGTACAGCAGCAGATCGGAGTGGACCTCCCCGCCGAAGCCCGGAATAGCGGAACCGTCAATGGCGATGCCATACCGGAATGCCCGGTCCAGCTCGCCGGGCATGATGGCGATATTTTTCTGACGTCCCTCCACATCGCAGAAGGCCATGCGGATAAACTTAACGTCCTCCTCCGCCGCGTACTGGCGAATCTCCTCCGGGGTATACTGCATACCGCACCTCCAAATGCTTTTTAAATGCTCAGTTGGCCGCGTACATCTGCCGATAGGGGTTGCCGGTGTCCGGCGTCGCCACGGTGAACGGCCCTTGCAGCAGCGCCACCGCATCCCCACCGAACAGGGCACACCAGCGCTCTACCAGCGGGCGGAGCAGCGCCAGTTCCTCCTCCGATGCCGGGTGAGGCGTCACCTGAAGGGGAAATCTGAGCGCCGAGACGTCGCCCCGGAAAATCACCCGCCCGCCGTGCTGCCCGGTGCAGGGAAAATATCCGGCAATAGGCTTTCCGTCTGTGTGCAGGCCCAGCACCAAAATGGTGCCGCCGGCCTGATACTCCCCCAGAAAGCTGCCGGTCCTGCCGCCGATGACAATGACCGGCTGCTGCTCCCGGTACGCCTTCATGTGAATGCCTACCCGGTACCCGGCGTTGCCCTGTACATAAATTTCGCCGCCGCGCATAGCGTAGCCCGCCGTATCACCCACGCTGCCGTGGATGATGATGGAGCCGCTGTTCATGGTATCTCCCACAGCGTCCTGCGCGTTGCCGTGAACGGTAATGCACCCACCGCCCAAATAGGCGCCGAGGGCATTTCCGGGAACCCCGTCGATCTCCACGCTCCGTCCGCTCATGCCCGCGCCGATAAAGCGCTGCCCCATGCAGCCGCGGATGCGGCAGACAGGCCCTGCGGCCCGAATCGCTTCATTCAGGGCCTTATGATCCAGCCCTTTTGCTTCAATGTCCATGTTATAGCACCCTCCCGGCGGATTTACAAGATTTGAAACGCAGAAAAAACAAAATCCGCCGCAATTATTCGCCGGCGTGAAACACGCCCAAAATCGAAAGCTCCTTTTCCGTCAGGCCCACGCCGCGCAGCATCAGGCGGTTGCCCCGGAGGGCCTCGATGGAATTGATGCCCATGCCGCCCATCATTTCCATGATCTCATGCCGCCACGCAGTCATAAGATTGATCAGCCGGGCCGCGCCCTCCTCCGGGTCCAGACGCTTTGTCAGCTCCGGCCGCTGGGTGGCAATGCCCCACGCGCATTTTCCGCTCTGGCAGGTGCGGCACAGGTGGCAGCCCAGCGCCAGCAGCGCGGCCGTACCGATATAGCAGGCGTCGGCTCCCAGCGCCACGGCCTTCACCACATCGGCGGCAGAGCGAATGCTGCCGCCCGCGATAAGGGAGACCTGATTGCGGATGCCCTCCTCCCGGAGCCGCTGGTCCACCGCCGCCAGTGCCAACTCCACAGGAATGCCCACATTGTCCCGGATTCTCGTGGGTGCCGCGCCGGTGCCGCCCCGGCAGCCGTCAATGGCAATAATGTCCGCGCCGCCTCTTGCAATGCCGCTGGCAATGGCCGCGATGTTATGGACCGCTGCCACCTTGACAATGATGGGCTTTTTATATTCTGTAGCTTCCTTCAATGAGTAAATGAGCTGCCGCAGGTCCTCAATGGAGTAAATGTCATGGTGCGGCGCGGGGGAAATGGCGTCCACACCCTCGGGAATCATGCGGGTGCGGGACACATCGCCCACGATCTTCGCACCCGGCAGATGGCCGCCGATGCCGGGCTTGGCCCCCTGCCCCATTTTGATCTCAATGGCCGCGCCGGCGTTCAGATAATCCTCATGGACGCCGAACCGGCCGGAGGCCACCTGTACGATGGTGTGCGCGCCGTAGCGGTACAGGTCCTCATGCAGTCCGCCCTCGCCGGTATTGCAGCAGATACCCAGCGCCTCCGCCGCCCGGGCAAGGCTCAGGTGGGCCGGAAAGCTGATGGCGCCGTAGCTCATGGCGGCAAACATCACCGGCATGGAAAGCTCGATCTGGGGCGTCAGCTCCGGGATAAGCCGCCCGGCATCGTCCCGCCGGAGCCGCTCCGGCTTTTTTCCAAGGAACACCCGTGTCTCCATAGGCTCCCGCAGCGGGTCGATGGGCGGGTTCGTGACCTGAGAGGCATTGATGAGCAGCCGGTCCCAGTAAACCGGCAGCGTGCCGGGATTCCCCATAGAGGACAGCAGCACACCGCCAGTGGCCGCCTGCTTCCATATCTCCTGAACGGTATTCTGGCTCCAGTTTCCGTTTTCCCGGAGCGCACAGTCATTTTTCCGAATTTTCAGCGCGTGAGTGGGGCAGAACGCCACGCACCGCTGGCAGTCCACGCACCGGTCCTCCTCCGCCAGCAGGACGCCCCGCTTTTCATCGAAGCTGTGAACGCCGTTTGGACACTGCTCAATGCACAGCCTGCAGCTTACGCAGCGCTGCGGGTCACGAATGACCTCAAAGGCCGCCGGCACATAAAAGCCCTTCATCAGTACATCCCCTCCTTTACCCGCACGATCACAGGCTCGCCGCCCATAGGTGCCCAGACGTTTTCCGCCTCCGGCTCCATGGTGCGAATTGCGGCCTCCTCACTGGCGATGAACACCCGGTCATCTTTTTCCGCCACTACCATGCTCCGCAGCTTCAGCCGGTCATTGAGAGCCATCAGTCCGCCGTTGAAGCCGAGGATAATGGAAAACGGCCCCGTCAGCAGCAGAGAGGGAAACACCTTGCGGAGATACGCCAGCCGCTCCGCCTCCTCCGGCGGCTTAGCGGCAATGGTACTCCAAAATGGTGCGGCCATGACGCAGGCCGCTTCTTCTAAGGTCAAGCCCTGCCGCCGCAGCAGATAGTCCGCGATATAGGTCATAACCTCCGTATCCGTCTGAAGCGTACAGCGATAGCCGAACATCTCCACACAACGGCGGTTCGCGTCATAGGAGGATATTTCGCCGTTGTGGACCACCGTCCAGTCCAGCAGCCCGAAGGGATGCGCGCCGCCCCACCAGCCGGGGGTGTTGGTGGGATAGCGCCCGTGAGCGGTCCAGGAATAGGCGGCGTATTCCTCCAGCCGGTAGAACCGGCCCACATCCTCCGGATAGCCCACCGCCTTGAACGCGCCCATATTCTTTCCGCTGGAAAAAACATACGCGCCGTGCAGCTCCACATTGATCCGCGTCACCGTTCGGGCCACGTATTCCGCCTCGTCCAGTTGTAGCCTTGACAGTACGGAGCGCAGCGGCGTAAGGAAATACCGCCAGATCAGCGGCACATCCGTGATCTCAGGTATCTGCCGGATGGGGATATGCTCCGCCTTGACGATCTCAAAGCCCTCTTTCAGCAGCGCCTCGCAGGTCTTGCGGGTATCCCGGGTATCAAAAAAGATGTGGAACGCATAAAAATCCCGGTACTCCGGGTAAATGCCATAGGCGGCAAAGCCGCCGCCAAGGCCGTTTGAGCGGTCATGCATCGGGCGCATGCTCTCCACGATTTTCTCTCCGCTCATACGGCGGCCCTCCCGGGAAATCACCGCCGAGATCGCGCACCCGGAGGGAATCCGCACCTGTCCCTCTTTCCTCATACCGTTTTTCCTTCCTTCCGTAAAGCAGCGCAAAAAAGGCGTCCATTTCCGGCAGGAGACGAAGCTCCCGCTGAAAATGAACGCCATTGCTCATTCGCTATTCAATGAAGTTGATGATACCATGTGTATACATGGTTGTCAATCGTCTTTCTGACAAAAACAGCGCAAAAGAGAGGGCTTCCGCCCTCTCTTTTGCCGAATATGCTCCTTAAACCGTTCCGGTGATGACCAGAACGCTGCTGCCGGGCGTAACGCTCCAGACGCCGGTGACCGGGTCCTGCGTATAGGTTGCCGCCGGGACGGTGATCTGCCCCACGGCGGAAACAAATTCGCCGGTGGTCTCGCTGTAGGTGTATTCCGTTCCGGCACTCCACGCCGTACCGTTGTAGGTCACGGTGATATTTTTAAGAATGGGCTTGAACACATCCCGCAGCGTCACATCGTCCGCGGCGGTGACTGCGGTGTTGCCCCGGTTCTGAATGGTGAACGTATAGGTCAGTTGACCGTTTTCCGCCACCACGGTGGGAGAAAGGCTCTTGCAGACGGAAAGCCTGCTGCCGCTGGCCACGCCCACAGTCTCCTGCGCCGTAACGGCCTCGGCAAGTCCGCCGCCGGTCACGGTGACTGTATTGGTGACGGTGCTCTCCGCCGCCATAGGCGTATAGCGGGTCACGGCGGTCTCATAGACCACCAGCGCACTGCCGCCAGCAGGCACGGTGACGCCGGTAACCGTCATGGGCGGTCCGGCCACCACAGCCGGCATATCCTGCAATACACCGTTCTGGAAATACCGCAGACTGCCCTCTACATAAGCCAGCGGATACAGAGTTGTGCCGCCGAAGGCGTAGCCGCCCAGATCATCCGTCAGCGTCAGGCCGGTGAGGGCCACCGTGCCGCTGTTGGAAAGACTGATAACATAGGTGACTCTGCCGCCCAGCTCGTAGCTTTTATTCACCGCTGTTTTTACAACCGTCAGCACCTCCCGCAGCTCGCCGGTGACGATGTTGGAATCCACCGTGCCGCCGGTATACGTGAGGGTCGCCATATTCTGAAAGGATGCTGCCATAAACATACCTCCTTGAAGTCGCGCAGATCGCGCACCCGCGCCCTTCATCCTATGCTTTCGGTGTCCCCGATGCGCCTGACGGTTCAGTATTTTCACGGCATGAAGCAAAAATATCCCCGGCGTCTGCGGACGCCGGGGGTGTCGAGCCCGTTTATCAATCGTTTTTGAAGCAGGCGGCGGCAACTACGCCGGGGCCTGTATGGGTGCCGATGACGCTGCACAGCAGCGTGGAGGGCAGCGTATCCCCGCGGCCCTGCCAGATCTCCCGGCTGTCCGCCCGATATTTTTCCAGATTGGACGCATCCGTACCGCTGTAGCCCAGCAGAATCGGCAGGTCAAAGTTGATGCCGCCATCGCTGAGGAGCTTTTCCGTCAGCAGCGCCATGCCCTGCTTGGCGCCCCGGGCCTTGCCTACTACCAGCACCTCTCCGTCCTCCACGGTGATGAGGGGCTTGATATTCAAAAGCCCGCCCGCAAAGGCCACTGTTTTAGATATGCGTCCGCCCCGCTTCAGGTACTCCAGCGTGTCCAGCAGCGCAAACAGGCGCACATCCTCCCGCTTCTTTTCCAGCAGGGCCGCAAGCGCCCCCGCCTCCATGCCCTGCTCCGCGCAGCGCAGCGCGTATTCCGCCAGAATGCCGGAGCCGATAGCGGCAGTGCGGCTGTCCACCACGTAGATATTCTCGTAGTCCTCCGCCGCGATGCAGGCGCTCTGGTACGTGCCGGAAAATTGGGAGGCAAGGGTGATGACCACGGCGCTGTCCCCGGCCCGGGTCACCTCATCAAACACCGACTGAAACGCAGCGGGAGTGGCCTGGCTGGTAGTGGGCAGCGCGCCGCCCTCCGCCAGCCGCCGGTAAAAATCCTGTTTATTCAGCGTTACGCCATCAATAAAGGACTCCTCGCCAAAGTGCACAGTCAGGGGCACTACGCGGCAGGCGCTCCGGCAGATCGGAAGAGCACACGTCTGAACTCCAGTCACGGCTACATCTCGTATGCC
>UQMC01000064.1 GCA_900542115.1 uncultured Oscillibacter sp. | reverse complement strand
GACGCCCTGTTCAAAATGAACAGGGCGTCCTTTTCCATATTCTATTCGGTTCCGGTGCCGTATCAGCGGTTCAGACTGGCCGCCCAAAGTCCTGCATCGCCAAAGCCCCCGCTGGGGTCTCCGCCCCACGGGTCCACCGGCACCGTCGGCTCCGTAGGCGTTGAGGGCTCAGAGGGAAGATTTTCATCGCCAAAGCCCCCGCTGGGGTCCTCCGTGGGCGGATTGTAATTGGGGTCATTGGGATCCTCGGCCTCTCCGCTGGAATGATCGGGGTCCTCCGGCGTCATCCCGGCATGGACCGGACAGCCGATGACTGCGGGATAGGTTTCGCCGCCATTCGCCGTGGGCGTGGGCTCCAGCCCGATGGCCCGCTTCATTTCGATCAGGTGGAACATACTGTCCGGGTTCTTGGCGCTGTCCGTTGTGATGGATGCGTAGCGAGTCCCGTTTGCCCGGAAATACTCCTCCCGCTCAAAGTCCAGCACGGCTACCTGCTTAACCGCAGAGGACGGGCAGCTATCCGTGGCAAGACATTTGCCCTCAGTACAGTAATCCACGAAAACGTGCATATCGCAGGACTCGGTGGGAGCAGTCCCCGATGCCACTGTGACCTCAACGATTCGGCTGCCCCGGATATCGGAGGCACACGCGTCCGTTGCCAGCTTGCCGCTGTCAGAACAGACCCGCACCGTTTCCAGACCACTGGAGGGTTTTGAAAAGCTCTTATTGGCCAGATTTTCGTGAATTTTCTGCATGACCGGTTTCCACATGGTAATAGCCGGGTTGCCGGAGGCGGAAATTTTCTCATTGGTGGAGGGATAGCCTGTCCACACCGCTGCGCAGTAGTAGGGCGTATAGCCCACAAAGTAGCGCACGCGGCTGTCATCGGTGGTACCGGTCTTACCGGCGATGGTCATGCCGCTGAACTTGGCGGAGGTGCCGGTACCGGCGTTGACCACGCTGGTGAGCATCTGGTTCATGAGGTATGCGGTGGTCTCCTTCATGGCAACGTGGGTCTCACCCTCGTTTTTCAGGACCACCTCGCCGTTGCTGTCCCGGACCTCGGTGTACATCTTGGGGGAATTATAAACGCCGTTGTTGGCAAAGGCAGAAAAGGCCGCCGCCATCTCCACGGTGCTCAAGCCGTAGGTCAGACCGCCCATGCCCAGGGGCGAAACAGCCATATCCTCCGGCACAAGGCTCAGCCCCAGCTTCTCCGTGGCATAAGCGTAGGATTCCGCCACCCCCAGCGCCTGCACGGTCTGCACGGCGATGGTATTGATGGAGCGGCGGACGCCCTCGCCGATCATGGTCCGGCCGGTGTAGGTATTGGGGGAGTTCTTGGGCCACGGCGTACCGTTCAACAGCTCGACGGGGTAGTTATCAAACGTGGTGGCCGGGGTCACGGCTCCGGCATCCAGCGCGGCGGAATACACCGTCAGCGGCTTGATAGAGGAGCCCACCTGATGCTTCTGCACCGCGTAGTTATCCACAAGGTTCTGGGTCTTGGCCCCCACTGCGCCCACCATGGCAACGATGTTGCCCGTATAGGGGTCCATGATGGTAATACCGGACTGAAGCTGCTTACCCTTCGCGGAGTGAATATTCAGGTTGTCCGTATTCTCATAAACGCTTTCGGCAATTCTCTGGATGTCCAGATCCATCGTGCAGTAGATCTGGTAGCCGCTGTTGTTCACAAGCCGCTGCGCCGCCTCATAAGAGATGCCTTTGGCCTCCGCAAGATCATTCGTCACATCCTTGATGAGCTGCTCAACGAACCAGTTGTTGATCTCAACACCGTCCGTCTGCTTGATGACGCTGCTGGCATCGCCGGAGGTATCTGTGAAGTTCAGCGGCTCCGCCTTGGCGGCCTCATATTCCTCTTTTGTCAGGTAAGGCTTGCCGGTGTCGGGATTGACAACCTCCGTCATTTTCTTCAGGATGGTCTCCTGCCGCTGCTTGTTCAGCTCCCGGGGCGTAATGGTTGTACCGTCCTTGCGGGTGTACGTCCGTTCATATTTGGGGTTGTATAGGGACGGGTTATTGGTGATGGCGATGATGCAGGCGCTCTCCGCCACAGTCAAATCCTTAGCGTCCTTGCCGAAGTAATATTCCGCGGCGGTCTGTACACCGTTGCAGCCGCTGCCAAGGTAGATCATATTCAGGTACAGCTCTAAGATTTGCGTTTTGGTGTAATTCTTTTCAAATTCCAGCGCTCGGAAAATCTCCTTGACCTTACGGTTGATGGTGTTCTGATTTTCGCCGGTCATGTTTTTCAGCATTTGCTGGGTAATGGTGGAGCCGCCGTAGCTGTCATTGCCGCCGGTAAGCATCGTCACCGTTGCGCCCAGCGTCCGCTTCCAGTCTACGCCGTGGTGGCTGAAGAAGCGCTCATCTTCAATGGAGACTGCCGCCTCCCACAGTCCCGGCGCCATATCGCCGATGTCCACCCAGACGCGGTTTTCCTGTCCGTGGACCTTCTGGAACTCCACCCACTCGCCGCTGTCCCGGTTCTGGTAGTACACCACGGAGCTCAGGGCCATGGTGTAATCCTCTGCCTTCACATCCAGTGTTGGCAGCAGGGATGTATTGACATACTTCATAAAAATGCCGAACAGCATCGCCACAGTGCACACACCCACCAACATCAGCGTCAGCACTGTCATTAAAATACCCTTGGCCACGCCGTCGGTCCGGTTTCTCCGCTGCTTCCGGGGATGTCCGACCGGCTCCTGTGCCCGCGGGCTTCTTCTCTCGTCCATGAGGACCTCCTTTTTGCATTACTCAAAGCGCCATATAGGAATGGCTGCATACTACACCATTATCAGGGATATTATATCATCCCCTGTCAACCTTAAAAATGTCGGTTTCTCCTGCCAAAAAGTTTCCGTACTGCTCCGTTTTTTGGAAAACTCTTTGTTTTCTTAACGTCCGACTGCAAAACTTCCACCGTTTTTCATCTCTTTTGCTCTTGCAAAGTCTGCTGCTTTCCGCTACAATAGCATCAAATCACCGTGCGCCGCTTTGGTGCCCGGTCCGAGAAAGGGTAAACGAGATGAGTGAAGAATTCGGCCCCACCTTTATTACCGTAACGGATGAGGACGGCAAGGAGCTGGTCCTTGAATTTGTGGATGCTCTGGAATATAACGGTCAGATGTATCAGGCCTTCTTCCCCGCCGAAACCGAGGATGAAAACGAGGATGACCCCGATAACGGTCTGGTCATTCTGAAGGTCATCCATGAGGATGGCGAGGATATGCTCTCCACGCTGGATTCCGACGAGGAGCTGGAAGCCGTATACGAGCAGTTCATGGAGCTGCTGTTTGACGACGAGGAGGAATAACCGCCTCCCTGTTCGGGAAAACTGACACCATGCCCTGCGGGGTGCGTGATAGATCTTTTTTTAACCCACATTTCGTTATTCGGGATGCCGCCTCAGTATGTGGCTCGCAGGCCTCCCGGCTGCTGTTTGCGGCTGGAAGTTGGAAGCGGTAAAGCATACTGGAAGCAACCCACCTGTGCTTGAAGGTGCAGGTTATAACGAGGTCTACACGGCCGCCGCGGGGCACATGAATATCAAAACGGACTGCAAAGCAGTCCGTTTTTTCAGACTATTTTCAGATAACTTTGCTATACTTTTAAAAGTCGGGTCATGCCCTGCCGAACGCGGACATAATCTGGCTCTTGCATATCGCCGTCCAATCCAGTATAATAAATCGGTATGCAGCGGCGCCGTTCGGCTCTGCTGCAACGGAAGAACCATTGAATTTGAGAGGATGAACAACAAAAATGAGCGCATCGAACGAAAAGAAAACGCGAAAGGACGCCATTTCCGAAACGCCCAAGACCGCCATGGAGATTGAAAAGCAGAAGGCGGAAAAGCGCAGCAATTTCCTGTACGGTCTGATTGCCGTGGTATTTGTGGTGCTGGCCGTGGTGTCTCTGGTTTGGAAATCCGGCATTGTCAACCGCACCGCCACCGCCGTGACCATTGACGGACAGAAGTACAGCGCCGCCGAGGTGAACTTCTATTATCAGAATGTCTACCGCAGCTTTTTGAGCAGCAATTCCTATTTCATCAGCTATCTGGGACTGGACACCAGCTCCTCCCTGAAAAATCAGACCATCAACGCCACGGCCGCATCCATGATGGGCGTGGAGGAGGGCTCCTCCTGGTTTGATTACATGATGGATAATGCCATCCATCAGATGACCACCATCCAAAAGGGTCTGGAGGCTGCCAAGGCGGAGGGCTACCAGTTCCCGGACAGTGTGCAGGCCCAGTATCAGGACTCTATGGACTCTCTGAAGACCGCCGCCACTTCCAGCGGTATGTCCGTCAATAAGTACCTCCAGCAGAATCTCGGCAGCACCATGACGGAAAAGGTCTACGGCCAGCAGGTTCTGAAGCTCCTGCAGTATCAGGATTACGCCAACGCCTATGCCGACCGGCTGACCTATACCGATGAGCAGTTGGAGGAAGCCTATCAGGCCGATACCAAGACCTATGACAAGGCCTCTTGGGAGTATGTGGTTGTCAGCGGTGCCGCTGAGAGCACTACGGACGCCGATGGCAACACCGTTCAGCCCACGGATGAGGAAAACGAGGCCGCGAAGGCTGCCGCTAAGGAGACCGCCGATAAGATTCTGGCAGCCTACAAGGCCGGTACCTCTCTGGAAAGTGCCGCCGGCAACTATGAAAAGGCCAGCTATTACAGCAGCGACAGCACCGCCTACTACGATGGCACCACCGGCAACTGGCTGTTCGACGGCGCTCGCAAGAGCGGCGATACCGCCGTTCTGGAGGTCGGCAGCAGCTACTATGTGGCTCTGTTCCACAGCTGCGGCCGCGAGGAATACAACACCGTGGATGTGCGCCACATCCTCATTCAGCCCGAGAGCGGCACCCTGTCCACTGATGACGAGGGCTATGATGCCGAGCAGGAGGAGTTGAAGGCCGCCGCCCGCACCAAGGCTGAAGAAATTCTGGCTGAGTGGAAGGCCGGTGACGCTACTGAGGATTCCTTTGCCAAGCTGGCAATGGAGGATTCCGCCGATGGCTCCAAGTATGCCGGCGGCCTGTACACCCGCATCACCAAGGGGCAGATGGTTGAAGCCTTTAATGACTGGTGCTTTGACTCCTCCCGTAAGAGCGGCGACACCGATGTGGTGGACACCACCTACGGCTCCCATGTCATGTACTTTGTCGGTACGGACCTGCCCGCTTGGGCCGCTGCTGTGACGGACAACCTCCAGACCGAGGACACAAACAAGTGGAACGAGGAGCTGACCAAGGACGCCGTAACGGAGCAGAAGGACTTCGGCATGAAGTTCGTCGGCTGATCCTATATTCCCCTTTAAACCTTTAATCACCGGGGCTGGCTGATGATCAGTCGGCCCCGCTTTATTTCTGATAAAAGCCTGTCCAAAGGCAGGCGGGAGCAAATGATGGACGCACGTTTTTTAAGAAATGAAATGCTCTGGGGCAAGGAGGGGCAGGCCCGTCTCGCCCGTGCCCATGTGATTTTATTCGGGCTGGGCGGTGTCGGCAGCTATGTGGCCGAATGTCTGGCCCGCTCCGGCATCGGAGAGCTGACGCTGGTGGACGGAGACACGGTGGCTCTGTCCAACCTGAACCGGCAGTTAGAGGCCCTGTCCTCTACCATTGGACTGCCAAAGGCCGAGGCCGTAGCCCGGCGCATCGCTGAAATCAATCCGGAGGCGGTCCTGCACCCCATGCAGGCGCTGTACAATGCCGATAACCGGGCACTCTTCTTCCCGGAGGGCTGCCACTATGATTACATCGTAGATGCCATTGACCTTGTGAGCTGCAAGCTGGATTTGGCTGAGACTGCCCGGCGGCTGCACATCCCGCTCATCATGGCGCTGGGAACCGGCAACAAGCTGGACCCCTTCCTGCTGCGGCTGGCGGATATTTCCGAAACCTATGGCTGTCCGCTGGCGCGGGTCATGCGAAGGGAACTGCGAAGCCGGGGGATTCAGCACCAAACCGTTGTCTTTTCCCCGGAGGAACCGGCCCCCACTCTCCAACTGGAGGCCCCGCCGCCGGGACGCCGCAGTGTTCCCGCCAGCAATCCGTGGGTCCCGGCCACGGCCGGTCTGCTGATGGGCAGCAAAGTTGTGCGGGAGCTTATCAGTCGAGAGGGATAATGCTATGTTAACCGGAACCATTATCAACACGCTTGCCATTGTCGCAGGCTCTCTGATTGGGCTTGCCATACAGGCCGTCACCAAGCACTCCGCCGACGACGTGTCCGCTGACAGCCTTGGTGGGCGGCTTCAAGCCCTTGTAATGCAGGGCATGGCACTGTGCGTCCTCTACATCGGCATCAGCGGCAGTCTCAAGGGGGAAAATACGCTGGTGATCATCATCTCTATTGCGCTGGGCGCCGTTATCGGCGAACTGCTGGACTTGGATGCCAAAATGCACGCCCTCGGCGACTGGGTACAAAAGAAAACCGCACGCCTCGTCCATACGGACGAAGGCTCCCCCAGCGTGGCAGACGGTTTTGTGACCGCCTCCCTGCTGTTCTGCGTAGGCGCCATGGCCATTGTCGGGTCGCTGGAAAACGGCCTTACCGGCAACTACGATACTCTGAAAGCCAAGGCCGTGATAGACGGAATTGCCGCCATTGTTTTCGCCTCGTCTCTTGGGATCGGCGTTCTCTTTTCCGCCGCGGCAATCTTTCTCTATCAGGGGACAATCTCCCTTGCAGCCGGATTGCTGGCCCCCCTGCTCAGCGATAGTGTAATCGCGGAGATGACCTGTGTCGGCTCTCTGCTCATTGTGGCGTTGGGACTGAATATGCTGGTGGCGTCAAAAATCAAGATCATGAATCTGGTCCCCGCCATTTTTCTCCCGATTTTGCTCTGCCTGTTTATGTAAATCTCCTGACCGTAAAGAGCAATTTCAAAGCGGACATTGCATAAAAGTAAAAACCCCGGCAGGTCAGAACCGATGACCTGCCGGGGCTTCATTTTAAATCAGGTTAAGCATTCCATATAGAGCAACCGCTCCGCGCCGGATACGGCTTATTCCTGATTGCCGTTGTCCTCTCCGTTGTCTTCCTCCAGAGAGCTCATGTCAAACTCCAGCTTTTCGCCGCAGTTGGGGCAGATGACCTCGCCATCCTCCAGTACGGACTCATCAAAATAGATGGTCTCCTCGCAGGTGGGGCAGGTGGTAGCGTAGCAGTCCTCGTCCTCCTCGGCATCGTCCTCATAATACTCATTGTCAAAGGACTCGTCCTCGTCATCATCCTCGCCGTACACGGCGTCCTCAACGTCCTCCAGATCGTCGCTGACAACGTCCAGACCGTCCTCCAGCTCTGTCTGAGAATCCCACAGGTCCTCCAGCTCCAGACTGATATCCTCTAAAATATCGGCCATGGCGGAGAGAATCTTTCCCTCGTTGGACTCGGTATCCAGCTTCATGCCTTCCATAAGGCCCTTCAGATAAGCAACCTTCTCAGTGATCTCCATCGTGATCGCTCCTTTCAAAATATCAGATTGGGAAACAAAGGGGGGACTGCAGTCCCCCCCTTTCGGCTTACTCCTTGACGCGGCCCAGATACTCGCCGGTGCGGGTATCCACCTGAATCTTCTCACCCTCGTTGATGAACAGGGGCACCTTGATGATCGCACCGGTCTCCAGCGTAGCGGGCTTCGTGACGTTGGTGGCGGTATCGCCCTTCACGCCGGGCTCGGTAGCGGTGACCTCCAGCTCCATGAAGTTAGGAGCCTCCACGCTGAACACATTGCCCTTATAGCTCACCAGCGTGCACATGGTATTCTCCTTGACAAACTGGAAGCTGTCGCCCAGAACGTCCTTGTTCAGCGGGGTCATGTCATAGGTCTCCGGGTCCATGAAATAGTACAGATCGCCGTCGTTGTAGCTGTACTCGGCGTTTCTGCGCTCCACAGTGCCGTTTTCAAACTTGGCGCTGGGGTTGAAGGACTCCTCACGGATAGCACCGGTCATCACGTTCTTGTACTTGGTGCGGACAAAGGCAGCGCCCTTGCCGGGCTTGACGTGCTGGAACTCAACGACCTGAAGAACCTGGCCGTCCTGCTCAAAGGTCACGCCATTGCGAAACTCGCCTGCAGAAATCATAGGAATTCCTCCATAAATTTAATCTCAGATGCTTAACGCATATCTCTATTTATTTTACCCAATCTGTCCCTGTTTGGCAAGGGGTTTGGGCAAAAAAGACGATAAAAACACAAAATCTTTTACGCATTCCGCGCTGCGCGGTACATTTGCTGCATCGTCTGCGCGTCCTCGGCCTGTGTGCCCGCGCTCTCACAGATGACCACCGGCGTCAGCTGACGCTCTGCCAGCAGCTCCATCAGGGGCTGGGGCTCCGGGCCGAACTGAGTATCGGCAAAGGTCCAATGGCGCTTTTCGCCGCCCGCCGAGTACTCGATGCGGGAAAAGTGCACATGGAACTGCCGGGCGCGGTCATCGCCCAGCACCTCAGCCATGCGGTCCAGAATGGCGGCATAGTCCGCCTTGGTCTGAATACCGCCCAGCGTGCGGGCGTTCAGGTGGCCGAAGTCGATGCAGGGGGTGATGCGGCTGTCCACGCCGCACAGCGTCAGCACCTCGTCCAGCGTGCCCAGCTGTCCTACCTTGCCCATGGTCTCCGGGCACAGGGTCATATCCTCAAAGCCCGCCTCGTCCAGCGCAGCCACAGCGCGGCGCATGGTATCCAGCGCCTTTTCCAGCGCGGCTTCCCGGCTCTGTTTGCCGCAGCTGCCGGAGTGGAAGATGATGCGTCTGCCGCCCAGCGCCCGGCACACCGCCGCGCTTTGCAGCAGGTACTGGATGCTGTTCAGCCGCTTGTCCTCCTCCAAACTGGACATACTGATATAATAAGGTGCATGGACGCTGAACAGGATATCCCGCTGGGCGGCAAGGGCAGCCATGCGGGCGGCCTTGTCCAGCCCCAGACGCACCCCGCGCCCGCACTGGTACTCAAAGGCATTCAGTCCCATTTTGGCGGTGTACTCCGGCACATCCAGACTGCTTTTGTAGCCTTGGGCGGCAAAGCTGTCGCTGGTGCCTGCGGTGCCGAACCGGATGTTCCAAGCTTCACTCATAGGGTCTTACCTCCCCGGTCGTAGTACTTTTGCCAGTGCTTTTTTTCCCACTTGCGTTTCAGGATGACCTGTGCGCCCAAGTCCGGCCCGCGGGGGATGACCATCAGCCCGGGAATGCCGTACAGCGCCGCCACCATGCGGTCGGCGTAGAGCTGGTCGCCCACCATGGCCATCTGGCGGTGCTTCACGCCCATGCGGTGCTGTGCTACCATCAGCGCAAAAGGCAGGGGCTTGGCGGCGCGGTACAGGTAGGCAAGGCCCAGCTTTTCCGCAAAGGGGCGCACCCGCTTTTCCGCACCGTTGGAGACGATGGTCAGCTTTACCTCGGCCTTGCGCATGGCGGCAAGCCACGCGGCCACCTCCTCCGGCAGCTCCTGACTGCGGTCTGCGGTCAGGGTGTTGTCGATATCCAGCACCAGAGCCGTGATGCCCTTGGCGGCAAGCCATTCCGGCGTGATATGGGTAACGTCCTTAAAAACATATTCGGGGGTAATGAGCATAAATAGACCCTCTCAGTCTGCCCTGCGCAAAGCAGCTTTAAAATGAAAATAGGGGAACCTGTATAACAGGCTCCCCTACATCGGCGTTAGCAACGCGTTTAAAATCTAAAGCAACGTGCGATTCCAAGCAATCAATTACTTGAACTTGCGCTTGCGGGCTGCTTCGGACTTCTTCTTGCGCTTAACAGACGGCTTCTCGTAAGCCTCGCGCTTACGAACCTCTGCGAGCACACCGCTGCGAGCAGTGCTGCGCTTGAAGCGACGCAGTGCGCTTTCCAGCGACTCGCCCTCTTTAACACGAATTTCCGACATCTTATTCCCTCCCTTGGACCGTGAGGCAGGAATTTCGTTGTTACATGGTAACTAACAGTAGACAGTATAGCGCATTTTATCCGGTTCGTCAACCTTTTTTTGAAAGTTTTTGCTCAAAACTTTTGAAAGATTTTTGAACAGACGCTCCCGGGTGTTTCCTGCGCTAAATCCGCCTCTGCGGGTGATGATATGTTCGCGCTTATTCAGCGGAGCAGCAGTTCTCAGCCCTTGGCAGCCAGATTGACCAGACGGCCCTTGACGTAGATTTCCTTGACCAGCTGCTTGCCTTCCAGCGCGGCAGCCACAGCGGGGTCTGCCTTGGCGGTGGCAATGGCGTCCTCGGCGGTGATGTCTGCGGGCACCTTCAGGCGTGCCTTCACCTTGCCGTTCACCTGCACGGCGATCTCCACAGCAGCCTCCACACACTTGGCTTCCTCGTAGGCAGGCCACGGATAGTAGGCCAGCTGCTCGTCGTGGCTGTGACCCAGCTTCTCCCACAGTTCCTCGGTCATGTGGGGAGCGAAGGGGTTCAGCAGCTGCACCAGCGTCTCAAACTCGGCCTTGGTTGCGCCGCCGTTGTCATACATGGCGTTGACCAGCGTCATCAGCTGGGCAATGGCGGTGTTCATCTTCAGGCTCTCGATATCTGCGCTGACCTTCTTGATGGTCTGGTGCATCAGGGTCTCCATGGCGGGGCGGTAACCTTCGCCCTCCACCAGCTTGTCGCTCAGTGCCCACACGCGGTCGAGGAAGCGGTTGCAGCCCGCGATGGCAGAGGTCTGCCACGGTGCAGCCTGCTCAAAGTCGCCCATGAACATCTCGTACAGACGCATGGTGTCGGCACCGTACTGGTCCACCACCTCGTCGGGGTTGATGACGTTGCCAAGGCTCTTGGACATCTTCACGATGGGATGGCGTGCCATCTCGCCGTACTTCTCTTCCAGTGCCTTCTCGGCGGCCTTCTGGCTGCCGTACTCCTTGAGCAGCTTCTCCTGTTCCTCGGCGGGCAGGTTGACAAAGCTGTGGGGGTTCAGGCCAAGGATCATGCCGTGGGCAGTACGCTTCTGGTAGGGCTCTGCCGTGGGCACCACGCCGATATCGTACAGGAACTTATGCCAGAAGCGGCTGTACAGCAGGTGCAGGGTGGTGTGCTCCATGCCGCCGTTGTACCAGTCCACCGGAGACCAGTATT
>UQMC01000063.1 GCA_900542115.1 uncultured Oscillibacter sp. | reverse complement strand
CCGTGACTGGAGTTCAGACGTGTGCTCTTCCGATCTCAGAGGCGCCGACCGTCTGTGCTCCTACGGCGACTGGGCAGCGCTGTCCGAGGTGTGCGATGCCGATACCGCCCGCTACCTGAAGGCCGAGGTGTCCGACGGAATTATCGCCCCGGGCTATACGGCGGAGGCGCTGGATATCTTGAAAAGCAAGAAAAAGGGAAACTATAACGTCATTGAGATCGACCCGGCCTATATTCCCGCTGCCGTGGAGCAAAAGGACGTTTTCGGCGTGACCTTTGAGCAGGGCCGCAACAATTTCAAAATTGACGAGAGCCTGCTGACCAACATCGTCACGAAAAATAAGACGCTGCCGGAGCAGGCCAAGCGCGATATGCTGGTGGCGCTCATTACCCTGAAATACACCCAGTCCAACTCCGTCTGCTACGTGAAGGACGGGCAGACCATTGGCGTCGGCGCCGGTCAGCAGAGCCGCATCCACTGCACCCGTCTTGCGGGGCAGAAGGCGGATAACTGGTATCTGCGGCAGCACCCGAAGGTGCTGGCGCTGCAATTTGTTGATGGCATCCGCCGCCCGGACCGGGACAACGCCATTGACATCTATACCTCTGACGAATACGAGGACATTCTG
Organism: uncultured Oscillibacter sp.; assembly: GCA_900542115.1. GTDB lineage: Bacteria > Bacillota > Clostridia > Oscillospirales > Oscillospiraceae > Oscillibacter > Oscillibacter faecalis_A. Next base: position 10,604 of record UQMC01000063.1, on the reverse strand, counting down.
GCGGACGGTGTGTGGCAGAATACCTTCAAGGTCTGCCCGGAGCCGCTGACCGCGGAGGAAAAGAAGGCATGGATCGCCACGCAGACCGGCGTTACGGTGGGCTCCGATGCATTTTTCCCCTTTGGGGACAATGTGGAGCGGGCCAGAAAGTCCGGCGCAGCATATATCGCGGAGCCGGGCGGCTCCATTCGCGATGACCATGTGATCGCCGCAGCGGACCGTTACGGCATGGTCATGGCGTTTACCGGAATGCGGCTGTTCCATCATTAACGGTGCGTTCAAGAGGCGGAGAGGCTTCTCCGCCTCTTGCTGCTCTCATTCATCTATCACTTCATTTGAGGAGAATTGCTATGAAGCTCTTGGTTATTGGCGGCGGCGGGCGTGAGCACGCCATTGTCAAAAAGCTCCGGGAGAACCCGGCGGTAGAGGTGATCTACTGCCTGCCGGGAAACGGCGGCATAGCCGCCGATGCCGTTTGCGTGCCGGAGATCGGCGCGAAGGACATCGCCGCGCAGGCGGCATTTGCAAAGGCCCATGGCATCGATTATGCCGTAGTGGCGCCGGATGACCCGCTGGCGCTGGGGGCGGTGGACGCCCTGACCGCCGCAGGCGTGCCCTGCTTCGGCCCGGACGCAAAGGCGGCGGTCATTGAGGCCAGCAAGGCGTTTTCCAAGGAGCTGATGCACAAATACAATATCCCGACTGCGCGCTACGCAGTCTTTTCCGACCTGGCTGCTGCCTGTGCCTACCTTGATGACCACCCGGTCCCGGTGGTGGTAAAGGCGGACGGTCTGGCGCTTGGCAAGGGCGTGATCATCGCGCAGACCCGGCAGGAGGCAAAGGAAGCCGTACACGCCATGATGGAGGACAAGGTGTTCGGCGCCTCCGGCAGCCGCATTGTGATCGAGGAGTTTCTCACCGGCCCGGAGGTCTCAGTCCTCAGCTTTACTGACGGAAAGACCGTTGTGCCTATGGTGCCCTCTATGGACCATAAGCGGGCGGGGGAGGGGGATACCGGCCTGAATACCGGCGGCATGGGAACCGTTGCGCCCAATCCCTTTTACACGCCGGAGATCGCCAAGGTCTGTATGGATACCATTTTTCTGCCCACGATTCGGGCCATGGCGGCGGAGGGGCGGCCGTTCAAAGGCTGTCTTTATTTCGGGTTGATGCTGACTGCGGACGGGCCCAAGGTCATTGAGTATAACTGCCGTTTCGGCGACCCGGAAACGCAGGTGGTTCTACCCCTTTTGAAAAGCGACCTGTTGACAGTCATGCAGGCGACAACAAATGGTACGTTGGCGCAGACGCCAGTGGAGCTTGCCGACGGTGCGGCCTGCTGCGTCATTGCCGCGTCGCAGGGCTACCCCGCAGCCTATGAAAAGGGCTTTCCCATCACCATGACTGCGGAAAGCGCCGCTCACGCTTATGTGGCGGGAGCGCGGCTGCAGGAGGGACAACTCGTGACCTCCGGTGGGCGGGTTTTAGGCGTCACCGCCGTGGCGGACACACTGCCGGAAGCCGTAAAGGAGGCGTACCGTCTGATGGATGGTGTTCAATTTGAAAACCGCTTTTTCCGCCGGGATATCGGCGCAAAAGCGTTGGCAGCCTTGGAGGGGAGGAGCTGAATGGTTGATCGGGTATATGTTGCAAAGAAGCCGGGCCTTGCCCCGGAGGAGACCTCGCTGCTGGCGGACTGCCGCGCGTTTCTGGGTCTGACGGGACTGGAGCGCATCAGAATTTGGAACCGCTATGACGCGGAAAATATAGATGCCGCCCTTTTTGACTATGCGCGGCGCACGGTGTTCTCAGAGCCGCAGCTCGATGAGGTCTCCGACCGGCCGGCATTTGACGGTGCCGCGGCGGTGTTTGCCGTGGAGCCGCTGCCGGGACAGTTTGACCAGCGGGCGGATTCGGCGGCCCAGTGCATCCAGATGCTCAGCCGGGGGGAGCGTCCCCTGATTCGCTCCGCCAAGGTCTATGTCCTTTATGGCACGTTGAGCGTCGAAAATGTGGAGGCGGTCAAGCGCTACGTCATCAACCGGGTGGAAAGCCGGGAGGCGTCCCTGGAGCTGCCGGAAACACTAACGGTCCGGCATGAGCAGCCGGATACCGTAGAAACGGAAACAGGCTTCATCGCTTTGGAGGAAGCCGGGCTTTCCGCGCTGCTGGAGCGGCTGGGACTTGCTATGGATTTGGAGGACCTGAAGCTGCTGCAAAGCTACTTCCGGGATGAAGAACACCGGGATCCCACCATTACGGAGCTGCGGGTGGTGGATACCTATTGGTCCGACCACTGCCGCCATACCACCTTTTCGACCCATATTGACCGCGTGGACATCCGGGATGACGCCGTGCAGGCCGCCTACGAGCATTATCTGGCGCTCCGGGAGGAGGTTTACGGCCCGGAGGCGGCGAAAAAGCGCCCGCAGACCTTGATGGATATTGCCACGCTGGGGGCAAAGGTCCTGAAGAAGCGGGGCTTGCTGCCGGAGCTGGACGAGAGCGAGGAGATCAACGCCTGTTCCATCCACGTTCCCGCCGTGGTGGACGGTAAGGAGCAGGACTGGCTGTTGATGTTCAAAAACGAGACCCACAACCACCCCACGGAGATCGAGCCCTTCGGCGGCGCGGCCACCTGCATCGGCGGCTGCATCCGGGACCCGCTTTCCGGGCGGGCGTATGTCCATCAGGCCATGCGGGTCACCGGCGGCGGGGACCCCCGCAAGCCGTTGGTGGATACGCTGGCTGGCAAGCTGCCCCAGCGCAAGCTGGCCCAGACCGCGGCGGCGGGCTATTCCTCCTACGGCAACCAGATCGGCCTTGCCACGGGCCACGTGGCGGAAATTTACCACGAGGGCTATGTAGCCAAGCGGCTGGAATGCGGCGCGGTGGTGGCGGCGGTCCTGACGGAAAATGTAGTCCGGGAGCGGCCCCAGCCCGGCGATGTGGTGATTTTGCTGGGCGGACGGACCGGCCGGGACGGAATCGGCGGCGCCACCGGCTCCTCCAAGAGCCATGACCTGAACTCCCTTGCCGCCATGGCAAGCGAGGTGCAAAAGGGCAACGCCCCGGAGGAGCGGAAGCTGCAGCGGCTGTTTCGGCGGGGCGATGTGACCCGTATGATCAAGCGCTGCAATGACTTTGGTGCCGGCGGCGTTTCCGTAGCCATTGGCGAGCTGGCGGAGGGTGTCAGCATTGACCTTGACGCGGTGCGGCGGAAATATGACGGGCTGGACGGGACAGAGCTTGCTATTTCCGAGTCGCAGGAGCGGATGGCCGTGGTGGTGTCCCCGGAAGACGCGGAGCGGTTCATCGCCGCTGCCGGTGAGGAAAACTTAGAGGCGTACCGGGTAGCGGTCATTACGGAAAGTCCCCGGATGGTCATGCGCTGGAAGGGGCAGACCATTGCGGATATTTCCCGGGCGTTTCTGGATACCAACGGCGCCGCGAAGCACACGGCGGTTTTCGTGGCGGCGGCAGACCGCGCCGCACTTGGAAAGACCGGACTGAAAAATCTCCGGGAGGTGGCGGCCAGCCTGAAAAGCGCCAGCCGCCGGGGATTGGTGGAGCGCTTTGACAGCACGGTTGGAGCAGGGAGCGTTACCGTCCCCTTCGGCGGCAGAACGCAGACTACCCCGGCGCAGTCCATGGCGGCGCTGCTGCCGGTGCTGCCGGGACAGAAAACGGAGCAGGCCAGCGTGATGGCCTACGGCTTTGACGCCGACCAGATGACAGTAGACCCCTTTGTGGGGGCGTATCATTCTGTCATTGTCTCCGCTGCCAAGCTGGTGGCTGCTGGGGCGGATTACCGAAAAGCCTATTTGACATTTCAGGAATTTTTTGAGAAACTAAGAGACGACCACCTTCGCTGGGGAAAGCCCTTTGCCGCGCTGCTGGGAGCGCTGGAGGCGCAGATGGATTTGGGCGCCGCCGCCATCGGCGGCAAGGACTCCATGTCCGGCTCCTTCATGGACCGGGATGTTCCGCCGACGCTGATCTCCTTTGCTATTGCTCCAGTACAGAGCGGAGAGGTGCTGACACCGGAATTCAAGTCCGCCGGAGACCCGGTGTACCTGTTCCTCTGCGACGGTACGGCGGCGGATCAGCGCGCGGTGTGGGAGCGCTTCCATGCGCTGTGCTGCGCGGGAAAGGTCAGGGCCGCATGGGCTGTAGAGAACAGCATAGCGGAGGGCGTCATGAAAATGTCCTTTGGCAACCGCATCGGCTTCCGGTCCGAGGGAGCCGGGGAGATCTGGTATTCCGACGCCCTGCCCGGCGCGATCATCGCGGAGCTGTCGGAGCCGCTCCCGCAGGGAACTGCCCTGCGCTTGGGCGTTACAACGGCGGACGGAGCGGTGACGCTGGGCGAGGATACGGCTTCTATTGACGAGCTGCTGGCGCTGAACGAGGGCGTTCTTGAAAGCGTCTATCCCACTCGGACCGCTGACAGCGGCCCTGTGGAAACACTGACCTACCGGACAACGGAGCGGAAAGCTCCGGCGGTGGCCGTTGCCAGACCCCGGGTGCTGATTCCCGTGTTTCCCGGTACGAACTGCGAGTATGACACGCAGCGGGCGTTTCTGGAGGCCGGCGCGGAGGCGGAGACCTTCGTGCTCCGCAATCTGACCGCCGCCGATGTGGCTGAGAGCGTGGAGCAGTTTGCAATGCGGCTGAAGGCGGCACAGATCGTCGCGCTGCCCGGCGGCTTCTCCGGCGGTGACGAGCCGGACGGTTCCGCTAAATTCATCACTGCATTCTTCCGTAACCCGGCGGTGCGGGAGCAGGTCACGGAGCTGCTGGAGCGGCGGGACGGATTGATGCTGGGTATCTGCAACGGCTTTCAGGCGCTCATTAAGCTGGGGCTGGTGCCTTTCGGCAGGATCGTGGATACGGACGCCGACTGCCCCACACTGACCTACAACACCATCGGCCGCCACCAGTCCAAAATCGTTCGGACGCGGGTGTGCTCCAACAAGTCGCCGTGGCTGGCGGGCACGGAGGTGGGCGAGGTCTACGCGGTGCCGGTCTCCCACGGGGAGGGACGCTTCCTTGCCTCCGAGGCCGTGGTGCGCCGCCTTGCGGACAACGGCCAGATCGCAACGCAGTATGTGGACCTTGCGGGTGTACCCACTATGGACACGGCCTTTGCGCCCAACGGCTCCGTCTGCGCGGTGGAGGGTATTACCTCCCCGGATGGGCGGGTCCTCGGCAAAATGGGCCACAGCGAGCGCATCGGTAAAAATCTTTATCGCAACATTCCTGACCGCTACGACATGAAGCTCTTTGACTCTGCCGTGCGGTACTTTAAAAAAATCTGAACAGGGGGTAATTGCCCATGGCGTATTTATCGGATATTGAGATCGCGCAGCAGTGCCGGATGCGGCCAATTACGGAGATCGCGGCGCTGGCCGGAGTGGAGGAGCGCTATCTGGAGTGCTACGGCCGCTATAAAGCCAAGGTGGATTATGCGCTTCTGCGGGAGAACAAGCGCCCGGAAGGGAAGCTGATTCTTGTCACCGCCATCAATCCCACCCCGGCGGGGGAGGGTAAGACCACTACCACTGTCGGCTTGACGGATGCTCTGCGGCGCATCGGGAAAAACGCCATCGCCGCCCTGCGGGAGCCCTCCCTCGGACCGGTATTCGGCGTCAAGGGCGGCGCGGCCGGCGGCGGCTACGCGCAGGTGGTCCCCATGGAGGACATCAATCTGCATTTTACCGGCGATTTCCATGCCATCGGCGCGGCCAACAATCTGCTGGCGGCCATGCTGGATAACCACATTCAGCAGGGCAACCGCTTGGGGATCGACGTCAAGCGCATCGTCTGGAAGCGCTGCGTGGATATGAATGACCGCCAGCTCCGCAATATCGTGGACGGTCTGGGCGGCCGGATGCAGGGCGTTCCCCGGGAGGATGGCTTTGACATCACCGTGGCCAGCGAGGTCATGGCGGTGCTGTGCCTTGCCCGGGATATCCCCGACCTGAAAGCGCGCCTTGGCCGGATGATAGTGGCCTATACCTATGACGGCGCGCCGGTCACGGCCCATGACCTCAAGGCCGAGGGCGCCATGGCGGCGCTGCTGAAGGACGCCCTGAAGCCGAATCTGGTGCAGACCCTTGAGGGAACGCCCGTGTTTGTCCACGGCGGCCCCTTCGCCAATATTGCCCATGGCTGCAATTCCGTCACCGCCACCCGGATGGCTATGCGGCTGGGAGACTACGCTGTGACGGAGGCGGGCTTCGGCGCGGACCTCGGCGCGGAAAAGTTCTTGGACATCAAGTGCCGCTTGGCGGGTTTGAAGCCAAACGCTGTTGTGCTGGTGGCCACTGTGCGGGCGCTGAAACTCCACGGCGGCGTTTCCAAGACGGAGCTGGATACGGAAAATCTGGCGGCGCTGGAGCGGGGTCTGCCCAATCTGCTCCACCATGTGGACACCATCAAAAATACGTTCCATCTGCCCTGTGTGGTGGCCATCAATGCCTTCCCCACCGACACCGCCGCAGAGCTGCGGCTGGTGGAGGAAAAGTGTCGGGAGCTGGGCGTCCGCGCCGTTTTGTCGGAGGTCTGGGCCAAAGGCGGCACCGGCGGTGTCGCGCTGGCCGAGGAGGTGGTGCGCCTGTGCGAGGAGCCCTGCCCGGAGCAGCCGAACCCGGAGGAATTTACCTTCGCCTATCCCGACAACACCTCTCTCATCTATAAGCTCAACGCCATTGTGAACCGGGTCTACGGCGGCGCACAGGCCATCCTGACCCCCGCCGCACAGAAGCAGGCCAAGCAGCTCTTTGATTTGGGCTTCGGCGATCTGCCGGTATGCATGGCAAAAACGCAGTATTCCCTGTCTGACGATCCCACTCTGCTGGGCGCCCCGGAGGGCTTCACGGTTACGGTGCGGAGCTTGCGCGTCAGTGCGGGGGCGGGCTTCATTGTGGCCCTCACCGGCGACATCATGACCATGCCGGGCCTGCCGAAGACCCCGGCGGCGGAAAAAATCGACGTGGACGAAAACGGACGCATCACGGGCCTTTTCTGATGCTGTCTTTTTTGTAAACAGTAAACGGGCCGGATATTGTTGAAATTAACAGGACGCTTTCAAAAGAAAGCGTCCTGTTTTTTGCGCCGCCGCGGAAAAATCATTTCTGCGGCGGACTTATTTTTTTCTTTTTCGGTGCAGGATCGGTCAGCTCCGGCAGCGCACCGCCGGCCACGGCCCAGAGGTACAGACTGGCCACGCTGCAATAGGGACTGAAGCGCCGCCGGTATTTTTCAAACAGCTTGCGGTCGATGCGCCGGTGGCGGTAGACCATCCGCAGCCCCCGCTGAATCGCCAGATCGTCATAGCTGAAAATGTCAGGCCGCTGCATACAAAACAGCAAAATCATCTCCGCAGTCCAGATGCCGATGCCCTTCAGGGCGCTCAGCGCCGCAATGGCCTCCGCATCGGAGCTGTACCGGATAGCCTCTGGGTCAAAGGTCCCGCTGTGGACCCGCTCCGCAAAATCGGTGATGTACTCCGCCTTGCGGAATGTCATCCCCAGCGTCTGCAGCTCAGGAATCCCCGCTTTAAGAATATGATCCGGGTCCACCGTCCCGAGCCGCTCCTGCATCCGCTGCCAGATGGTGGCCTGCGCCTTTGTGGAGATCTGCTGGCCGATGATGTGGTGGATGACCGAGGAAAAAAGATCGGTGTCTACAGGGCGGTTGATATGACCAACCCGCTCAATCACCGCCTGCATCCGGGAATCCGCACGGCTCAAATATGCAGTTTCCGTTTCACCGTAATTGAAATACACTGCGTTATCGCTCCCACTTCGTATTTTTTCCATCCTACAATAAAAGCGCCCGCCCTGCAAGCGCTCCCGGTCAATTTTTGAGAATAGAGGTGAAAACTACAAATAAAATGCGCCGCACTGCTTGGTTTACCGTACTTTACATAAAAAACTGGAGAAGGCATCGGACTTCGACAGATTGCGGACTATGGGATATGTTACCATCACCGTAACGGTATGTTCAAAAGAAAAAACGGCGGGAAAAAGGACTGAAATTCGACAAAAGAGGGAATATTATGGAAATACGGGCAAGGGATATCAACCGGGAGCTGCTGCTGGAATTCAGCGGTGAAATGGATCATCACGGTGCCAGAAACGCGCTGAAGGAGGTGGAAATGGCCATTGACGCGGCGCTGCCGCAGACCTTGATTCTGGATTTTTCCGGCGTCACGTTCATGGACAGCTCCGGCATCGCCCTGTTGATTCGCTCGCAGCAGCGGATGCAGCTTTTGGAGGGCAGCATCATCGTCCGTAATGTGCCGCGTCAGGCCAAGCGAGTGCTGGATGCGGCGGGAATCGGGCGGCTCATATCCATTCAATAAACGGGAGGTTTACATAATGAAAACAAAAGCGGAAAATGAGGTCACACTGCAGGTTCCCAGCCGTAGCAGCAACGAGGGCTTCCTCCGTTCGGTGGTGGCCTGCTTTGCCGCCCAGATGGACCCGACGCTCAACGAGCTGGAGGATATCAAAACAGCCGTTTCTGAGGCAGCGACCAACGCCATCGTCCATGCCTACCCCGACAGCATCGGTAGGGTGGTGGTGAAGGTCAGACAGTGCGCCGGGAACCTGCTGGAGATCACGGTGCGGGATTACGGCCGGGGTATCCCGGACATCGAGCGGGCCAGACAGCCTATGTACACCACCGGCGGCGAGGAACGCAGCGGCATGGGCTTCACCATCATGGAGAGTTTCATGGACAGCGTTCTGGTACGCTCCGTTGTCGGCCGGGGGACGACGGTGGTCATGAAGAAGAAAATCGCACCACGCGCCAAGCGATGAGCGCCGCGCTGGAGGTACTGCGGGCCGCGCAGGAGGGGGACCGGGACGCCTGCGAACAGGCGGTGTTGGAAAACAACGGCCTGATCTGGAGCGTGGTCCGGCGCTACTATGGCCGGGGCGTGGAGCCGGATGACCTCTATCAGTTGGGCTGCCTCGGCTTTTTAAAGGCTGTCAAGGGCTTTGACTTTGCATACGGCACTTGCTTTTCCACGTATGCTGTGCCGAAAATCGCCGGGGAGATTCGACGCTTTCTGCGGGATGACGGTGCTGTGAAGGTGGGCAGAAGCATCCGGGAGCAGGCGTTGACACTTTACAGTGTTCGGGAGCGGCTGCGGCAGGAGCTTGGCCGGGAGCCGGGGGTATCTGAGCTGGCAGCGCAGACGGGCTGGACGCCGGAGGAGATCGCCGCTATCGACCTTGCAACGGAGCCGCCAGACTCTCTCCAGCGGGAAACGGCGGAGGGCCTTGCGCTGGAGGGCGTTGTGGGGACCGAGGCCCCGGAAGACGCGCTGGTGGAGCGCATCGCCCTGCGGGAGACCATTGACCGCCTGCCGGAAAAGGAACGCCTTACGATTTTGCTCCGCTATTTCAAGGGGCTGACACAGGAGCGGACAGCCCGGGTGCTGGGGGTGTCGCAGGTGCAGGTGTCCCGTCTGGAACGCCGGGGGCTGGAACGTCTGCGAAAGAGCTTTGTGCCCTGAAGTGCTCTGGCGGCTGAAATTCCGTCATGGTGCCCCAATAGCGCTTTGGCATGTGGGTCATCCGCAGCTGGGGATTCTCCCGTTCCCGGATGGCAATGGTATCATAAAACCGCTTCCACAGCAGACGGTAATGCGCCTCGGTTTCATCGGGCGGCGCCATCTGAAAATCCGCCAGCGGGCGAATTACCGCCCGGCCGGCAGCATAGAAAAGCGCCTCGTGATGGGTGCGGTCATAGATGAAAAATTTTTCATTTTGGTATCGGGCGCAGAAATGGCTCCGCAGCAGAGGCAGTACCCGGTTCTTCGGCTCGATTTCCCCGCCCAAAACGCCGCCCAGCTCGGAAAAGCGGACAAAGCCCTTCAGCAGATGGGCCTCACCGTTGAGGTGCCGCACGGCGGAAAAGACCGGATGCAGCGTTTCGTCGGAAGAATTTCGCAAAAAGCCGGGGCCCTCCCGCAGCAGCTTGACCGTCAAGCGATAGAGGCAAAGCTCCTTTTCCGCAAGGCAGGTGAGAAAGCCCCGCTGCAAAAGCTCGGCGGCGTAGGGAGAGATCGTCCGCACCTTCCGCAGTACCCGCAGGGCGTGGCCGGAATCCGTTGCGATATTTCGTGTCGGAAACAGCGTAAAGGAAAGCGCCTCATCGCAGGCAATGGCGGTGGGGCTTTCTTTTTTTGCGTAGCTTTCAAAAATGCAGCAGAGAAAGCCGTGAAAGCTGCCATCGTAAAGATAGATCATCTCATTCACAGCGGCGCGACCTCCCTATGAAACGGCGTTGTCAAATAAAGAGAGCTGTTCCGGTGCCGCCTCCGGGAGCCGGGATTGCTCCAGAGAAATGAGACTTCGCAGCAGGCTGTCCTGCGTGAACCGAAGCCCATCGGGCAGGCGGCCGGAGGCGGTCAGGAAATACTGCGCCCGCTTCATGACCACGCCCAGCTTCGGGAGCTGCTCGATTCGCAGCGGGCCCATCCGACGGGCGGCAAGGATGCGGCGGGCGGAGACCACACCCACGCCGGGAATCCGCAAGATCGGAAGAGCACACGTCTGAACTCCAGTCACGGCTACATCTCGTAT
>UQMC01000062.1 GCA_900542115.1 uncultured Oscillibacter sp. | reverse complement strand
CGGCGACCACCGAGATCTACACTCTTTCCCTACACGACGCTCTTCCGATCTCAATGTCCGGGCAGACAATGAGCTTTCTGTGGTCGCGGACGCGCTTCCCCACGAAACGAATCGGATATTAAGTCAGGTTAAGGATTGGGGGCCGGACAGCCTTGCGGAGGGACTCGGCGCGATTTGGGAGCATCTTGCGAAAAATGCCGGTTCAATTTTAAAGGGTCAGCTTCGCGGCGCCGCTTCGGTGCTGTTGGCGACTGTGCTGTGCGGACTGGTGGGCGGCGTCCAGAAGGGAACCGGCGATACGAGCCGCTTTCTCTCCATGGCGGGAGTTTTGACGGTCACACTTTTGACCATCGGCCAGTTGGACACGCTGATGGGGGCCGGTACGGCGGTTATGGAGCAGATGAGCACCTTTTCAAAGGCACTGCTGCCGGCCTTGGCGGCGGCTTCTGCAGTGGCGGGCGGTGCCGCCGGGGCGACGGTGCGGCAGGTGGCCACGGTTTTTTTTGCGGACCTGCTGCTGGAGCTGATCTGCGGGTTGCTGATGCCCTTGGTATACCTGTTTGTTGGGACGCTGGCTGCCGGGAGCAGCTTGGGTGACCGGCGGCTGTTGGCGGTGGCGGTGGCCATCAAGACAATCTGCACCAAGCTGCTGACAGGGCTGCTGCTGGCGTTTACGCTGTATCTCACTGTCAGCGGTATTTTCGCGGGAACAGTGGACAGCGTCCGTGTGCGTCTTGCAAAAACAGCAATTTCCGGTGTGGTGCCGGTGGTGGGGGGAATCATTGCGGAGGCATCGGAAACAGTGCTGGTGGGAGCCGGACTTCTGAAGGGGACGCTGGGTGTTTTCGGCTTGCTGGGCATTCTGGCGCTGTGCGTGGTTCCGTTTTTGCGAATCGGCATTCAGTATCTTTTGTACAAGCTGACCGACTTTTTCGCGGCGGCAATCGGAGATTCGGAGCTCTGCGGGCTTATTGGCGGCCTTGGCAGTGCGTTCGGATTACTGCTTGGAATGGTAGGGAGCTGCGCGTTAGTTCTGCTGATCTCCATATTGGCCTCCGTGGCCGCGGTGACCGCATGATCGCGGCGGTGCGGACATGGCTGACAGCAGTTGCGGCGGTATCGCTGCTGCTGTCCGTTGTGCAGTACATCACGCCAAAGGGAACACTGCGGGACACAGCATCCTTTATCGGTGGGCTGCTGCTTTTACTGGTACTGCTGCAGCCGGTTCGAAAGGCAGCGCTGCCGGACGATGTTCACATGGGCCTTGCTGAATACGAAAAGCAGGTAGAGACCTATCGGACAAAGCTTGAGGAGGAACGGAAAAAGGAGCTGGGAACGCTCATAGAAAGTGAAACGGAGGCATATATATTGGACAAGGCGGCGCGTATGGGGCTGACTGTCCGTATCAAGGTCGGGACAGAGGAAAACAGCGAGGGTGTGCCGGTACCTGTATCTGCGGAGCTTACCGGTACACCGTCTCGGGAGCTGTCCCGCTGGATAGAGGCCGAATTGGGGATACCCGTGGAAAGACAGGTGTGGCTTGATGAAAATTAAAGGAGTGCAAAAGCTATGGGACCGATACAAATATGCGATCTTGATTCTGCTGGTGGGCGCAGGGCTGCTGTTATGGCCCGGTGGAACAGAGCATACGGCGCAGACTGGCCAAACCGCGCAGCAGATGGATATGATTTCAGCGCAGGAGCTTCAGACGGAGCTGGAGAGTATTCTGGGGCAGATTCAAGGCGTCGGTACCGTGCGGGTGTTGCTGACGGCGGACAGCAATGGGGAACGGCAGTTGGCGCAGAACTCGGAGCTCCGCTACAGCGGCAGCACGGCAGCGCCGGAGGACTATTCCAGAACATCGGAAACGGTGCTTCTGGACCTGAACGATCAGGAGGCCCCCATTGTGACGAGGATTCTGTACCCCACATACCGGGGGGCGCTGGTGGTCTGTCAGGGGGGCGACCGGGCAGATGTCAGGCTGGCGGTCACAGAGGCGGTGTCCGTCTTGACCGGCCTGAGCAGCGACCGCATCACCGTGGCAAAATGTCCGTAATTATATGGAGGAGGAAAGGCTCTATGCGTGGAAACATCAAGCGGAATATCGTGGTGGGGACTATGGCGGTGCTGGTTTGCGCGGCAGTTGGACTGAACTGGAAATATTCCTCGGAGGAGGCAGTCCAGAAGGCGGAGGAGGCCGGTACTAAAATTCTGGGCGAAGCCGCACTGGTCTCGGGGCAGGAGGAAGGAACCCTTGCAGAGAGCACGGTTTATGAGGGGGATGATTATTTCGCCTCCGCGCGGCTGACCCGTCAGCAGGCCCGGGACAGCGCTATCTCTCTGCTGGAGGACGCCGCCAAGCAGGAGGACGCCGATCAGTCAGTGGCAAACCAAGCCTCCGAAAGCATTCAGGTTTTGGCCTCTTACACGCTGAAGGAGGCACAGATTGAAAATCTGGTCACGGCAAAGGGGTATCAGGACTGCGTTGCGTTTATGGGAGACGATTCTCTGAGCATTGTGGTCTCTACAAAGGATGGGGAGCTGAACGCCACGGATGTTGCGAAAATTACGGATATCGCCATGACCGAAACAGGCTATGCCGCCAACGCAATTCGAATCATGGCCGCAAATTAGCTGTTGTATTTTCCAAAAATCCATGCTAAAATAGCACATTAGATAATCAAGTATTGACTGCGGCTCACTGCCGCGTGCCAAAAGGAGAACTACAATGGCTGAAAATAAAGGTTATATGACACTTTCCGACGAAAAGGGAAGCATCCACATCTCTGAGGAGGTCATCGCGGCTATTGCCGTGGGGGCTGTCCGTGAGGTGGAGGGCGTTTCCGGCACAATGGGGACCCTCGGCTCCAGCGTTGCCGATCTTGTGACCAATAAAAAGGGGGCACAGAAAAACGCCAAGGGCGTTAAGATCGAAATGACGGAGACCGGACTGGCACTGGACCTATATCTGACAGTGGCCTACGGCCACGCCATCCCGGAGGTTGCTGAAAACGCGCAGAAGGCGGTGGCCTCCGCAGTCAGCGCCATGACCGGCTGCACAGTCGAAACGGTAAATATCCATGTCGGCGGTGTGACACTGGCGTAAACCCATTACAAGAGAAAAGGACGAAAAACGTTATGACACGGAATACCGCGCGGGAGATCGCCGCCCATCTTTCCTATGAACTGAGCTTTACAGACAAGACCGTTGATGAGCTTTTGAAGGAGCGTCTGACGCCGGAGGCTTTCGCGGAGCTGGCCGGTGAGGATTCGCTGTATGCCGATGCGCCCAACGCCAAGCAGGCGGCGTATATCACGCGCTTGGTAAAGGGCGTTGACGAGCATTCTGCGGAGTTGGACGGATATATCTCCAAGTATGCAAAGGGATGGAAGTTTTCCCGTATTCCGCTGGTAGCCTCGGCAATCATGCGGGTCGCCATGTATGAGATTTTATACATGGAGGATATTCCCACGGGTGCGGCTATCAATGAAGCGGTGGAGATCGCCAAAAAATATGAAACGCCGGAGACTGTTAAGTTTATGAACGGTATTCTGGGTACTTTTGCGCGTGAGGAAATTTCACAGTGACAAGCGGCGCACAAACGGCAGAGCGGATACGGCAAAAGCTGCCGTATGCTCTGCCGTTTTGATTTTACCTGACAGGAGCGGATGATGGAACGGCGCAATTACGGAATCGACCTGCTGCGGATGCTGGCCATGTGGATGGTCATCATCCTGCACATCTTGAATAAGGGCGGCGTATTGTCCGCTGCGGCGCCTCTGTCGGCAGGCTATGAAGCTGCAAAACTGCTGGAGGCGGGGGCTTACTGCGCTGTTAATTGCTATGGTCTGATCTCCGGCTACGTTGGCGTTCAGCATCGTTTTCGGTACAGCGGAGCCGTTGCGCTGTGGCTGCGGGTCACTTTTTATACGGTTAGCATTACGGCGGTATTTGCCGCTTTTCTGCCCGGCAGTGTCGATGGGGACCGGGTGCTCCGCGCATTTTTCCCGGTGCTGTTCCGGCAATATTGGTATGTGACCGCCTATTTCGGGATGTGTCTGTTCATCCCGTTTTTCAATCTGCTGTTGGACAGGCTTTCGGAGCGGCAGAGAAGGGTTCTTGCGCTTTTCATCGTTCTCGTGTTTTCTGTTTTGCCAACGCTGCGGCAAAGGGATGTTTTCCTCACGGATAACGGCTACAGTGTCCTGTGGCTGAGCTGCTTATATCTCTTGGGAGGCTGTCTACGGCTGTCCTATCTGGGCAAAAAGCGCGGCTCCGGAGGGTGGGCGGCGGTCTATGCAATATGCGCCGTGCTCACGTGGAGCGTGCATTGGGCGGCAGACCGGGTCTGGATAGCTGCGGAGCGCGGCACCTGTGATAAGGTGCTGCTGACCAGCTATACCTCGCCGACGATTTTGCTGGCGGCGGCCGCGCTGGTGCTGTGCTTTGCACAGCTTTCGATTCCGCCCTGCTTTGAAAAGCTCATTAAAGGGGTAGCACCGCTGGCCTTCAGCGTATATCTTATCCACGCGCATCCTCTGATTTGGGAATATGGAATGGCGGACCGATTTTCGGTGCTGGCGGCCAAAACACCGCCAGTTATGCTGCTTTTGGTATTGGGCGCGGCGCTGGGCATCTACGTGATCTGTTCTTTGATGGATGTGCTTCGCGTGTGGATATTCCGCCTGCTCCACATGGATGAGCTTTCACGGCGCGTAGAAGCAGGGACTTCGGCCTGCCTTGGCCGATGGCTGGATAAGGAGTGAGCAATGGAACGACATATTTTCACCGTCACAGAGGTCAATGAGCTGGTGAAGCTCCTGCTGGATCAGGAGCCCATGCTCTCCGGTATCTGCGTTCGGGGCGAAATATCCAACTATAAAATGTATCCGTCGGGACATCACTATTTTTCCTTGAAGGACCAGACGGGCGCAATTCGCTGTGTGATGTTCAAGGGACAGGCCATGCGCCTGCGCTTCCGCCCGGAAAACGGCATGAAGGTTCTGGCGGTCGGCCGTGTCAGTGTATTTCCAAGGGACGGTGCCTATCAGCTATACTGCGAATCCCTGACCCCGGAGGGAGCAGGCGATCTTTCCGTGGCCTTTGAGCAGCTGAAGGAAAAGCTGTACCGGGAGGGGCTGTTCGATTCCGAGCATAAAAAGCCTCTGCCGAAATTTCCAAATAGAATCGCCGTTGTGACCTCCGCCGCCGGAGCGGCGGTTCATGACATGATTCGAATCCTGCGGCGGCGCTATCCCTTGGCAAAGGTGATTTTGCTGCCGGTGCGGGTCCAAGGGGCGGAAGCGCCGGCGGAGATCGCGGGGGCCATCCGCTATGCGGACCAGTGGAAAATCGGCGATGTTATTATCACCGGCCGGGGCGGCGGTTCCATGGAGGATCTGTGGGCCTTTAACGATGAACGGGTGGCACGGGCTATCTATGCCTGTGAAACGCCGGTGATCTCGGCGGTGGGCCATGAACCGGATGTGACAATTTCGGATTTCGTGGCGGATGCCCGGGCGTCTACGCCCTCCAATGCCGCTGAGATCGCGGTGCCGGATCAGGGAGCGCTTTTGCGGCAGCTCGGCGATTTGGAAAACCGACTGACCGGCAGCGAAACGGTTCGACTGCGCACTCTGCGGGAGCGCTTGGAGGAGCTGAAGCGCAAGCGAGTCTTAACTGATCACCTTGCTTATGTACAGGATAGGCGGATGGAGCTGGCGCACCTTCAACAGCGCTTGGGGGACCTGACCGGGGCCGCAATCGGAAGGAAGCGGCAAGCCTTTACAGCCGCTGCGGCTTCACTGGATGCTATGAGTCCCTTGAAGGTTTTGAGCCGCGGCTATGCCGTGGCCCGCAATGAGGCGGGGGAGGTGCTGCGGAGCAGCGCGGAGCTGAGCCGGGGGGAATATGTTCATGTGACATTAGGAAGCGGCGGCTTTACCGCCGTGGGCAACACCATAGAGGAGGAAGACGATGGCTGTAAAAAAAATGAGCTTTGAGGAAAAGCTGGCCCGTTTGGAGGAGATTGTAGCGCTTCTGGAAAAGGGCGATGCCGCATTGGCGGCATCCTTGAGCCTTTTTGAAGAGGGAACGAAGCTGGCAAACGCCTGTACCGCAGAATTGGACAAGGCGGAGCAGCAGGTAGTAAAGCTGATGAAGGGGCCTGACAGTGCGCCTGTGGAGCTGCCGTTTGAGAGCACGGAGGACTGACGTATGACGGATTTTGAAAAGGAGCTTTCCGCTGCGAAGGCGCTGGTGGAAAAGCGGCTTGCGGAATTTTTCCCCGGCGACGGTCTTCAGGCGGCCATGCGGTATAGTCTTTTGGCCGGGGGCAAGCGGATACGGCCGATTTTGGCTATGAAATTCTGCGAGGCCGCCGGCGGCGCCATGGAGGAAGCGTTGGATTTCGGCTGCGGTGTGGAAATGCTGCACACCTATTCGCTGATTCACGATGATCTGCCCTGCATGGATAATGACGATCTCCGCCGGGGCAGACCCACCAACCATAAGGTCTACGGCGAGTGTGTGGCGACTCTGGCGGGCGACGCCCTTCAGGCGGCCGCTTTTCAAACGGTTCTTTCCGCTGAAGGTCCATGGCAGGAGAAGGGGAGCTTTGCTCCGGCTGTGGCGGCTAAAATTTTGGCGGAGGCAGCCGGTGAACAGGGAATGTGCGGCGGACAGTATTTTGATACCATTGGAGATGGAAAGGTCCTCCACACTGCGGAGGAGCTGACCGTCATCAACAATAAAAAGACCGGCGCGCTGCTGCGGGCCGCGTGCATGATGGGCGTTGCGGCATCCTCCGGCCACCGGGTGGTGGAGGAACGCTGCTTCGAGGCGGCACGGGTATACGCCACCAATGTGGGGCTGGCATTTCAGATTCGGGACGATATGCTGGATGTGATTGGCAGCGCGGAGGAATTTGGAAAGCCAATCGGCTCTGATGCCTCCAACCGGAAGTCTACCTATGTGACCCTGCTGGGCTTGGAGGAATGCGAACGCAGGGTGTTGGCCTATACGGAAAGGGCAAAGGAAGCCTTGAGAGCCTGCAAATGGCAGGGGAGCACGGAGTTTCTCTGTAGGCTGGCGGACGCCATGACGGAGCGGAAAAAATAAACAGACCGGCTGCGGAGCATTTCGCGGCCGGTTTTCTGTTGGGTAAGCGATGAAGGAAACTCTGCAATATCCGTTAATAAGACGTAAAATGAAGGCCGCGGAGCGCGTGTATATTTACATTGTATATACAGAAATGGTTGCATATTTTCATGGGCTGTGCTATACTGACAAAAGCTAAGCGGCGGCGCAGTATTCTAGTCAGATCTGCCGTTTCCGAGGGAGGACCTAAAAAGCCTCCGAAGGGCATACCTGTGAAACTTCTGGTGTTTGCTTGAAACGCCCAGTTTTGGGTGGATGCTGGGAGGAAGCGTGCTGAACGCTTGCGGACTCAGGGCGATTTCCAATGGCATGGTTACCCCGACCCTGTTTCCGTGGAGACCTGCTCTTGTGCATGAACGTACTCCCGTAGCGGTATTTTCGATTTGTGTACGAAGCAGATTTGAACCTGCAATGCGGTGCATCGCGCCGATTTGGCGCGTAACGCTGTGTGCAGATGTAGCCTGCCTTGCGTGGAGCGGGTGGATGCGGGATCTACACGGTATTCGTTCCGGCCGGAACGATCACCGTGATCGCCCGCTGAAACCCGTTTTGCAAAAGAGGCTAAAGAAACGGACAGACTGCGGTGGAAAACACCTAGGCTGTTCTTTGGAAACGGATCAGGGATTGCAGTGCGGACTCAGTGGCAATCGGGTAGCGCATCCGGCAACGGTGTGCCTCGGAACTGAAAGGGGAACCGCCTCCATCGGCAACGAGGGGTGTTCCGTGGGGAAAACAGACCCGCACCTAAGCCGCAAGATTTACCTGTTCCGTTGCCGCTGCCTTAGCAATACAGTTAAAACCGGAGGCGTTTTTTTGAGCAAACCTTCGAAGCAAAAAAAAGTGAAAAGCGAAGCGTCGCGGTATGGCTGGGCTGCTACCGCGTTTTTTATGGCGGTCCTGTTTTCTGGCCTATTGAGCCTCGGCTCGGAAACGGTTTTGAATCGGGCGGGGCTTGTACTGGCGCTGGCCATTTTGCTTTTTTTCATTTGTCTTGGTATTTTGTTTGATATTATCGGCGTAGCGGTGACCTCGGCGGACGAAAAGCCGTTTCATTCCATGGCGGCCCACAGGGAGCGGGGAGCGAAGGCGGCGCTGCGGCTTTTGAAAAATGCGGATCGGGTCTCAAGCATCTGCAACGATGTGGTGGGCGATATCTGCGGTATCGTCTCCGGCGCTACCAGCGCGGTGATCGTGGCGCGGCTTCAGACGGGGCTGAATGTGCAGAGCATATTCATTTCTGTCGGCGTTACGGCGCTGGTTTCCGGTTTGACCATCGGCGGAAAGGCGATGTGCAAGCCCTTTGCCATTAAGCAGAGCAAGCAGGTGGTCTATTGGGCGGGGCGCTTTCTGCATTTGTTCCATCGGAGCTGACTTGGTTTGACCGTGGGAGGTCATTGTGATTCTGGATATAATTCATTCCCCTGAGGATGTCAGGGCACTTCAACAAAAACAGCTGCCACAGCTCTGCTCTGAGCTGCGGCAGTTTCTGCTGGAAAACGTGTCGAAAACCGGCGGACATTTTGCGTCCAATATGGGCGTTGTAGAACTGACTGTAGCCATCCATCGTGTGTTTGATACGTCGCATGACCGGCTGGTATTTGACGTTGGCCATCAGGCCTATGTACACAAGGCACTGACAGGGCGACAGGAACTTTTTTCCACGCTGCGGCAGCTGGATGGTCTCTCCGGCTTTCCAAAGCCACATGAGAGCATCCATGACGCCTTCATTGCCGGCCATGCGTCCAACTCCGTGTCGGTCGCGCTTGGTATGGCAAGGGCAAGAACATTACAGCATCAGGATTATCAAGTGTTGGCGCTGATTGGCGACGGAGCCTTGACCGGCGGACTTGCCTATGAGGGATTGAACAATGCTGGAGCGTCTCATGAGCATCTAATTGTAATCGTGAATGACAATGGAATGTCCATCGACCCAAATGTCGGGGCGCTTCCCCGTCATTTGGCACAGCTGCGGGCAAAGCCTGCGTACTATCATTTTAAAAAGTGGTATCGGCGTCTATTCGGCGCAAATCCGGTGCAGTCGCCCATCTACCGGTTTAACCACCGGCTGAAAACCGAACTGAAAAAAGCGCTGTGGCCCAGCAGTACGCTGTTCGAGGATATGGGCTTTACCTACCTCGGGCCTATTGACGGACATGATCTGCCCCGGCTGTGCGATATGCTGCAATGGGCTAAAGAACTGACCGGGCCGGTGGTGGTCCATGTCCATACACAAAAGGGAAAGGGCTATCCCTTTGCTGAGCGAAATCCGGGAAAATTCCACGGAATTGCTCCCTTTGACCCTCAAACCGGCCTGACTCTACAGCCGGGAGGCGAGACTTTCTCAAGTACATTTGGAAAAACTTTGACTGATTGCGCTGCAGAGAGCGAAAAGGTTTGTGCCATTACAGCCGCTATGGAGGACGGAACCGGGCTGGCAGTCTTTGCCAAGGCATACCCGGAGCGGCTTTTCGATGTGGGGATTGCCGAGGGCCATGCGGTTTCCATGGCTGCCGGTATGGCAAAGCAGGGGATGATTCCCGTGTTTGCCGTATACTCCACATTTTTACAGCGAAGCTATGATATGCTGTTTCACGATGTTGCCCTTCAAAAGCTCCATGTGGTGCTGGGTGTGGATCGGGCCGGACTGGTGGGGGCCGATGGAGAAACGCACCACGGCTGTCTGGACATATCGTACCTGACCGGCATCCCGGGCTTTACCGTGCTGTGTCCCTCCAGCCTATCCGAGTTGCGTTCCATGACGCGGCAGGCATTATTTGAAATCCAAGGTCCTGTCGCGCTCCGCTATCCGAGAGGCGGGGAGGGGCATTTTACACAGGACACAGGCAGCCAAGCGGTAGTGCGTCTTCGGGACGGACATCAGGCAGTGCTGGTTTCTTATGGAATTTTGATCAATCAGGTGCTTGACGCGGCGGAGCGGCTGGAGCGAGACGGAATTTCCACTCGTGTTGTGAAGCTGAACCGCATTGCGCCCCTGGATACCTCCGCGCTGCTTCGAGAGCTTGATGGTGCGGATACAGTTCTCGTGCTGGAGGATTGCTTTGAAAACGGCAGCATCGGCCAGCAGATCGCCGCACTGCTGGCTGAGTCGGGGCGGCAATGCCGCCAGGTCATTCTGCAAAATTTGAAGGACCGCTTTGCACCGGAAGGAACCGTAGAGCAACTGCAAGAACGGTTTGGACTGGACGCGGACGGTGTATATCGGGCAGTAAAGGAGGCTCTATCCCGTGAGTAACAAAACAAGACTGGATCTATTGCTGACAGAACGCGGACTTCAGGAGAGCCGCCAGAAGGCGCAGGCTACCATTATGAGCGGTCTGGTCTTCGTGAACGGACAGCGGGTAGATAAGCCCGGAACCGCAGTTCCCAATGATGCCCCCATTGAAATTCGGGGCAATACGCTGAAATATGTCAGCCGCGGCGGCTTGAAGCTGGAAAAGGCCATGGCGGAATTTCCCATTGATTTGCACGGCTGTATCTGCGGCGATATCGGCGCCTCTACCGGCGGCTTTACGGATTGTATGCTACAAAACGGCGCCAGTAAGGTTTACGCGGTGGATGTGGGATACGGACAGCTTGCATGGAAACTCCGGGAGGACCCGCGGGTCGTTTGTATGGAGCGGACGAATGCTCGATATCTAAGCCATGAACAGATCTCGGATGAGCTGGATTTTGCGTCCATTGATGTCAGCTTCATTTCTCTGAAGCTGATTCTTCCGGCGGTGGCCGGTATCCTGAAGGACGGCGGCTGTGTGGCCAGCCTTGTGAAGCCGCAGTTTGAAGCCGGCCGGGAAAAGGTCGGGAAAAAGGGTGTTGTCCGCGACCCGACCGTGCATAAGGAGGTCCTTGAGCATTATCTGGAGCACGCACAGGAAGCCGGCTTCGGCGTTCTGGGTCTGACCTATTCGCCGATTCGGGGGCCGGAGGGAAATATTGAATATCTGGGCTTCCTGAAAAAAGGCGCTGAAGCGGCGCAGACGTTTGACTTGGACGCACTGGTGGCCGAATCACACGAGGCGCTGAATGAGCACGGAGAGGGGCATACGTAATGGAGCAGAAAACGAT
>UQMC01000061.1 GCA_900542115.1 uncultured Oscillibacter sp. | reverse complement strand
CCCCACTTGAAATGGCGGGGCGGCGAGGGCAAGGCCCGCAACCTTTGCGGGCCGCGCAGGCGGCGGGCGCCGCAGCCCACGGAGCCAAAGCGGCGCCCGCTTAGCACAGCGGGGGGGCCGCGCCACGCGCAAAGCGAGCCGCAGCGAGCGCGGGGGGAGCCACCACTCGTTGCTTATAAGGGGGCATTAAAGCCCCCCACCGTTGACAGGGTCAGCGATGACGCCCATGTTGGCGTAGTAGTCGCAGATGTACTCCGTGCAGGCCAGCTCGTACTCTTCGGCAAGGCTCTGACGGTCTTCCCAGCTGGTGCGCTGGTAGGTATGCCGCTCCGGAATGGCCGTCCCATGGGCTTCCGCGTGGCACCGCCAACAGAGCGTGATGAGGTTTGCAGGGTCATTGCTTCCGCCATGGGAACGGAATACGATGTGGTGGATTTGTAGCCCCTGCGGGCTGTCGCACAGGGCGCAGCGGTATCCGTCCCGCTTGTAGATGGCGCGCCGTTCGCTTTTGCTTAGATTGGCTGAAATCATGTTCAGGTCCCCCTTTCAAGTGTGCCCCTGAACTACCGCCGCAGGGCAAGGGCGCCCCCACCGCAGCCCCGAAGGGGGCGGGCAGGGCCGCCACGGCGGCGGGCGCTGGCGCACGAAGCCGAGACGGACTTGCCCGAACGCGAACGCGAAGCGGACGCGGCGGCGGGGGCGTTTATCTTGACCCTTGCCAAGGCGGTACGATTGGGGCCACTTGAAGGGGGCCGCATGATTGCCAATCTCAAAAGCGGCGTTGCCATTTCAGCGGCGGGACTGCAAGCCCTGAACGGACATATTGATGTAGGCCCGTACCATCTTGCACAGAACGGCGTATGGCGTCGTGTGACGCGCTGGGCACATGGCGCGGAACAGTTCGTACTCCGGCACGGTGAGCTTTGCTGAAACAGTTCGGAGGTGCTTCTTGTGCCACCGTATCTGTCTGGTGTAATCCCTTGACACCTTGTCTACGGCCTGTTCCATGCGGCGCAGCGGATTTTCCCACACGATGTTTCCCATTCGCGCTTTCTCTCCCCTCTCTACATCTTGTACAGTCCAACCGTTATAATACCATATGTAGTGGAGACTTGTAAAGCCCACCCTTAACTCACAAGCTTCTTGTGAAGCCTGCCCCGGAAGGGGCATATCGTATTTAGCTTTTTTGTAACCGCTTTGAGGTGACATACGTGAAAACCGCTGGTATCATAGCTGAATATAATCCCCTGCACTATGGCCATCTGCATCTGCTGCAGGCTGTGCGGCAGCGCTTCGGCGAGGATACCGCCGTGATCTGCGCCATGAGCGGGGACTTTGTGCAGCGGGGCGACTTTGCCCTTCTGCGGCGGTACGCCCGGGCGGAGGCTGCTGTGGAAAGCGGCGCGGACCTCGTGCTGGAGCTGCCCCTGCCATGGGCTGTCAGCTCTGCCGAGGGCTTTGCGCGGGGCGGCGTGGAGACACTGACCGCCACTGGGCTTTTGGATGTGCTGGCCTTCGGCAGCGAATGCGGGGACAGCGCCGCGCTGCTGCGGTGCGCTCTCGCGCTGGAGCGCCCGGAGCTAACGCCGCTTTTAAAGGCGGAGCTTACCCGGGGAGACAGCTTTGCCGCCGCGCGGCAGCGAGCCGTTTCCGCGCTGTTATCTCCCGTAGATGCCGCGCTGCTGTCCCAGCCCAACAATACGCTTGGCATTGAATACTGCCGCGCCCTGCTGCGTACCGGCTCCGAGGCGGAGGTCTTCACCGTTCCCCGGCACGGCGCCGCCCATGACGCCGCCGTTTCCGAGGCCGGGGGCTGCTCCGCCTCCGCCATCCGAACCCTGTTGGCGGAAGGCACAGAGGCAGACGCCCTCTCCCGCATGGTCCCGGCCATGCGGCGCGTTTACGAGGAAGAAAAGGCCGCAGGCCGCGCCCCGGTATTTGCCGCCGGCTGTGAACGGGCCATTCTATCCCGGCTCCGCTCCATGAGCGCGGCGGAGTTTGACGTGCTGGATACCGGCCGGGAGGGCATCGGCCAGCGGCTGTACAAGGCCAGCCGGGAGCCCGCCTCCCTTGCCGCCGTTTTGGACGCCGCCAAAACAAAACGGTACGCCTACACCCGTCTGCGGCGGATGGTCCTCTGGGCCTATCTGGGGCTGACGCCGGCGGACATCCCCGCCCATGTGCCCTATCTCCGGGTGCTGGCCGCCAACAGCCGGGGCCGGGCGCTGCTGGGCCGGATGCGGGAAACCGCGCGTCTGCCGGTTCTCACAAAGCCCGCCGCCGTGCGGACGCTGGACGCTGCAGCGCAGCGGCTGTTCGCTCTTGAGGCCCGCGCTGCGAACCTCTACACCCTTGCCTACCCGGAGCTTCGCGCCGCCGTTGGCGGCGCACTGTGGCGGGAGACCGCCCGGATGCTCTGAACCGTCCCTGAAAGGAGTTTCTCATGAAAAAATTCGGTATTCTGACGCTTACCCTGTGTCTTGTATTGGGCCTGACCGCCTGCGGTGCGACAACGCTGCCCACCCCGGAGGAGCCGACGCCCCCCGCCGTTGCGGACACGGAGGACATCACCTACGAGGTGACAACAGACCCCTACGAGCAGGACATTCTGGCGGAGGATGGCACAAAGCTGATGCACATTTCCTTCCAGCTCCCCCATCTTCAGGCCTACGTAAACGGCCAGCCCATCGAGACCCCCGCAACGCCCGCGCAGGAGGCCGCTGTGAGCCGCATGAATACCTTTAACGAGAGCTTTGACCAGTGGCGAGAATCCGAATCCGTGGAGGAAAGCATTGCCGACACCAAAATGATGTATCAGGAGAACCCGGAGCTGTTCACCGGCGACAGTATGGCCCCGCTTTCCGAGGAGCTGACCTACACCTGCTACCGCACCGGCTCCCTTATCAGCATTGCCGCCGACTACTACAGCTATCTGGGCGGCGCGCACCCCAACACTGTGTACTTCAGTTGGAACTTCGATCTGGACAGCGGTATTTTCCTCGCCATTCCCGAGCTGGCCGAGGACCCGCAGGCCTTCACACTGGCTGTGGCGGACATGATCGAGGTACAGGCCGTGGAGCGCTTCCAGTCCGACCCCAACTACGCTGATCTCTCCCTCTCCGACATCTATTGGGAAAATTACCGTGAGGTCATGGAAAAATGGGCCAGCGATTACGCCGTATCCTTTGACGCAGAGGGCATGACCATCATCTTCTCCGCCTATGAGCTGGCCAGCTATGCCGCCGGGCCGCAGGAGTTCCACTTCAGCTACGAGCAGCTTGCAAGCTATTGGAGCGAAAGCGGCCGCACCGTGCTGGGCCTGAACTGAATATTACATAGGAGCAAAAAGGTCCCCGGAACGCGATGCGTTCCGGGGACCTTTTTTTATTTACTGATACGGCGATTCCGCAGTCAATTCTCCTGCTCCATCCGCTCCTTGATGGCCTTGCCCGTGGGGGTAGCGGCAAGACCGCCCAGCGCCGTTTCCCGCAGCTCCATAGGCATCCGGGTACCTACCTCACCCATGCAGTCAATAACTTCGTCCACCGGGATGCGGCTCTCGATACCGGCCAGCGCCATATCCGCGCAGCTCACCGCGTTGACCGCGCCCACCACATTCCGCTTCACGCAGGGGACCTCCACCAGTCCCGCCACCGGGTCGCACACAAGGCCCATCAAATTCTTCAGTGCCATGGCCGCGGCATGGCCGATCTGCTTGCAGTCGCCGCCCCGGAGAGAGGCCAGCGCCCCTGCCGCCATGGCGGAGGCGGAGCCGATCTCCGCCTGACAGCCGCCGGCCGCACCGGCAATGCAGGCCCGGAAACTGATGACCGCGCCGATGCCGGAGGCGGTATACAGCGCCTTCAGGATTTCCTCCTCTGTGGCCTTCCCGGCCTGATACAGCGGCACCAGCACCGCCGGCAGCACGCCGCAGGCGCCCGCCGTAGGCGCCGCCACGATTTTTCTCATGCAGGCGTTGCACTCCCCCACGCTGAGGGCCGTGGCAATGACCTCCTGCACATAATCGCCGCTGTATGCCTTGCCGGAGGCGGCATACGCCCGCATCCGCGCACCGTCGCCGCCCACAAGGCCGCTGCGGGAGCGCTGCTCCGCCCGATAGCTCACAGCAGATTCCAGCATGGCCTCCCACGTCTGGCGCATTTTCTCCCAGGACTGCGCCTCCGTGACCTGCCGCTCCTCCATATCGGTCTCCAGCACCACCCGCCAGAAGGGGATGGCTTCGGCCTCCGCTCTTTCAAAAATTTCCTGCATGGAATCCAAGGCCATCTCAGTCGCCCTCCTTTTCGTAGTACACCACGCCGATCACGTGGGGCACTTCCTTCAGCTTTTCAATAACACCCGCCGGTACCGGCTGGTCGATCTCAAAAATCGTCATCACGCTGCCGCCCCGGCGGTCCCGCACAAGGCTCATGTTGGCGATGTTGATATCCGCGTTGGAAATCTCCCGGGTCAGCGTCGCCAGCTCACCCGGCACATCCATGTGCCGGACAATGAGGGTATTGAACGCGCCGGTGAAATTCACCGCCACACCGTCCAGCTTGTCCACCCGAATGCGTCCGCCGCCGATGGAGACTGCCTGCACGCAGGTCTTTTTCCCGCTGATGCCCTCCACGGTCAGCACCGCCGTGTTGGGGTGCGCCTCCCGCAGCTCAACAGGGTGAATCGTAAAGGTCAGCCCTTCCTCCGCCGCCACGGTGAAGCTCTCCGGGATGCGAAGATCGTCGGGCCGCATTCCCAAAAGGCCCGCCACCAGCGCGCGGTCCGTGCCGTGGCCCTTTCCGGTCTCGGCAAAGGAGCCGTATAGACCGATGTCCGCCTTTACCGGCTTTTCTCCCAGCAATGTCCGGGCCATCCTGCCGATTCGCACGGCCCCTGCCGTGTGAGAGCTGGAGGGGCCGATCATAATGGGGCCCAGAATGTCAAAAATATCCAGCATATCCGTTCCTCCCATTTTCTGTTTCTGTTCCATGGCCCGCCATGTGGGCCTATTGAAATCATGGTATCACACCGCCGATGGCTTTGCAAGCATTTTCGCCGCATTCTGTCTTTGTTATAAAGACACCCCGCCCGGATTACCCGGCGGGGTGCTGCTTGTATTTCACTTGTCAGTCCAAAACCTGAACGGCGGCGCCCAGCACACCGTCCCCGATGTAAACGCTGAGAGTTCCGTCGATCTCCCCGTCCCAAAAATGCTCCCAACCGGGCAGCAGCGACGCCACCTGTTCCCGGAGCTTTTCCATTTCCTCCGGTGAGCCGCCGTTGGCTACCGCCAGATTGAAGCGCCGGTGCGCTCCCTTGCGGTTTTGCACCAGCTCCGCCAGCTTTTTCATGACCTGCTGGTGTCCCCGGACCTTGGCGATGGACTGGAGCTGTCCGTCCTCCGCGAAGGTTAAGATGGGCTTGATCTGGAGCATAGTACCGGCCATGGCCGTTACCTTGCCGATACGCCCGCCCTTTTGCAGATATTCCAGCGTATCCAGCGTGAAGAACGGATAGGTGTTGGCAATGAGCTGCGGTGCGCGGTGCTGCGTCAGCTCCTCCCAGCCCATGCCGTTCTTGATGTCCTCTGCAAGCTGCAAAACCGTCATGCCAAGGCCCAGAGAGCCGCTGAGAGAATCAAAGGCCGCCATGGCGCGGCCCTGCTCCTTGCACTCCTCCGCCACCAGCCGCGCCAGATTATACGTGCCGGAAAGGCCGCTGGAGAGCATGACCGCAATGACACCGTCATAGCCCTTTTCAAAAATCTCGTGGAGTTTTGCCGCAAAATCCTCCACCCGGGGCAACGAGGTCTGCGGCAGCTCTCCCGCGTGAAGCCGCTGGTACACATCCGTTCCCCGGATGTCCACACCGTCTAAATATTCTCCGTCCCGACACAAAATCCGCAGCGGGACAAAAAAGATATTATTTTCCTCCGCAGTCTCCCAGCGCAAATCGGCGCTGGAATCCGTCAGCAGAGCGATCTTCTTGGGAGTCATATTTTCAAGTTCCGCCTTTCTCCGTCAAAGCAATACTCAAAGCTATGCTATAAGGTGTAAAGAGCATTATGCCACACATTTCAAAAAACCGCAACAGCGTTTATTCCTGTTTTTCTCCCGGCAGCAGGTCATCCGCGCTGCGCAGGTCCGTGGCATCCGGCTCATCCTCCGGCATTTTTGTATCAGGCTTCTCCTGCAAATGGGTCTTTTCATCCGTTTCCGGCTTATGGGTGTGCCAATAGGACATATTGATAGGCGCCTGCTCGCCGAACAGGTCGAAGTAATCGGCGTCCCGCATCTTGGGCCGGCGGTGACGGACGATAGCTGTCAGCGTGGGGTAGAGCACAATGGCGATGAGGCCGCCGGAAAAGCCGTTGTTATAAAGGTTCAGCCCCGCCACAGGGCCGCCGGTCTGCAGCACCAGCGCCGAATGGATAAAGCCCGCCAGCACGCCGAAGGGCGCGCCGAAGTGGCCGGAAATGGGAGCCAGCGTTGTTCCGAAGAGACCCGCCAACTGTAAGGCCGGGTAATTCGGCTCATAGTGCATTCCGTAGGCCCCCAGCCAGACTCCGACCATCACCGGAATGATGTTCCGGGGATGCTTGCCGAAGGCGGAAAAGCCCATGATGGTGAAGATACCGCCCAAGGTCGGGCCGTTGAGGTCGCCGCCGATGAGCAGGATATACGCCACACCGATGAGACCGTTGACGCCAATGTTCACCAGCACCGGCCCGGTGCCGAACATACGCAGATAATCGCTGGGTACCCGGCCGGTGGTGGTCAGAAGCCGCCGGTAGCCGGCCCACACGGCCCATGACGGTACGCCGCTGCCAAAAAAGCCCACCAGAATAAACGCCGCGCACAGCACGGTGAGCACTGTCACCAGCTCCGCGTTGTGCCCCGTGGACCAGTAGAGCGCGGAGTCCGGCTTATCACCGAAGGCCGTGAGAATCGGCACCACCATCATGGCGAACAGTCCGCAGGCAAAGCCCATGTTGTAAAGGTTCATTCCGTTTTGAATTTTATAGGTGTAGGCCGAAAGGCTGGGCAGCAGAAAGCCCACGGCCACGCCGGTCAGCACCCCCAGCGGGATACTGGCATGAACGCTGCCCAGCGCCATATAGCTCACCAGCGGCGCAAGGGATGTAGAAAGCAGCGCCACGGAGGCGTATTTGGAAAACGGCTCCCGCTGATACCGAGCGTACAGCCACGTTCCCAAAATGATGGGCCAGATATTAAAAAGATTCTTGCCGAACAGGGAAAAGCCCGCCATCAGTCCCATCTCCACAATGGTGAAGCCGTTAAAGGGGTCCTTGGCAAGCCAGATGAGGCAGATGGAGATGATGGTCACAAGCCCCGCGTTGACAAACGCCGCAGCCGGACCCGCAATGTCGATATAATCCGTGATGAGCAGATCCTGCATGGTCACGATTTTCCAAAGCCCCGGCAGAATCTCCGAGGCATCGCCGATGCAGATGCCGATCAGCATTAAAAAGATGGAAAAAACGATGGTTCCGGGCAGAATATACTGGTATGGGCGGGTATGCTTCACTGTGCGTTCCCTCCGTTTCCCTAACGGTTTCTAAATACCATTATACAGGCTCTCCGCCTGCGCGGCAACCCAATTCGTGAAATTTTTCACCACTTTTTTCATTCTGCCCCAAAACGCCGATTACTGCGCGTCGATCTTTTCCTTCAGCTCCGTGAGGTACATCCACCGCTCTGTTTTTTCCTCCAGAGCGGCTTCCAGCTCCGCCTGTTTAGCCTGCAATTTCTGAAGCTTCACATAATCGCTGCCGCAGGCCCCCTGGGCTTCCTCGCACTCCCGGATCTGCTGCTCCAACGCGGCCAGATCCTCGTCGATGGTCTCGAACTCCCGCTGCTCCTTGAAAGAGAATTTCAGCTTCCGCTCCCGGGGCCGCTCCTGCGCCGCCTTGGGCTTTTCCGCCTTGGCGGGCGCTTCTTCCTCTTTCCGCTTGGCCTTCCAGTCGGACCAGTTGCCGCTGTAACGCAGCACCTGCCCGTCCCGCACCTCAAAGACCTGCTCCGCCAGCTTGTCCAACAGAAAACGGTCATGGGACACGATAAGGATGGGGCCCGGGAAGCCCTGCAAATAGTCCTCCAGAATGGAAAGGGTCATCACGTCCAGATCGTTGGTCGGCTCGTCCAGCAGCAGGACGTTGGGGGCTTCCATCAGAATGGACAGCAGGTACAGCCGCCGCCGTTCTCCGCCGCTGAGCCGTCCGATGGGGACTGACTGCAAATCGCTGGGGAACAGGAACCGCTCCATCATGGCCTTGGCGGTGAAGGTCCCCTCGTCGGTGCGGACCTCGTCGCCGATGTCATGGATAAAATCGTAGACACGCTGGTTCAGATCCAGCTCCCGGCCCTCCTGAGAAAAGTGGCCGATCTTCACAGTGGTGCCGATGTCCACCGTGCCGCTGTCCGGGGACAGCTCCCCGGCAAACAGCCGCAGCAGCGTGGATTTTCCGGCGCCGTTGTGTCCCACAATGCCGATGCGGTCATTCCGCAGCAGATTGTAGGAAAAGTCCCGGATGACGGTTCGGCCCTCGTAGGACTTGCTGACATCATGCAGCTCAATGAGCTTTTTGCCAAGGCGGCTGGACGCCGCAGCCATCTGCACTGTATCGTCCGTCTCCGGGGCGTCCTGATTTTTCAGCGCCTCGTACCGCTCGATACGGTCTCGGCTCTTGGTGGTCCGGGCCCGGCAGCCCCGCATGATCCACTCCCGCTCCGTTCGCAGAATGGACTGCCGTTTCCGCTCGCTGGCTTCCGCCATCTCCGCCCGCTGGGCCTTCAGCTCCAGATATTTCGAGTAATTTGCCTCGTAATGGTAGAGCTTGCCCCGGGAAAGCTCCGTGATGTGGTTCACCACCCGCTCCAAAAAGTAGCGGTCATGGGTCACCATCACCAGCCCGCCCTTAAACCGGCGGAGCCAGTCCTCCAGCCACATGGTCATCTCCGCGTCCAGATGGTTGGTGGGCTCGTCCAAAATCAGCACATCCGCCGGGTGGATGAGGGCCGCCGCCAGCGCCACCCGCTTCCGCTGTCCGCCGGAGAGAGTGCCCACCCTCTGCTCGTAGTCCGGCAAGCCCAGCTTATTGAGCATGGTTTTTGCCTCGTACTCGTTCAGCTCCCGGAATTCCTTGGGAAAATGCAGAAATACCTGCTCCAAAACCGTGGCGTCATCCTCCATGGGCGGATTTTGCTCCAAAAGGCTCACCTGCACATTGGGGTTTCGGGAGATCGTCCCGGCGTCGGCCTCCAGCCTCCCGGCCAGTACCTTCAAAAATGTGGACTTTCCGGTGCCGTTGATGCCGATGACACCAACCTTGTCCCCCTCATTCAAATAAAAATTCACATCCTCCAGCAACTGGCGGCTACCGAAGTTAATGGAAAGATGCTCTGCGGATAGCAGCATAACGGTTCTCCTTTTCCGGCAATCCATGATTGCCGTTTTATTTTTTCCGTGGTATACTATACCGTAAATTCACTCATCAGGCAAGTGCCGCGAGGAGGCTTATCTATGAAAACCTGTCTTGTTTTGGAAGGCGGCGCCATGCGGGGAATGTACACCGCCGGGGCGCTGGACGTCTTTTATAACGCCGGAATC
The DNA here is from genome assembly GCA_900542115.1 of uncultured Oscillibacter sp. Classification (GTDB taxonomy): domain Bacteria; phylum Bacillota; class Clostridia; order Oscillospirales; family Oscillospiraceae; genus Oscillibacter; species Oscillibacter faecalis_A. The sequence goes on along the minus strand of UQMC01000061.1, from coordinate 2,068 downwards.
AAATTTGACGGAATCATCGGCGTGTCCGCTGGGGCGGCTTTCGGCGTCAACTATCTCTCCGGCCAGCCGGGGCGGGTCATCCGCTACAACAAGCGCTTCAACGCCGACCGTCACTACATGGGGCTGATACCCCTGCTGAAAACCGGCAACATCGTGGACACGGACTACGCCTACGATAAGGTCCCCCGGGAGCTGGACCCCTTTGACGGGGACACGTTTGACGCCTCCGGCGTCCCGTTCTGGGCTGTGGTCACCAATGTGGAGACCGGCAGGGCGGAGTATATCCGCCTTGAACACGCTATGGAGCAGATGGACGTGATTCGGGCCTCCGCCTCCATGCCCTTTGTGTCCAAGCCCGTGAAGCTGGGCGGAAAGCTGTATCTGGACGGCGGCGTGGCGGACTCCATTCCCTTCAAGGCCGCCGAGAAGCTGGGCTTTGACCGGGTAGTGGTCATCCTGACCCGGGACCGGAGCTATGTAAAAAAGCCCATGGCATCGGGGCCCATTGAGGTCTGGTACAAGCACTATCCCGCGTTTATGGAGCAGCTCAAAAACCGCCACAGCACGTATAACAACGCGGTCCGCGAGCTATTGAACTGGGAGCAGCAGGGCAAGGCGTGGGTGCTGCACCCCAGCCTCCCCATTGAGATCGGGCGGCTGGAGCGCCATGCCGACCGGCTTCAGGCGGTCTACGATCTGGGGACCGGGGACGCGAAGGCGGCGCTGCCCGCCCTGCGGACCTATCTCGGACAGCCCTGATGGAGCGCATCACCTATACCGTGCCGCCGGAGGAGGATGGAGTCTGCGTCCGGCACATTCTGAAAGCCAGGCTCCATTTTTCCACCCATGCCGTCGCCCGGCTCACCCGGGCCGAAAACGGCATCACGGTCAATGGCGCTCACGCCCGGACGGTAGACATCGTTCGCGCCGGGGACACCGTATCGGTGCGCTCCGATGATTTGCGGCCGCCAAGGCTCCTGCCGACACCGGGGGACTGGCCGCTGCCTGTCGTCTATGAGGACGCCCATCTGATGATCGTCAACAAGCCTGCCGGCATGACCGCCCACGCCTCCAACTTTCTGCCGGACACGCCTACGGTGGCCGGTGCGCTGGCCTACCGGCGGGGGAGCGATTTCATTTTCCATGTGGTAAACCGGCTGGACAAGGGCACCACCGGCCTCATGGCCGTGGCCAAAAGCGGATATATCCATGACCGTCTGCGGCGGATGCTCCACACCACTGACTTTCACCGGGAATACCGGGCGGTGTGCGTGGGCTGCCCGAAGCCGCCCGCCGGCACCGTCAACGCCCCCATCGGCCGGGACGAGACCTCCACTGTCCGCCGCATGGTGCGGCCGGACGGGCAGAGCGCTGTCAGTCATTACGAGGTCCTCTCCCGGCGGGACGGTCTCTCCCTTTTAAAGCTGATACCGGAAACGGGCCGCACCCACCAGCTTCGGGTCCACATGGCCTATCTCGGCTGCCCCTTAGCCGGGGACTGGCTTTACGGCACGGAGGACACGGCCCTCATCGCCCGCCCCGCGCTCCACGCCTATGCCCTGTCCCTGACCCACCCCGTCACCGGGGAACACCTGTCCTTTACCGCCCCCATTCCGGCGGATATGGAAAAACTGATTTAAAGAAAGAATGTCATTTACATAAAAAAATTAATTCTCGGCTGCACCCTGATGCTTTGCGGAGTGATTGACGGAACCGGCTGGCTGATGACAGCTATGACTCTGATTTCACACAATTTCCTTAAATTGGGCCGTGAAAGCCTGATTATCCTTCTTCCCTTCTATATTCTTGCCATTGCCGGTGCGGTCATCGCTGTCAAGGCGATGAAAGAGGAAAAGTAAGCGCCCGTTCGAGCGCTGCGGCAATACGCCGATAACCCCCAAAAATATTTTACGGAGGAACCCTTATGCTGACTTGGAATGTCACCTATCACTGCAAGCCCGGCAAGCGCGACGCCTTCTATCAGGCCATCACGGAGCTGGGCGTCCGGGCCAATTCCAGATCGGAAGAGCACACGTCTGAACTCCAGTCACGGCTACATCTCGTATGC
>UQMC01000060.1 GCA_900542115.1 uncultured Oscillibacter sp. | reverse complement strand
CAGATATAAAAGGAACAGCGATAACCCGCTGTTCCTTTTTCTCTTTTCAAATCCGAACAGATGTGCTATACTGGATTTACAAATTCGGGAGGAGGGATATTCATGGAGCGCGTGATTTTCCATTGCGACCTGAACTGCTTTTACGCCTCGGTGGAGCTGCTCTCCCGCCCGGACCTGCGGGAGGTGCCTACGGCGGTATGCGGCGACCCCGCCTCCCGCCACGGTATCATTTTAGCCAAAAACGAACCGGCCAAGCGGTGCGGTGTCAAAACCGCTGAGACCATTTGGCAGGCGAAAAAGAAATGTCCCAATCTGGTGCTCCTCCCCGCCCACCGCAGGCTGTACCATGAATATTCCAAAAAGGTCAACGCCATTTATGATGAATACACAGACCTTGCCGAGTCCTTCGGCATTGACGAGAGCTGGCTGGATGTGACCCACACGCTGCATCTGTTCGGCGGTGACGCCAAAGCGCTGGCAGACACCATCCGGCAGCGGGTAAAGCGGGAGCTTGGACTAACACTGTCCGTGGGCGTCAGCTTCAATAAGGTCTTTGCCAAATTGGGCAGCGACTATAAAAAGCCGGACGCCACCACCGTCATCTCCCGGGAAAACTGGAGGGATATTGTATGGCCCCTGCCGGTGGGAGACCTTTTGTATGTCGGCGGCGCCGCGCAAAAGCTGCTGGGAAAATATGGCGTCCGGACCATCGGCCAGTTAGCCGCCTATGACCGGGATACACTGGAACTGCTGATGGGAAAGCTGGGAACGCAGCTCTCCGATTACGCCAACGGTCTCGATACTGCCCCGGTACGCCCAAGGCTCGCGGCGGAGCCTGTAAAATCCGTTGGCAATGGGCTCACCTTCCCGGAAAATCTTACCACGCGGGCACAGGTCCGGGCGGGCATTTCCCTTTTGGCGGATTCCGTGGCCACACGGCTGCGGCGGGAGGGGCTGTATGCCGGCGGCGTCCATGTGACGGTCCGGGACCCGGAATTTCATGACCGCTCCCGGCAAAAGCAGCTTTCTGCTCCCACGCATCTTATCCGGGACCTGACCAATACCGCCATGGCGCTGACGGACACGCTCTGGACGCCGCCCAATCCCATCCGAGCGCTGACCGTCACGGCCATTCACCTTTCCCCGGAGGCGGATACCTTTGAGCAGGCAGATTTGTTTGACCCCGGCGCCGGGCAGCGGAGCGCCCGACAGGAAAAGCTGGAGTCCGCCATGGATGCCATCCGAAAAAAATACGGCGGCAGCGCCATTGTCTTCGGCGCTGTTCAGCCTGAAAAGGAGGAAGATCCCCTGCCATGACCCGTCAGGAAGAAAAACAGCAGCTTCGCTCTGTGATTAGCCGCTTGGAGGAAAAGCTGAGCCCGTCCTACAAGGAAAAAAGCGACCGAGTCATCGCGCACCGGCTGCTGGCTATGCCGGAGTATCAAGAGGCGCAGACTGTGTTCTGCTTTATCGGCACAGCGCACGAGATCAACACCCGACCCATATTGGAGCATATTTTATCTTCCGGGAAAACGCTCTGTGTGCCGCTGTGCACCGCTCCCGGCATTATGGAGCCCCGGCAGATCACCGACCTGCACCAGCTTCTCCCCGGCGCGCACGCTATCCCGGAGCCGCCAGCCGATGCGCCGTTGGTAGTGGTGGATGCCATTGACTTTGCCATTCTCCCCTGCGTCACCTGCAATGTGCTGGGGCAGCGTCTTGGACACGGCTGTGGATACTATGACCACTTTCTCTCTCAGTACCGGGGAGGAACGGTCCTACTATGCCGGGAACAACTGCTGCGGCAGGAAATTCCCGTAGAGCCCCACGATTACCCTGTCCCATGGGTCCTGACGGAGCGGGCACTGTATGAGGACGGTATCCCCGCGCCGTTCGGCTAAGCGAAAACGCCAAAACAATCTTCAAAAACGCTCCCCCGGAAGGCATAACCTTCCGGGGGAGCGTTTTACGTTTTATTCAGCCACCAGAATTGTACCGTCCGGCAGAGTAAAATCATACGTGCTGGGAATGGACTGGTCTACAGTCAACGCCGCCATGCGGTACACAGGCTCTCCGTCATACAGCCGCTCCGCCACTACCAGCAGACCGGTATCCACGCTGACCCAGTACCGCTGGGTATAGCCCCACTCATCCTCTGCCGTTTCCACATAGATACAGCGGACATCGGACACAGTGCGGTAATCCGCCTGCGTGATGGTTTCCGGCGGCAGCGCCAATATTTCCTCATAGGTGGGGATTGCCTGCTCCGCATCGGCGGAAATATCCGCAGATGCGCCGGTATGGAAATCACTTTCCTCATTATACCAGATATAGCTGACCGTTCCATCCGTAATCACGTGCCGAGTCTGTCCGTCCGCCAGTGTGCGGTCCACCCGGGTCCACCCATTCAGCACAGCCGTGGTCATTTCCGCCGTACCGCTGTCGCTGTTCCAGAGATATTCCACTGTCACACTCCTGCGGTACACCTGCGGACGGTGCAGCGTTTCAATAGCGGCCTGCACCGTTTCCGGCCTGACCTCCACCACCGTCAGGGCGCTGCTCTCCGTTGGAACGTTTTCACTTCCCTGCGCGTCATTCTCCGTATCCGGCAGCTCCACTCGGGAGGAACGGCGCAGATTGCTCATCAGCATCAGCGCAACGATCACCGCAGTGAGAAGCACAAAGCCCCATGTGATGAATTTCAGCCGCCGCTTATCCACGATGCCCCTCCTTCTGCCGATGGTGTCTGCCAGTTATGCCAAATCCTCAGCAGGCTGCTCCCGTCTGCCGAAATACCACAAAATATCATCCGCAATGCGGCGGCAAGCCGCGCCATCCCCATAGGGATTGACTGCATGTGCCATTTTTTCGTAGGCTGCTTTATCCCGAATCAGCCGCTCCGCCATGGTCACGATGTCATCCTGCACCACGCCGCAGAGCTTGACCGTTCCGGCCTCCACGGCCTCGGGCCGCTCCGTTTCCCGGCGCATCACCAGCACAGGCTTCCCCAATGCCGGGGCCTCCTCCTGCAAGCCGCCGGAATCCGTCATGACCATATAGCAGCGGGCCATGAGATTGTGCATCTCGTCTGCGGGCAGCGGGTCAATAAGGTGCACCCGGGGCGCGCCGCGCAGATACTTGTCCACCGCCTCCCGCACCACCGGGCTGAGGTGAACAGGATATACCAACTCCACCTCCCGGTTCTGCTCCGCGATCTGCCGCAGGGCCAGCATGATGTTTTTCATGGGCTCGCCGTAATTTTCCCGGCGGTGGCAGGTAACTAAAATGATTTTCTTTTCTCCATAGGGCAGGCGATTCAGTTCCTCGGTAGAAAACCGATAATTCTCCCGCACCGTGGTCTTCAGAGCATCGATCACTGTGTTGCCGGTGATGAACAGACCCTCCGTAATGTTCTCCTTCAGGAGATTATTTTTGTTGTTCACCGTGGGGCAAAAATAGATGTCCGCAATGGAAGATACCAGCTTACGGTTCATTTCCTCCGGAAAGGGAGAATACTTGTCATATGTTCGCAATCCAGCCTCTACGTGTCCCACCTTTACCTGATGGTAAAAGGCGGACAGGGCGCCGGCAAAGGTGGTGGAGGTATCGCCGTGAACCAGTATCATGTCCGGCTTCAGGCTGTCAATGGCCTCGTCCATACCGGTGAGGCACTTGCTGGTGATGGTGGAAAGCGTCTGCCGGGGCGTCATAATATCCAAATCCCAATCCGGTTTGATGTCAAAAACCTCCAGTACGCTGTCCAGCATTTGGCGGTGCTGAGCAGTGACGCAGCAAAGGCTCTCGATCTCCGGCCGGGAAGCCAGCTCTTTGACCAGCGGGCACATTTTGATAGCCTCCGGCCGGGTGCCGAACACGCTCATAATTCGCAGTTTATCCATTTACGTCCTCCCCGTGCTCCGCATCCTCTTTTTCGCTATGGTGGTGCTCTGTCAGCTCCTCAAGCTCCTCGTGCAGCTCCTCCTTGACCTCCTTGGGAAACACCACACGGGCCGCCACCACCGCCACGATGCACAGCGCCACCAGCAGCAGCATAGCCTTGGCCTCTCCCCCGGTAGTCAGCACCACGGCGGACAGGCCCAAAATCCCGGAGATCACGTACAGCGTTGCCACCGCCTGCTTCTGGTTCAGGCCCATGTCGATGAGCCGGTGGTGGATGTGGCCTCGGTCCGCGTGCATGGGACTTTGCCCGTGAGCCACACGGCGAATCATGGCAAAGGCGGTGTCAAAAATCGGCAAGCCCAAGATTAAAAACGGCACCGCAAAGGAAATGACCGCGTAAAACTTGAAAAGCCCCTGAATGGACATGGTCGCGAGAATAAAACCTAAAAATGTCGCGCCGGTATCCCCCATGAACATTTTGGCGGGATTCAGGTTATAGGGCAGAAAGCCCACACAGGCCCCCACCAGCGCCGCCATGACGATGGCCACCTGCGTTTCGGAGCAGATCAGCGCGATGACCAGCACCGTGGCGGCGGAGATGGCCGATACGCCGTTGGCAAGGCCGTCCAGACCGTCAATAAGATTCACGGCATTGGTAATGCCTACGATCCAAAGCACCGTAATGGGGATAGACAGCCAGTCCAGCACCCAATAGGCATTGCCGGAAAAAATGTTGGGATTGGAAAATGCCAATATGGTCACACCATGGGTGGCGGGGATCAGCGCCGCGACGATCTGCACCACGAATTTCAGCATGGCCGGCAGCGCCATAATAGCCTCCACCACACCCAGCACAACAATGATGACCGCGCCCAGCAGAATGCTCTGCATCTGGGGGTTCAGCCGGATATCCACAAACAGCAGAATGCTCACCATAAAGCCTGCAAAGATGGCAAGCCCACCCAGCCGGGGAATCGGCTTGTGGTGCATCCGACGAGCGTCCTTGGGCACATCAATGGCGCCCACCTTATAGGCAAAGCTCTTGACCACCGGTGTCATCAGGAAGCTGACCACCAACGCGGTCAGCAGCGCCAGCACCACCGGCCCCATGAGCTGCATATCAAATCTCATGCGTTCCTCCGCTGTTACCGGGCAAGAAAGCCCACTTTTTTATAGACCTTAGACAGCGTGCGGTTGGCAACATAGGCCGCCTTTTCGGCGCCGGCGCGGTACACGCTCTCCAGATACGCCTTGTCCGCCAACAGCCGCTCCGTCTCCTCCCGAATGGGCCGCAGCAGCTCTACCACGGATTCCCCCACAGCCGTCTTGAAATCGCCGTAGCCCCGGCCGTCAAATTCCTGTTCGATGGCGTCATAATCCTTGCCTGTGGCAACGGAGTAAATCTGCATCATATTGGATACGCCGGGCTTATTCACCGGGTCAAAATGCACATGGGCATCGGAATCCGTCACAGCCTTCTTGAATTTCCGCATGATGTCCTCCGGCTTTTCCAGCATATAGATGCAGCCGTTCTGGTCCTTATCGGACTTACTCATCTTGCTGGTGGGGGTTGTCAGGCTCATGATGCGGGCGCCCACCTGCGGAATATACGGGTCCGGCAGCTTGAAGGTATCGCCGTAAATGCCGTTAAAGCGGGTGGCGATATCCCGGCAGATCTCCACGTGCTGCTTCTGGTCGCCGCCCACCGGCACAAGGTCCGCCTGATAAAGCAGAATATCCGCCGCCATCAGCGCGGGATAGGTAAACAGGCCCGCGTTGATATTGTCCGCGTTCTTGGCAGACTTGTCCTTGAACTGCGTCATACGGCTCAGCTCACCGAACATGGTGTAGCAGTCCAGCACCCAGCCAAGTTGGGCGTGGGCCGGAACATGGGACTGCACAAACAGCACGTTCTTCTCCGGGTCCAGACCACTGGCGATATAGGCCGCCACCTGCGTCAGCGTATGGCGGCGCAAATCCGCCGGGACCTGCCGCACGGTGATGGTATGCATATCGGCCAGCATATAATAGCAGTCATATTCATCAGACATCGCCGCCCAGTTGCGAATCGCTCCAAGATAAGAGCCCAGCGTCAGGTCGCCGGAGGGCTGGATACCGCTTAAAATTCTCTTTTTCTCTACTGCGTTTTCCATAATCATAGCCTCGCTTTTTCTATATTTAAGCACCGTTCCCATATCGGGGAAGGGCCTATGTACAAGCTGTTCCATATTAACTGGTACAGTATAGCATCTCCTTTTCAAAATTGCAATCCGTCCTCTTGACTTTCCTGTCAAAAGCAGAGATAATATATACTGTAGAATTACGTATTTTAACATGGAGGTCACATTCATGGCTCTGGATATGAAATTTTTTGAGGACATGGAGGCCCGCATTCCCCACGGGAAGGTCCGCACCCGGTTTGCCCCCTCCCCTACCGGCTATATGCACGTAGGCAATCTGCGGACAGCGCTGTACACATGGCTCATTGCCCGCCACGCTGGCGGCACGTTTATCCTCCGCATTGAGGATACGGATCAGGGGCGTCTTGTGGAGGGCGCCACGGACGTCATTTACCGCACCATGAAGGAGTGCGGCCTCGACCATGACGAGGGGCCGGACATCGGCGGTCCCACCGGGCCCTACATCCAGTCCCAGCGCCGGGACCTGTATCTGCCCTACGCACAGCTCCTGGTAGAAAAGGGCGCGGCCTACTACTGCTTCTGCGAGAAGGAGGAATCCGAGGAGGACGCCGGTGATTTTGACCGCGGAGAGGACCCCTGCCGGTGCCTCAGCGCCGAGGAGGTGGCCGCAAATCTGGCCGCCGGTAAGCCCTATGTCATCCGTCAGCGCATCCCCCACGAGGGCACCACAACGTTCCACGATGTTTCCTTCGGTGATATCACCGTGGAAAACAAAACGCTGGACGATCAGGTCCTTTTGAAGCGGGACGGTCTTCCCACCTATAATTTTGCCAATGTGGTGGACGATCATCTCATGGGAATCACCCATGTGGTCCGGGGCAGCGAATATTTGTCCTCTGCCCCCAAGTACAATCTGCTTTATGAAGCCTTCGGCTGGGAAATTCCCACCTATGTCCACTGCTCTCCCGTCATGCGGGACCAGCACAATAAGATGTCCAAGCGCCACGGCGACCCCTCCTACGAGGACCTGAAGGCGCAGGGTTTCCTGACAGATGCCATCTTGAATTACGTGGCGCTACTGGGTTGGGCGCCCAAGGGTGAATACGCCGAGCAGGAGATTTTCTCTTTAGACGAGTTGGTCAAGGTCTTCGATATTGCCGGTATCTCCAAATCCCCTGCTATCTTCGACATTGAAAAGCTCACGTATTTCAATGCCACCTATCTCCGCAGCATGACCCCTGCCGCCTTTGCCAAGGCTGCGGAGCCGTATATCCGTCAGGCTGTAAAGAACCCCGCCGTTGACGCCGCCGGTATCGCCGCGCTGCTGCAGGCCCGCTGCGAAAAGCTGACCGACATCCCCGAAAAAATCGACTTTTTCGATGCGCTGCCGGATTATGACGCAGAATTTTTCACCAACAAAAAGTCTAAAACAAATCCCGAGGTGTCCAAGGCCATGCTGGAGGCCGCCATCCCCGCTCTGGAGGCCATCTCCGATTGGACCGCAGATGCCATCCACGATACCCTTATTGACCTTGCCGCCAAGCTGGAGGTTAAGAATGCCACGCTGATGTGGCCTGTCCGCATTGCCGCTGCCGGTAAGCTGGTGACCCCCGGCGGCGCCGTTGAAATCTGCCATCTGCTGGGTAAGGACGAAACTCTGCGGCGTCTGTGCCTTGGCCTTGCAAAACTGAATTGAGAGAGAGGAAAATTTTACTATGAGCAGTCTTGTTATTCCGCAGGGGTATACCGCTCCCCTGCCTAACTATGAACTTCAGCGCGCTATTGCCTTTATCAAAGAATCCTTCCAGAGCAACCTTGCCAACGCCCTAAACCTGCGCCGTGTCTCCGCCCCGCTGTTCGTCGCCTCCGATTCCGGCCTAAATGACAACCTCAACGGCGTGGAACGCCCCGTCAAGTTCGATATTCCCGGTGTGGGAAAGGACGGTGAGGTGGTCCACTCTCTTGCCAAGTGGAAGCGCCTTGCACTGAAGCGCTACGGCTTCCATGTGGGCAAGGGTCTCTACACCGACATGAACGCCATCCGCCGGGACGAGGAGGATCTGGACAACATCCATTCCGTCTATGTGGACCAGTGGGACTGGGAGAAGATTATCTCCCGGGAGGAGCGGAATGAGGCTTATCTGAAGTCCACCGTCCGGTCCATCGTTTCCGCCGTGTGTGAGACCAGCGAGGCACTGAACGTGGCCTTCCCCAGCCTGCGGGTCAAGCTGGACCGGGAGGTGTATTTCGTCACCACGCAGGAGCTTGAGGACCGCTGGCCCGACAAGACGCCCAAGGAGCGGGAGCACGCTATCTGCGCCGAGCACCATTCCGTGTTCCTCATGCAGATCGGCTGCAAGCTGAAGTCCGGCCAGAAGCATGACGGACGCGCCCCCGATTATGACGATTGGGCTCTCAACGGCGATATTCTTATGTGGAACCCCGTGCTGGAGCGTTCCTTTGAAATTTCCTCCATGGGTATCCGTGTGGATGAGGAATCCATGGCCCGCCAGCTCAAGCTGGCCGGGTGTGAAGAGCGGGCGGAGCTGCCGTTCCACAAAATGCTTTTGAACGGCGAGCTGCCCCTGACCATCGGCGGCGGCATCGGTCAGAGCCGGCTTTGTATGCTGATGATCGGCACCTGCCACATCGGTGAGGTGCAGGCCAGCCTTTGGGACGATGAGACCGTTGCCAAATGCGAGGCCGCCGGAATCACGCTGCTGTAAACCGCTGTTTCGCCCCATACCTTAACTGATATAAAAATTCCCCGGTTTTTGCTGATAACAAAAGCCGGGGAATTTTTTCATACTGCGCTTCTCATGCCTTTGCGGCAATATCCGCTGCAATGGCATCAGCCAAAGACAGGAGCTGTTGGTACTGCTCCTCCTTGACCGCGGACTTGACGGTGATGGGCGGCGCGATCTGCTCCATACCCTTCATTTCCTCCAGATGCTTTGCCATGAGCCGGGCGGCGGCCGGACCCCAGCTTCCGTTTTCGATCAGGGCCACCGTGCGGTTTTGGAGTGCGTGGGCCTTCAGCTCCAACAGCAGCGTTTCCACCGGTGTATAAATGCCGCCGTTATACGTGGCGCTGGCAAACACCAGATGGCTGCACCGGAACGCTTCGCTGACCAGCTCGGAGACATCGGTGTGGGACACATCGAACAGCCGCACGTGCCGCACTCCTTTCTCCGCCAGACGGGAGGCCAGAATTTCGCAGGCATTTTCCGTATGGCCGTAAATCGAGCCGCAGAAGATCGCCACGGCCTGCTCCTCCGGCGTATAGCTGCTCCAGCGCTGATATTTTTCAATGAACCAGCCGATATTCTCCCGCCAGATGGGGCCGTGAAGCGGGCAGAGATAGCGGATGTCCAGCCCTGCCGTCTTTTTCAGCACATTCTGCACCGGCGTGCCGTATTTTCCGACAATGTTGGTGTAGTACCGGCGTGCATCATCCAGCCAGTCCCGTTCAAAATCCACCTCGTCGGCAAAAATATTGCCGTTTATGGCGCCGAAGGTTCCAAAGGCATCTGCGGAGAACAGGATTTTATCCGTTGTGTCATAGGTCATCATGACCTCCGGCCAGTGGACCAGCGGCGCCATGACAAAGGTCAGCTCATGCTTTCCAAGGGACAGGGTATCCCCCTCCCTCACCGTCTGAAAGCGCCCCTCCAGCTCCATAGGGAAAAACTGACGAATCATCCCCAGCGTCTTAGCGTTGCCGATAACAACCGCCTCGGGATGGCGCCCCAGCGCCGCGCCCAGCGTTGCCGCGTGATCCGGCTCCATGTGGTTCACGATGACATAGTTCAGTTCCCGGCCCTGCAGCGCGTATTCCAGATTTTCAAAAAAGCGGTCCGCGATGGCACTGTCCACCGTGTCCAGCAGGGCGGTCTTTTCATCCCGGAGCAGATAGGCGTTATAGGAAACGCCCCGGGGAATCGGATAGACATTTTCAAAAAGTGCCAGTCGGCGGTCAGAGCCGCCCAGCCAAATCAGGTCGGATGTAATATCCTTTGTGCAGTGCATATTCAATACCTCCATGGTTTTATCAAATCAGTCCTTGCGGACTTCCCCTCTATTCGCCTGTATTCTACCCGATTTTCCATAAAATGTCTAATATTTTTTTACGATGACGCTAAAGCCGCGTCTGCATGGCTCCCCTTACACGATTCATGCAGAAAAAATGCCCCTGTCAAATGACAAGGGGCACTTTCTTCGTTCAACGCATTTCCTCCATTTTCCGATACAGCCACCGCAGCCCCTCCGGCAGACCGCCCAGTTGGTCGATCAGGCCGAGGCGCACCGCCTCCTCGCCGTACAGCACACTGCCGACATCCGCCGCCATATCGTCCTTTGCCAGCATCAGCGCTTGGAATTTCTCCGTTGAAATACTGCTGTGCCTCGCCACAAAGGCCACAATGCGCTCCTGAAGCCGCTGAAAATAGCTGTAGGTCTGCGGCGCGGCAATGACCGTCCCGCTCATCCGCACCGGATGAATCGTCATGGCGGCGGAGGACACCGCAAAGCTCCGCTGTGCAGCCACCGCCAGCGGAACGCCGATAGAGTGGCTCCCGCCTAAAACGATGGCGGCTGTCGGCTTGGTCAGCCCGGCAATCAGCTCCGCAATGGCAAGCCCCGCCTCTACATCTCCCCCCACCGTGTTCAGCAAAAACAGCACGCCATCCACCTCCCGGCTCTCCTCCAGCTTGGCAAGTAGCGGCAAAATATGCTCATACTGCGTGGTTTTCGTTCCCGCCGGCGCTGCCGTATGGCCCTCGATCTGGCCGATAATCGCCATGGTATAGACTGTGCCGTGGGGCGTTTTTGTCATGGCAGACCCGAAATCCACCACGTTCTGTGCTGCGGCGCTTTCCCGGTCATCCCGTGCGGTCGGCTGTGTCTGATACTCCTGCTTCAAACTGCATCCCTCGCTTTCCGGAATAGTGTCCGCAGTTTCGGATATTTTACGCATATCCGTGAATGCTTCTGGTAATTTTCGCAAAAAGGTGGTAAACTGATACCACTTAAATCCGAAAGGAAGGGATGCTATGCGAACACTGCTGAAGGGCGGCACCGTTGTTTCCGCCCGGGGTACCAGACGGGCCGATGTTCTTCTGGAAAACGGCCGTGTCAAGCAGGTTGGCCGCCTCATTTTGGGAAAGGCCGATCGCGTTGAGGATGTGGAGGGCTGTCTCCTGTTCCCCGGCTTTATTGACGCGCATACCCACTTTGATCTGGACGTCTGCGGCACCACTACAGCGGATGATTTTGCTTTCGGCAGCCGTGCGGCGCTGCGGGGCGGCACCACCACCGTCATTGACTTTGCCTGTCCCAATAAGGGTGAAAGCCTTCAGCACGGACTGGAGCTCTGGCACAGTAAGGCCGATGGCCGGACGTACTGCGACTATGGCTTCCACATGACCATTGATGACTGGAACGAAGCCATTCGCACAGAGTTGCCTGAAATGTTCCGCCAAGGCATTTCCTCCTTCAAGATGTACATGACCTACCCCGCCATGATGCTGGGTGACCGGGACCTGTACTGGGCGCTGAAGGAGCTGAAGCACCTCGGCGGCATCTGCGGTGTCCACTGTGAAAATGCCGGTGTCATTGACGGAATCATTGCCGAGAAAAAAGCGGCGGGGCTGCTTGGCCCCTCCAGTCATCCGGAAAGCCGCCCGCCCTATCTGGAGGCCGAGGCCGTAAGCCGCCTTCTGCGAATCGCGCAGGCAGCGGATTGCCCGGTGGTCATCGTACACCTCACCAACGAAGAGGCTTTGAAGGAAGTGCAGCAGGCGCGGCGGCGCGGACAGAC
>UQMC01000059.1 GCA_900542115.1 uncultured Oscillibacter sp. | reverse complement strand
CAGCGATAGCATCACTTGAAAATATAGATAAAGGAGCTTTCTTATGAACGGTAAAGTACACATCATGGACCACCCCCTGGTGGCACACAAGCTGACCATCCTGCGGGACAAAAACACCAGCGTCAAGGATTTCCGGGAACTGGTCAGCGAGATCGGTATGCTCATCACCTATGAGGCCACCCGCGATCTGCCCATGACCACCAAGCACATCGAAACACCGATCTGCGAGATGGAGGCCCCCACGCTGGCGGGCCGCAAATTCGTGGTGGTCCCCATTCTGCGGGCCGGTCTCGGTCTGGTGGACGGTGTGCTGCGGATGGTTCCCTCCGCCCGTGTCGGCCATATCGGTATGTACCGCGATGAGGAAACGCTGGAGCCCCATCCCTACTTCTGCAAAATGCCTAAGGACGTTGCCGAGCGCGACGTGCTGATCGTGGACCCCATGCTGGCCACCGGCGGCTCTGCGGCTGAGGCCATCGGCGAAATGAAGAAGCGGGGCTGCAAGCACATCAAGCTCATGGTTCTGGTGGCGGCTCCCGAGGGCATCAAGCACATTCAGGAGCTTTTCCCCGATGTGGACATTTACGCCGGCGCGCTGGACGATCATCTGAACGAAAAGGGCTATATTGTTCCCGGCCTCGGCGATGCCGGAGACCGCATCTTCGGTACAAAGTAAAAATCTGTTCTTCTATCTCAAGGCTATGAAACCCGGGAGCTGTTGCTCCCGGGTTTAAATTTTTTAAAATTCCCTGCAACATTTTGGGTTGTCCGGTTGTTTATAGGGCAGAACGGCGAAAACGCCGCCACTGAATATCAGAAAGGAATTTTGAACATGAAACACACGAAGTATTGGATGACCCTTGCTCTCTGCGCCGCCATGGCGTTGTCTCTGGCTGCCTGCGGCAGCAAGGCCCCTGCTCAGGACAGCACAAAGGATACCCAGCAGACAGAAGCTGAGGATACTGTAATCGGCGGAGAAAACGCCCAGATTCCGAATCCTTGGACTTGGACGGAATATGCTTCTATTGAAGATGCCGAGGCCACTGTCGGCTTTGATGTGACGCTGCCGGAGCTTCCCGATGGGTATGCCCTCTCCTATATTCAGGCCCTGACGGAGAGAGGACTGCTGGAGATCACCTATGAAAACGAAAGCGGCGATGAGCTTTCGATTCGCAAGGCTCCCGGTGATGGGGACATCAGCGGCGACTACAATGACTACGCTCAATCCGATACCATCACTGTCAGCGATAGGGAGGTCACGCTGAAGGGTAATGACGATGCCGTGAATCTTGCTATTTGGGCAAAAGACAGATATACTTACGCTGTATCTGCCAGTGCCGGTCTCTCTGCCGAGGGAATGTCTGAGCTGGCCGCGCAAATTCAGTGAGCGGCTTACGGTTCGCCGCAAGCGCAAAGGAGTGAATGCTGTGGAGGGTTGTCTCCCCCTGTTCCCTGCTATTGATTGGCTTTCTCTGTTCCGAATGGCCGCTGCCCGACTGTTTGCACCGAAGGAGGATGCAAAGCCTGTCGAAACTGTCTCTATCAGCCAGCAGGCGGCACAAATTCTGGACACTTATGGCGATACTATTCTCCGTTATGCCTACTCTTATCTTCACAATCGGAGCGATACCGAGGAGGTCCTGCAGGATACGCTGATTCAATTTTTGAAGACCCGGCCGGTATTTGAGAGTGACAAGCACGAAAAGGCATGGCTGCTGCGGGTAGCGGGCAACCTTTGCAAAAATCGGCTGAAATACAACAGACTGCGGCAGACGGATGAGCTGCGGGAGGAACTGATAGCGGAGCAGCGGGAGGACCTTTCCTTTATCTGGGACGCTGTGCAGGCATTGCCGGTGCAGTACCGGGAGGTTATCCACCTTTTTTACCGGGAGGGCTACTCCACCCGGGAGATCAGTCAAATTCTGGGGCGAAAAGAGGCAACGATCCGCTCTGACCTCAGTCGTGGGCGCGGCAAGCTGAAGGAACTGCTGAAGGAGGCGTATGACTTTGAAATATGATGAGCTTATGGACCGTATTGAAGTGACGCCGGAAATGCGGCAGCGTATTTTAAAGAATATAGAAACCGCCGACCTGACTCCCGATAAAAAGGTGTTGCGGCTCCATCACCTGAAGCAATATCTGGCGGCAGCCGCCTGCTTTGCTCTGCTCATCACCGGTATTTATACGCTGCCCCAAAGGCGGCCTGAATCTGCCGCCCCCGGCTCGGCAGTCACCTCCCCAGTCAACGGTATTGAAGAAGCCACCTCCCTTGAAGAACTATCCCAGACTCTATGCTTTGCCGTGCCGGATCTGACGGGTCTCCTTCCCTTTGTGCCGGAAGATGTGATCTACAGCGCCTACTGGGGAGAAATGGCACAGGTGGAATATACCTGCGGCGAGCAGAAGGCCCTGTTCCGCATGGAAGCCGGAGAGCAGGATGTTTCCGGGGATTACACGGATTATCCGAACACTGAAGCCTTGACGCTGGATGACGGAACCGCTACACTGAAGGGTGAAAATAATGTATTCACATTAGCAATCTGGAGCCGGGGCGGCTATTCCTACGCTTTATCGCTTACAAACGGGCTGGATACAGAGCAATGGCAGACTTTGCTATGTAAAATTTCATAAACAGCCCCCGGGAGCTATAGCTCCCGGGGCTATCAGCGCTGCCAGCAGATTTTCCTTGCATTTTGTCCATCCATCCCTTACAATAAAAATACAAGTGGAGAAGCAAAGAATGACGGCTGCAACGGAGTGCCTCGCGCACGGGCTGACACCTGTCTCCTTTGCGTGCGGCGGGTGTTCCGAATTATAAATCGGAGCGCCCTTTTCTTTTATTTGCTGTTAATTTTCAAAGGGGGAAAAGCAAATGACTCTGGTCACAAACGGCAGGCTCATCACCCGGGATTCGGAGAGCCGCGGCTATTATGAGCATGGCGCTGTTGCCTACGAGGGCACAAAAATCACCGAGGTCGGCGAGGAAACTATGCTGCGCGCCAAGTACCCGCAGGCGGAGATCATTGACGCCAAGGGCGGCGTCATCATGCCGGCGTTCATCAACGCCCATACGCACATCTACTCTGCTTTAGCCCGCGGGCTTTCCATTGCCGGCAACAATCCCAACAATTTCTATGAGGTACTGGACGGTACATGGTGGGCCATTGACCGCCACCTGACGCTGGAGGGCACCCGTGCCAGCGCCAATGCCCTGTATATGGACTGCATCAAGCAGGGCGTTACAACAATTTTCGACCACCATGCAAGCTACGGCGAGATTCCCGGCTCCCTGCATACCATTGCCGAAAGCGCAAAGCGCTTCGGCGTGCGCTCGTGTCTATGCTATGAGGTCAGCGACCGGGACGGAGAAGAAAAGTGCCGGCAGGCGATACAGGAAAATGCGGATTTTATCGCGGAATGTGAAAAGGAACAAAATCCCATGCTGGCGGCTATGTTCGGAGGACACGCCCTGTTTACCCTTTCCGATAAGACCTTCGACCGCATGGTAGAGGCCAACAACGGCCGCACCGGCTATCATATCCATGTTTCCGAGGGTATGAACGATGTCTATGACAGTCTGCAAAATTACGGCCGCCGCCCGGTGCAGCGCCTCCAGGACCACGGCATTCTGGGCCCCAAGACCATCCTGGGCCACTGCATCCACGTCTCTCCCGCCGAGATGGAGATCATCCGGGAGACCGATACCATGGTTGTAAATAATCCGGAGAGCAATATGGGAAATGCTGTTGGCATTTCTCCGGTACTCCAGCTTTACCGGCACGGAATCCTGCTGGGAATGGGAACGGACGCCTATACAAATGATATGCTGGAGTCCCTGAAAGTCGCCCTCTGCTCCCAGCGGCATAATGCCTGTCTTCCCAACGTGGGCTGGTGCGAGGTCACGGATATGCTGTTCAAAAACAACGCCAAAATCGGCGCCCGGTATTTTGAGACGCCGCTCGGTGTGCTGAAGCCCGGCGCGGCGGCGGACATCATCGTGATGGACTATAAGCCGTTTACGCCGTTTTCCGATGAAAATATTGACGGTCACATGATCTTCGGCATGACGGGGCGGCAGTGCCAGACTACCATCGCCAACGGAAGGGTCCTGATGCTGGACCGGGAGCTTGTGGGCGTGGATGAGGAAGTGGAAAACGCGCATATTTTAGAGGCGGCCAAAAAGCTCTGGGGGGAGCTGAACCACCGCACGTACTGAAAATCGAAACGAGGTGTGAATATGTCTGAGTTAATGACCCCAATTCCCTTTCGCCAACTGATGACATGGATATCTGCGGAATATGCCCGGGACGGTTCCGTGTTCGGTGTGCAGCGGCCGTTTCATCCCAGCGGGAAAATGCTGCCCATTTTTGGTGAGACCATTGAAACACCCTTCGGTCCTGCCGCCGGTCCCAATACCCAACTGGCACAGAACATCATAGTGGGGTATTTTGCAGGAGCCCGGTTCTTTGAGCTGAAAACCGTTCAGAAAATGGATGGCGCGGAGTTGGCCGCCTGCATCAACCGCCCCTGCATTCTGGCAGAGGACGAATGCTATAACTGCGAGTGGTCCACAGAGTTGACGGTCCCGCAGGCCTTTGCGGAATATGTCAAGGCTTGGTGCGCCTGCAAAATGCTTGCCAAGCGATACGGCTTGGGCGATGCCAACGGCTTTGTGTTCAATATGTCTGTGGGCTATGATTTAGAGGGCATCAAGGGTGAAAAGGTCGATACGTTCCTAAACGGGATGATGGACGCTGCCAAAACGCCTGTCTTTCAAGAGTGCATTGCGGTGCTCCATGAGCTGTTCCCGGAGGATAGTGACTATATTGATACGATCTCTCCCCATATTTCACGCTCTGTTACCCTTTCCACGCTCCACGGCTGCCCGCCGGAGGAGATTGAGCGCATTGCGAGCTATCTCATCACGGAAAAGGGACTGCATACCTTTGTCAAGTGCAATCCTACCCTGCTGGGGTATGAAACGGCACGCTCCATATTGGATGAAATGGGCTATGACTATATCGCCTTTGATGACCATCATTTCAAAGAGGACCTGCAATACGAGGATGCGGTTCCCATGTTCCGCCGATTGGAAAAGCTGGCTGCGGAACGCGGCTTGGAGTTTGGATTGAAGCTCAGCAATACATTCCCGGTGGACGTAAAGGCCGGTGAGCTGCCAAGCGAAGAGATGTACATGGCCGGAAAGAGCCTCTACCCGCTGACAACAGCTATGGCGGCGCGGCTCAGCCGGGAGTTTGACGGAAAGCTCCGCCTTTCCTATGCCGGCGGTGCGGATGCTTTCAACATTGACAAGCTGTTTGTCTGCGGCATCTGGCCTATCACCATGGCGACAACGGAGTTGAAGCCCGGCGGCTACCAGCGTTTTACGCAAATCGGGGAAATTTTGGAACGTTTTCCGTTCGAGTCATTCAGTGGCGTGGATTCGCTGGCTGTGAATGAACTGGCCCGCTCAGCCCGGCACGATAAATACCACCTGAAGGACATCAAGCCTCTCCCCCGCCGGAAGCTGACGGAGAAGGTCCCTCTGCTGGACTGCTTCACTGCCCCCTGTGAGGGCGGCTGCCCTATTCGGCAGGATATTCCGGAGTATATGGAGCTGTGCCGTACCGGCCGCTATACGGAGGCGCTAACGCTCATTACGGAGAAAAATCCCCTCCCCTTCACCACAGGAACCATTTGCGCCCACCGCTGCCAGACAAAGTGTACTCGAAATTACTATGATGAATCCGTTCATATTCGGGAAACGAAGCTCGTGGCGGCGGAAAACGGATATGACGCATTGATGCGTTCTTTGAAAAAGCCTGCGCCGGTCACCGACGGACGGAAGGCCGCTATTATCGGCGGTGGTCCCACTGGTATTGCCGCAGCATATTTTCTGGGCCGAGCAGGAATCCCGGTCACGGTCTTTGAAAAGAGCAGCAGGCTGGGCGGTGTGCCGATGCAGGTGATTCCGGGCTTCCGTATCAGTGAGGCTGCCATTGAAAAGGATATTGCCCTGATGCAATTTTACGGTGCGGAAATTCGGCTGAATACACCGGCTCCCTCCGTAGCGGAGCTGAACGTCGCCGGATATACCCACATTTTCTTTGCGGTGGGTGCCGGAAAGGCCGGGAGACTGAATATCCCCGGCAACGTTGTCCCCGTCATTCAATGGCTGCGGGATTTAAAGGCCGGGAAAAAGGTCTCCTTGGGCCATGTGGCGGTCATCGGCGGCGGCAATACCGCGATGGATGCGGCCCGAGCGGCGATTCGCTCAAGGGCAGCGTCCGCGACGCTGGTTTACCGCCGCACAAAACGGTATATGCCCGCCGATGCCGAGGAATTGGAACTGGCAATGGCCGATGGCGTTCGTTTTTTAGAGCTGGCTGCTCCTGTTGCACAGGAAAACGGCAGGCTGAAATGTGAGCGGATGACCTTGGGCGCACCGGATGAAAAGGGCCGCCGCAGCCCGCTTCCGACAGGCGAGCTCATGGAGTTCGACTGCGATACGGTAATTGCCGCCGTTGGTGAGCAGGTCGAAGGCGAACTGTTTACCGCAAACGGAATCGCGGTAAACGATAAGGACATCCCCGGCTTCTGTACGAATTTGGAGAATGTCTATGTGGGCGGTGACGCCATGCGCGGCCCTGCCACTGTGGTAGAGGGAATCGCCGATGCACAGCGCTTTGCGGATATTGTAATCGGTGCACCTCATACGCTCAGTGTCCCGGAAAACGCCCACGTGACCCGGGAAGAAGCAATTTCCAAAAAAGGAATCCTTTCTCCGCCCACAGTGGGCTGCGAGGGAAACCGCTGTCTGCACTGCAATACCGTCTGTCAGGTCTGTGCTGATGTGTGCCCGAACCGGGCCAATGTGGTCATCGAACTCCCGGGTGGGCGGCACGAAATTCTCCATGTGGACCGTATGTGCAATGAGTGCGGCAACTGCGCGGTATTCTGCCCCTATGACTCCGCGCCCTATCGGGATAAATTCACCCTGTTCCTGACCCGGAGCGGATTTGATGAGAGCCAAGAAAATCAGGGATTCCTGCCGCTGGGCGGTGGAAAGGTACTGATTCGGCTGGAGGGTAAGGTATTCGAGGCAGACCCTGCCTCGGATGACCGCCTGCCGCCTGATATTGCCCTGTTAATCCGCACGGTGCTGAAGGAATACAGCTATCTCTTGTAAGAGTATCTCCAAATAAGCAAAAGACTCTCCCGGATCAAGCTCCGGGAGAGTCTTTTATTTTATCAAAGCGCTTTATTCCTTGATAGTACCGTCCGCATTGAAGACCGGCAGCTTTTCCAAGAACTTGATATCCGTGCGCTTGGCAGCCGCGCCTTCGGCAAGAACGGCAATTCTGCCGGTGACAATGCCGCCGGCCTTTTCCACCAGTGCCTCCATTGCTTTCAGGGACCCGCCGGTGGAGATCACATCATCCATGAGCAAAATCCGCTTTCCCTGCAGCAGCGCGGCGTCATCCCGCCCCAGATACAGCCGCTGAAGTCCGGCAGTGGTAATAGACTGATCCTCCACGCAAATCGAGTCCTTCATATAAACCTTGGAGCTTTTTCTGGCAAGGAAATACTTCTTCGCGCCGGACTGGCGGGCCATTTCGTGAATCAGCGGAATGCTTTTTGCCTCCGCAGTAAACATATAATCATAGCTGTCTGCGGGAACCAGCTTCAAAAGCTCCCGCGCACAGGCTACTGTCAATTCGGCATCGCCAAAGCAGATAAAAGCGCCAATGTACAGATCATCTGTTACCTTACAGATGGGAAGCTCCCGTTTTAAACCGGCTACCTCAAGAGAATATGTCATGTCAATGCTACCTCCCTCATGTTCCTATCAAAGTCTATGAGAATACACGATCAATTACCGTTTTATTATATCGTGTTCGGTCCAAAAGTCAAGATACTACCTTTCAAAGAAGCTCATCCAGATGTAAACGCTGTATCTTTTTGGGCGGAGCCGGTTCCCCTGTGGCTACGCCTGCGGCATATCCCGGAAAGGATGATATCTCATAGTAAAACTCCCCTGCTCTCAGCGGTGTTTCCGTTTTCATCATCGTCACGATTCCAGCGCCTGTGCGCTTTACCCGGGCCTCCCGCCGCACCCAGCATCTAAAAAAAGCCTCCTGTGTCCGCACCCCCGCAATGCGCTCCATCGTGCGGACGCTGACAGGGCGGATATGCTCAATATCCACTCCCACCGGTGTGTCGGCCACGGCTACAGCGGCCGCCCCCGCCGTATGGCTGAGGCTGAAGTGGACCTCCGGGTATGCAGGAAAGTACGGCTTCCCGGACGCCTCCGTTGAGATTACAGGCAATGTAGCCGTGACTGGAGTTCAGACGTGTGCTCTTCCGATCTGTCATGCAGGGCCAGCCGCAGCAGCAGATAGGCGCACAGAACCTCCTGATGCTTTTCCCTTGGGATACGCTCCAAACGCAGGCGTCTGTCCTCCGGAAGCAGTTCCAGCATATCGTGATATTCATTTTCCGAAAGCGGCCTGTCCATTTTGGCAAGCCAAAGCCAGATTGCCATTGTGCTGTTCCCCTTCGCATTTTATGCCATGGTACTTATCCCTATCATACAGCCCCAAAAGACACACTGTAAAGCGGGAATTTCAAAATCAGTCAAAAATTTTCGAAAAAAAAGAGGATTTTTGAAGTGCAAGGGGTATAACTTAATATCCGTTGAAATAACACAGGGAAAACGATTTAGAAAGGAGGTCTGGCATGGCCTTTCCCCAGAGCTTTATGGACGAGCTGGTTGCTCGCAGCGACATTGTGGATATCGTCGGCAGCTATGTGCCGCTGACTGCCAAGGGCGGGAGCTATTGGGGCTGCTGCCCCTTCCACAATGAAAAGACCCCCTCCTTTCACGTTTTGCCGGACCGCCAGATGTACCATTGCTTTGGCTGCAAAAAGGGCGGCAGCGTTATCAACTTCATTATGGAGGAGGAAAACCTCTCCTTTCCCGAGGCGGTGCGCTTTTTGGCCAAGCGCGCCGGTATGGAGGTTCCCGAGGAAGATGGTGACCGGGAGGCCGGCCGCAGGCGGCAGCGCCTTTTGGATTTGAACCGGGACGCCGCCAGATTTTATTATCAGCTATTACAGCAGCCGGAGGGTCAAGCGGTACAGGCGTATCTTGACAAGCGCCAAATACGAAAATCCACTGCCGTGAAATTCGGCATGGGCGCCTCGCTGGACGAATGGGACGTTCTGCTGAACGCCATGACGCAAAAGGGCTACACCAAGGCGGAGCTTTTGAGTGCCGGACTTGTGGTGCAGAATAAAAAGGGCGGCTTATATGATAAATTCCGCAACCGCCTGATGCTGCCGGTCATTGATACCCGCGGCGATGTGGTCGCCTTCGGCAGCCGTGTGCTGGACAAGTCCGAGCCGAAATATATGAACTCGTCGGAAACGCTGGTGTACTCCAAACGCCGTGTATTATATGGCCTGAATCTGGCAAAAAAGTCAAAGCGTCCCAATATTATTCTCTGTGAGGGCAATCTGGATATCGTAACGCTGCATCAGGCCGGGTTTGATAATGCCGTGGCCTCCATGGGAACGGCGCTGACGATAGAGCAGACACGGCTTTTGAGCCGCTTTACCAAGGAGCTTGTTCTCTGCTATGACAACGATAACGCGGGCAAACTGGCCACCCAGCGGGCGCTGGATCTGCTCAACGGCTCCGAATTCAGCGTCAAGGTATTACAGCTCCCCCGCCGTCTGGTCGATGGCGAATACGTCAAGCAGGACGCAGATGATTTTATTAAATTTCAGGGCGCGGATGCCTTTGAGCGGCTGCTGAACGGCAGTGAAAACGGAATTGAGTTCCGCATGGCGCAAATTGCCGGAAAATATGATCTGCACAGCGATGAAGCTCGTATTGCCTACTGCGGCGAGGTCAGTGAGCTCTTGGCTTCCCTCCCCGGCGCTGTGGAGCGGGAAATCTACACGGCGAGGGCGGCGGAGGCTGCCGGAATCACAAAGGACGCCATGGCATTAGAGGTAAAGCAGGCATTTCGGCGCCGGGCCTCCAAGGAAAAGCGGGCGGAGCTTCGCAAGGATTTGAATCCGGCTGTCTCGCTTCAGCCGAGAGAGCGCAGAATCCACTATGATAACATGAGATCGGCCCGGGCAGAGGAAGGTGTGCTCCGCCTCCTTTTGTGGGATGATACCTTATTCTCCGATCACATTCCGCTCGTGCCCGAACGTTTTTCCTCCCCATTGCTGGGACGTGCATTTCAAAGGCTGTGGGAGGTCCATGCCGCTGGAAAGAGGCCGATGATTGCCTCCTTGGGAGAGGAATTTACACAGGAGGAAACGGAGCATCTTACTGCGGTCTGTCAGGAGCCGGTGTCGCTTTCCAATGCCGCGCAGGCCTTGAAGGATTACATAAACGTTATCAACGAAGAAGCTGACAAACGAACGGCACAGGAGGATCCCCTCTTGGCCGCTGTCGAAAAATACAAGAACAAAAAGAGAGGAACACAATATGTCTGAAGAAAAAGTATTGACGCCCAAGGAGCTGAAGGCTCAGGCGGACGCCATTTTGGACGCGGCCGATGGAAAAAAGGCCGCAAAGGCCCCCACTGCCCGCAAGAGCGGCAAAGCAGCAAAATCCACTGCTGTTCAGCAGGAGCCCTCCCAGCTCATGACGGATGAGGAGGCCAAGAAGGCCGGTATTCTTCGTTTGGACGATAAGCAGGTGGCAGCACTTCCCGCTGCAAGCTGGCTGGCTGGTCAGGAAAAGCTGCGTGAGCTTTTGGCACAGGGCAAGAAAAAGGGACGTCTGGACTCCTCAGAGCTGATGGAGGCTGTGGACGATCTGAATTTGGAAAGCGAACAGATGGATCAGCTCTATGACTCTCTGGAAGCGCTGAATATCGAAATCGGTACGGAGGAAGACCTGCTGCCGGACCTCCCTGATGACGAGCCTGCTGCTGAGGAAATCGCCGATGTGGAGGAGGAAGAGCTGGTTGACCCCAATTCTCTTGTCAGCAGCTTTTCCATTGACGATCCCGTGCGGATGTATCTCAAGGAGATTGGTAAGGTCCCCCTGCTGAACCCGGATGAGGAGATCGTTCTGGCTCAGGCCATGAGCAAAGGCGCCGAAGCCGCCGAAAAGCTGGATGAAGTAGAAAAGCAGCGCTCTGCCGGGGAGCCGGTCTCTGCTACAGAGGAAGAAATTGCCGCATGGAAGGCTGACCGCAAGGCCGGTGAAAAGGCAAAACAAAAGCTGGCAGAGGCAAACCTGCGTCTGGTTGTTTCAATCGCAAAGCGGTATGTGGGCCGCGGAATGCTGTTCCTTGATTTGATTCAGGAGGGCAATCTGGGTCTTATCAAGGCTGTTGAGAAGTTTGATTATACAAAGGGCTACAAGTTCTCCACCTATGCAACATGGTGGATTCGGCAGGCTATTACCCGGGCCATTGCCGATCAGGCGCGGACGATTCGCATTCCCGTACACATGGTAGAGACGATCAATAAGGTCATCCGCGTCAGCCGGCAACTCCTTCAGGAGCTGGGCCACGATCCCACGCCTAACGAAATTGCCGCAGAGATGAATATGCCTGTGGATAAGGTACGGGAGATTTTGAAGATTGCGCAGGAGCCGGTATCTCTGGAGACGCCTATCGGCGAGGAGGAGGACAGCCATTTGGGTGACTTCATTCCCGATGAGGGTGCCAGTGAGCCCAGTGAGGCCGCTTCCTTTACGCTACTGAAGGAGCAGTTGATGGACGTCCTCTCCACGCTGACGCCCCGTGAGGAAAAGGTCCTGAAGCTGCGCTTTGGCATTGAGGACGGTCGAACCCGCACGCTGGAGGAGGTCGGCAAGGAGTTCAACGTGACCCGCGAACGTATCCGCCAGATTGAGGCAAAGGCCCTGCGGAAGCTCCGCCATCCCAGCCGGAGCAAAAAGCTGAAGGATTTTCTGAACTGAAATACTGCTGAAAAGGCTGCACAGATTTATTTCTGTGCAGCCTTGAGACTGTCGATAAAGTGGTAAATCCTCCGC
>UQMC01000058.1 GCA_900542115.1 uncultured Oscillibacter sp. | reverse complement strand
CAGCGGTCCGCTTTTTTTATCTCATTGCTGCACAGCCTTTACCGGCTGCCCCGGCTGAGGCGGATGGCCTCCCGGGTGTAGCTCACCGTCAGCACCGCCCAGACCAGCAGAACCACGGTGCTTGGCAGGATGCCGTAATGAAAGATCATGTTCCCCAGAAACAGTACGCCCCAGCAGTAAGGACAGAATTTGTTCAGCGTGGTATACGCCTTGTAGCTGGCCTGACCGATCTGGCGGCGCTCCGCCTCATCACAGCTTTCCAACCAGCGCTCCTGAAACTTCATATCGTAGACGCTGCCCCGCTTCTCCGGGTTAATCTCCTTGGTGAGATCCACAGTCTTCTGCTGAAGCAGAATCGACAGTGCAATGACAACCAAAAAAATCGCCAGCAGTGGAATCATGGTGCTGTCGACCTCCTGCGGCAGATAAACGATTCCGGCATTGAAAAAGAAGAAGCTGGCGATCACCGTCAGGCTGTCCAGCAGCAGCGTCAGGCTCAAGCGCTCCTCTGCGCGCTGAATGACGTCCTCGTTTTCGCTATCCCAGCTGCGGAAGGCGGTTCTGGCACGGCGGTACTGGTAGAATCCGCTGCCCAGCAGCACGGTGGCGCATAGGGCCATGGCCCACGGGGATGCGGTGCTCAGCAGCCGAGTAATGGCCGCGCCCAGTTCCTCGCCCTTCAGGAAATACCCGGCCGCGCCGGATAATCCGCCCAGCACACCGCCGACGAGACTGGCAATCACTAAAATGCTTAAAAATTTCGGAAGCGCCTTTTGATTTTCACTTTTCTGCTTCATGCTTATCCTCCTCATAGCTGAAAATGTCCTCCACGGACACCTGACAGAGCTTTGCCAGCTTCAGCGCCAGCGTGACGGACGGGGAATAATCGCCCCGCTCGATCTGGCTGATGGTCTGCCGGGATACCCCGGCCAGCCGGCCCATTTCCTGCTGATTGACGCCCAGACGGGCGCGGTATTCCTTCAATCGGTTGTACAGGGGCATGGCCGCCCTCCTTTCTGCTAAGTGCGCTTGTCAAAATGACAAGTATCATTGTCAAAACGGATGATAGCACTGACAAGGAAACTTGTCAAGCTAAAATTTGCGCGGCAGAGAAAAAATTAGCGATGAGAAACAAAAAAGTGCCCGATAAATATAGATTTCGGCGGAAATAGCATTGCGAACCGCGGGGTAAACTGATATAATATAATGACCTATCGGTAAAACCCAAGGTTGTCTTTCGGGCAGCAAATTTTTCGCGATGGTAAGGTAAGGATATGCACGGGAAACCTGGGAGCGGCGTCCTGCGCTGCTTCCATCAAGAATGTTCAGAACGTTTGAAACGCTCTGAAATTGTACAGCGGGCGAAATTTTTTTGGCACGCTGATACGGGACCCGGCGGGCCGGGCCTGATAAAAAACGAGGTAATGCATGAATAATAAAAAGCTATCCCGTCTTTTGGAACCAAATCTGAAGTTCTATTTCTTTTTCATGCTGCTGTTCGTGGTGGCGGCAGTTCCGGTGAGCTGGAAGCTGGCCGTGCTGGAGGCTGCGGTGACGGTGCTGCTGTATGTCTACTTCCGCCAGAATAACCAGAAGCGGCGGCAGGGCGTTTTGCAGTATATCGACTCTGTGACCGGCAGCGTGGATACCGCCAGCAAGTCCACTCTTATCAACTCCCCCCTCCCTACGCTGGTGTTCCGGCCGGACACCGGGGAGATCATCTGGAGCAACGAGAGCTTTCTGCAGTTAGCCGGCGTCCGGGAGCATCTGTTTGAAATGCGGCTTTCCGAGGCTGTGCCGGAGTTCCAGACCCAGTGGCTTCTCAGCGGCAAGCAGGAAAGCCCGGAGCGGGTGACCATGAACAACCGCCGATTCCGGGTGTACGGCAGTCTGGTGCGCTCCCGGAGCAAGGGCGGCGCACAGAGCATGGTGGCGACAACCTATTGGGTGGAAACCACGGAGGCCGACCGCCTGAAGGATGTTTACGAGGCCAGCCGCCCGGTGGCGGCGATTCTGATGCTGGATAATTATGAGGATCTGATGAAGGCCTGCGAGGACACCCAGCGCAGCGCCGTGCTGGCGCAGATCGACGAAAAGCTCCGCACATGGGCGGAGGCCGGACACGGCATTCTGCTGAAAACGGACCGGGACCATTACCTGTTCCTGTTTGAGGAGCAGTATTTCCAGCATTTTGTAGACGAGAAGTTTTCCATTCTCGATACGGTCCGGGCCATTAAGGTAACGGAGAGCACGAGTCCCACGCTCTCTATCGGCATCGGCAAGGACTCCCCCAGCATTCCGGAGCTGTATAAAAATGCCAAGCTGTCGCTGGAAATGGCCCAGAGCCGGGGCGGCGATCAGGCTGTGGTCCGCAATCAGGTGGACTTCGCGTTCTACGGTGGACGGAGCAAGTCCACGGAAAAACGGACGAAGGTGAAGTCCCGGGTTATGGCAAATGCCCTCCGGGAGCTGATGAATGACGCCGGCGAGGTCTATGTCATGGGCCACGCCTTTGCGGATATGGACGCCGTGGGCGCGGCGGCGGGCATCTGCTGCGCCGCCCGAAAGCGGGGCAAAACAGCGCATATCGTCATTGATGGGAATCATACCGCCGCTGTGCCCCTGCTGAAAAAGCTGGGCGCGCTGCCGGAATACGAAAACGTATTTCTGACACCGGCGGATGCCTTTTTGCAGATGCGGGCGGACACATTGCTGGTGGTGGTGGACACCAACCGGCCGGACATGGTGGAAAGCACCCAGCTTTTGGAGTCCTGCAACCGGGTGGCGGTCATCGACCATCACCGCCGCGCCGCCAGCTACATAGAAAACGCCGCGTTCAGCTTCCACGAGCCGTATGCCTCCTCGGCCTGCGAGCTGGTGACGGAGCTGCTGCAATATCTGGTGGAGCCCGCCGACCTTCTGCGGGAGGAGGCGGAGGCCCTGCTGGCCGGTGTTGTGCTGGACACGAAGCACTTTACCCAGCGAACCGGCGGGCGGACATTTGAGGCGGCGGCGTTCCTGCGCCGCGCCGGAGCCGACACGGCGGAGGTCCAGCGGCTGTTCCAGAATGACCTCAAGGACATGGTGACAAAATACGATATTATCCGCCGGGCGGAAATGTACCGGGAGAATATCGCCGTTGCCGTGGTGGAGGAGCCGGGTGTGGACCGCGTGGCGGCGGCACAGGCGGCGGACGAGCTGCTGACGCTCAAGGGCGTGCAGGCGTCCTTCGTCATTTACGCCGCAGACGGTGCGGTGCTGATCTCCGCCCGCTCCCTGGGCGAGATCAATGTGCAGGTAATCTTGGAGGCGCTGGGCGGCGGCGGAAACTCCACCACCGCAGGCGGCCGTGTGGAGGATTCCGACCCGGAGAGCGTCCGCCAGCAGCTCATTGGCGTGCTGGACGCTTACTTTGAAAAGTGAGGTGGCCTATGAAGGCGTTTTTGAAGGCGTATGCGGTCTGCCTGATCCTGATGGAGGTATTTATCTTCTTTGGTGGGTGGATGCTGTTTGATCTCAGAGGTACCGGCATCTATCGGGCAGGCGCTGTGATCGCACTGATTCTGGCGATTGCTGTCTGCGCGTGGAGCAGTATGGCGCAAAAGGTCGAAGCGCTGGAAGTGGAGCTTCAGGAATTGAAAAAGCAAATTCATTCAGAACATTCGGAAAGTGAGGATATATAACATGAAAGTGATTTTACAGCAGGACGTGAAGGGTCAGGGCAAGAAGGGCGAGATGATAGAGGTCTCCGAGGGCTACGGCCGGAACTTCCTCCTGCCCCGGAAGCTGGCGATTCCCGCCACGGCGGACGCCATCAACACCATGAACCTGAAGGAAAAGGCCCGGAAGGCCGAGGAGGCCCGGCTGAAGGCCGAGGCACAGGAGATCGCCGGTAAGCTGGAAAATTGCCCGGTGAAGCTCAGCGCCAAGGCCGGCAACGGCGGCAAGCTGTTCGGTGCCGTGACCACCAAGGAAATTTCCGAGGGCCTGAAGACCCAGTACGGCGTGGACATCCCCAAGCAGAAGCTGGTGCTGGACGAGCCCATCAAAGCCTACGGCAGCTATCAGGTAAAGGCTAAGCTGGGCTTTGAGGTCAGCGGCACGGTGTATGTCACCGTCTGCGAGGAGAAGTAAGACTAATTCAAGGGGGATCAGGATACACCGTCGCGGCAATACGATTTGCAGTCTCTATGATAAGACTGCAAATCGTGCCGCATCCTCGAAACAGCCTTGCTTATTCCGCCACTGGCGGCGCTGCGGCGGTTTCCCCTTGAGCAACCCCCGCACCAGTGAGATCCACTCACTGGTGAGCGCTGCCCAAGGCAGCTGAGTCAATGTATTTTTGTCAGGTACAGAAGGTGAATTGCCCCGCAGGGGCAAGAGAGGCTCCCCTGGGGGACGCCCTGACAAAAATGATTGTATGTCTAACTTGTGCTTCCGGGGAAGCGGAAAGGAGAGCACCGTGGCAAATGAAGACCTGCTTTTGCGGCAGATGCCCCACTCCTTAGAGGGGGAACAGGCGGTCCTTGGCTCCATGCTCATTGATGAGGGCTGTGTCAAGGAGGTAATGGATAAGCTGGTGCCCTCGGATTTTTACCTCCGCCAGAACCGGGAGATATTCGAGACCATTTACACCATGTTCACCTATGCCCGGCCCATTGACGGTATCACCGTCTGCGAGGAAATGCGGAAGGCCGGGACCTACGATGAAAATACCACCCGCTCCTACCTGGCGCAGCTCATGGAGATCACGCCCACCAGTGCCAACGTCATGGAGTATGTGGCCATTGTGCGGGACAAAGCGCTGCTGCGGGGCGTAGCCCAGGCGGCAGGCGAGATCACGGCGCTGGTGCAGGAGGGAATCGGTGAGGCGGGCGAAATTTTGGAGGCCGCCGAGCAGAAAATCTATGCCGTGCGCCGGGGCCAGAGCGCGCAGGACATGGTGCCGCTGCGGATGGTGCTACCGGAGGTGCTGGACCGCCTCAGCGAAATGAGCGAGAGCGAAAGCCGCCTGCCGGGACTTTCCACCGGCCTTTCCGCCGTGGACCGCAAGATCACGGGTCTGAACAAGTCCGACCTGATTTTGCTGGCGGCCCGACCCGGTATGGGCAAAACATCCTTTGCACTGAATGTGGCGCTGAACGTGGCAAAGTCGGAGAAAAAGACCGTGGCCGTGTTCTCTCTGGAAATGTCCCGGGAGCAGCTGGCCACCCGGCTTTTAAGCTCCGAAGCCTGCGTGGAGAGCGGGCGGCTGCGGACCGGCTCCCTCCGGGAAACGGACTGGGAAAAGATCGCGGCGGCGGCCAGTGTATTGAACAAGGTGGACATCCGAATCGATGATAACCCCATGCTGTCCGTGGCGGATATGAACGCCAAGTGCCGCCGCATCGACGGGCTGGCGCTGGTGGTCATCGACTATTTGCAGTTGATGACCTCCGCCTCCGGCAATAACCGGGGCGGCGAGAACCGGCAGCAGATGGTCAGCGATATGTCCCGTATGCTGAAGATCATGGCAAAGGAACTGAACGTGCCGGTGATCTGTCTGAGCCAGTTGTCCCGTGCCAACGAAAAGCGGGATGATAAGCGGCCCATGCTCTCCGACCTGCGCGAATCCGGCGCCATCGAGCAGGATGCGGATATTGTGCTGTTTTTGTACCGGGACGATTACTATAATGAAGATTCCGAAAAGCGGAACATTGCCGAGTGCATCGTGGCGAAGAACCGCCATGGCGAGACCGGCAAGGTGGAGCTGCGATGGATGCCCGAGTACACCACTTTTGCCACGCTGGAAAACCGATATGACGAGGACGAATGAGCCTGACTTTTTCCTGCCGGAGCGGGGCGCGCTGTGCGCGGTTTCCGGCGGGCTGGACTCCATGTGTCTTTTGACCATGGCGGTCCAATGGGGACAGGCACAGGGACGGCGGGTCGCTGCCGCCCACTTTAACCATCAACTGCGGGGTGGGGACGCCGACCGGGACGAGCGGTTCGTCCGGGACTGGTGCGCCGCCCATGCTATTCCCTTTTTCGCCGGCCGGGGCGATGTCCGGGCCAAGGCGGAACGGGAGGGGCTTTCCGTTGAGGAGGCCGCCCGGACACTGCGGTATGCCTTTTTGGAGGAGGTGCGGCAGCGGGAAGGCTTTGACTGTATCCTGACCGCCCACCATGCCGATGACAGCGCCGAGACCATGCTGCTGAATTTGCTGCGGGGTACGGGGCTCCGGGGCCTTACCGGTATTCCGCCGGTGCGGGGAAGAATCCGGCGTCCGCTACTGGGGATGACCCGGGCGGAGCTGGCGCGGTATGCAGAGGCGCATCACGTTCCCCATGTGGAGGACGCTACCAATGAAAAGGACGATATGACCCGCAATCTCCTGCGGCACCGGGTAATGCCGGTGCTGCGGGCAGCCAATCCCCGGGCCGTGGAGAACATGGCCCGAACGGCGGCGTTGCTGGCGGCGGACGAGGCGGCGCTCCATGAAGCGGCGGAGATACTGCTGAAAAAAGCGGAACTGGTACCCGGCGTGTCCGCCGCGCTGCCTGTGTCGGCGCTGGACAGCACCCCGGAGGCGGTGCGGAGCCGGGCGGTACAGATTGCTATTGCCGCCGTGGCGGGCCGGGAAAAGGACATCGGCTATCTCCATGTGCACTCCGTGCTGGAGTTGGAGCGAGGACAGGTTTCCCTTCCCTACGGCGTTATCGCGGTGCGGGAGGGGGAAACGCTGCGGCTGCTGCGGCAGGCGGAGCCCGTGGCGTCACAGCGCATTCTGCCGGGGCAGACTGTTTTCTTCGGCCCCTGGCGGGTAAGAATAGCGGCGGACACAGATGAGGGTCTTCCCCTCTCCGTTCCTCCCGGCGCGGCGCTGAGCGTGACGGGCTGGGAGGCGCGGGACCGGCTGAACGGAAGAACGCTCAAGAGGCTCTGCGCGGACCGGGGAATTTCCCCGATGGAGCGGGATGCTTTGCCGGTGCTGCGGGTGAACGGACGGGCCGCGGCGGTCCCCGGATTTGAAGCGGAAGCGGATTTTGCGCCGGGCCGGCATGAAATGCCGGTGCGGGCAGTATTTTTGAAAGAGACAGAGGAGAATGAGCATGACGAGTGAGATGGAAAAGGATATCCTGAAGGTATTGGTATCCGAGGAGGAGCTGAAAAAGCGGGTGCAGGAGCTGGGCGCACAGCTCCATGAGAAGTATCAGGGCCACAGACCCCTGTTTTTAGGCGTTCTGAAGGGCTCCTTCATCTTCATGGCCGATCTGGTGCGGGCCACGCAGATCATGTGCGACATTGAGTTCATGTCCGTCAGCTCGTATCAGAACGGCACGGTGTCCAGCGGACGGGTGCAGATTCGCCACGATCTTCAGCAGGACGTTACCGGCCGTGAGATCGTCATTGTGGAGGACATTCTCGATTCCGGCAACACGCTGGCTTTCTTGAAGAACTATCTTCTGGCAAAGGGCGCCAAGAGCATTTCCATCGTGACGCTGCTGGATAAGCCCGCCCGACGGGAAAAAGCGGTAAGCGCGGACCTGTCCGGCTTTGTGGTGCCGGACGAATTTGTGGTGGGCTACGGACTGGACTATGCCCAGCTCTACCGCAACCTGCCCTATATCGGCGTACTGAAGCCGCAGGTTTACGAAAAGGCGTAAGACTCAAACAAAACGGAAGGGGGGCGCATGACCCCAATGGGAAAGAAAAGGCCCGGCATCGGCATTTTGCCGCTGCTGATGATCGTATTTTTGTGCATTAGCTGGCTGACAGCCCTGAACCGGCAGGACGAGATGACCTATGACCAGATGGTGCAGCTTTTTGAGCAGCAGAAGGTGGAGTCCTTCCAGTTCACGGATTCCAGCACGCTGGTGATGCAACTTCATGACGGAAGCACGGCCCGCTGCCGCATTCATGACTATACCCTTTTTTACAATGACCTCAATGATTTGGTAAAGGAGCAGAAGGCCGCGGGCATCCTGACCTCCTACAGCTATCCCCCGCCGGATGGAACGGATTGGCTGGAGATCATTCTGCCCTACGTGGTGATGGCGGTGGTGTTCGGCGCCATGTGGTACATGATGAGTGTCCGGGCGCAGGGCGGCATGGGGCCGGACCGCATGGCGAAATTCGGCTCCGCACAAATCAGAACGCTGAACGATCAGGATAAGAAGGTCACGTTTGACGATGTGGCCGGCGCCGATGAGGAAAAGGCGGAGCTTCAGGAGATCGTGGAGTTTTTGAAGGACCCCAAGAAGTATATCGACTTGGGCGCCCGAATCCCCAAGGGCGTACTGCTGGTAGGCCCTCCGGGCACCGGCAAGACGCTGCTGGCCAAGGCTGTCGCCGGAGAGGCCGGCGTGGGCTTTTTGTCCATTTCCGGCTCCGACTTTGTGGAGCTGTACGTGGGCGTGGGCGCAAGCCGCGTCCGGGACCTTTTTGAACAGGCGAAAAAGCAGTCCCCGGCCATTGTGTTCATCGACGAGATCGATGCCGTGGGCCGCCAGAGAGGCACGGGCCTCGGCGGCGGACATGACGAGCGGGAGCAGACGCTCAACCAGCTTCTGGTGGAGATGGACGGCTTTGCTGCCAATGAGGGCGTGGTGGTCCTTGCCGCCACGAACCGGGCGGATGTACTGGACCCTGCCCTGCTGCGTCCGGGCCGCTTTGACCGGCAGATCTATGTGGGCCTGCCGGACATCAAGGGCCGG
Source organism: uncultured Oscillibacter sp. (assembly GCA_900542115.1). Lineage (GTDB taxonomy): Bacteria > Bacillota > Clostridia > Oscillospirales > Oscillospiraceae > Oscillibacter > Oscillibacter faecalis_A. Next base: position 3,564 of record UQMC01000058.1, on the reverse strand, counting down.
GAGGAAATTCTGAAGGTCCACGCCAAGGGTAAGCCTCTGGCGGAGGATGTGGATCTGAGCCGCCTGGCTCGGGGTACCGCCGGCTTTACCGGCGCGGATCTGGAAAATCTCATCAACGAGGGCGCGCTGTTGGCCGCACGGAAAAATCAGCACTTTATCACCATGCAGGATTTGAAGGACGCGGAGATCAAGGTCATTGCCGGTCCTGAGAAAAAGAGCCGGGTCATCCCGGAGCATGAGCGGGAATTGACTGCCTATCACGAGGCGGGCCATGCCGTTGTGATGCACGCTCTGCCGGGGCAGGACCCGGTGAGCCAGATCACCATTGTCCCACGGGGGCAGGCGGGCGGCATGACCGTTTCTCTGCCGGAGGAGGACCGTTCCTACCTCTCCAAGCACTATATGGAGGACCAGATCGTGGGTCTGCTGGGCGGCCGCGTGGCGGAGAAGCTGTGTCTTGGGGATATTTCCACCGGGGCCAGTAACGATATTCAGCGGGCCACGGCTATCGCCCGGAAAATGGTGACGGTGTACGGTATGAGCGAGCGGCTGGGGACCGTGTCTTTTGACAGCGGCCATGACGAGGTGTTCATCGGCCGCACCATGGGCCACAGCCGGGGCTATTCCGAGGCCGTGGCGGCGCAGATCGATGAGGAGGTACGGGCGATCGTGGACGGTGCGTACAGCCGTTGTCAGGAAATTCTGACCGCCCAGCGGGATAAGCTGGACGCCGTGGCACACTATCTTTTAGAGCACGAGACCATGGAGCGGGAAGCGTTCCTGACCGTATTCGGCGAAACAGCGCCGGCGGAGACCGGCGCGGACGCATAAGCGGAAAGCGAGGTATTTTATGACAGGAGCGGAGCTGAAGGCGCAGGCCAGAGCGCAGCTTGGCGGCGGTATTTTTAAAAACGAGTGGCTGACAGCGCTGGCGGTATGCTTCATTGCCATGGCCATCTGCTCGGCGGCAGGCGGACTGCTGTCCGGCATCGGCGCGCTGATTTTGAGCGGCCCCATGACATACGGGGTGGCGTATGTGTTCCTCAAGCAGAGCCGGGATGGCCAGCCCATGAACGTAGCGGACGTGTTCCGGGGCTTCCCGGAGGATTTCGGCGGCACGCTGCTGCTGGGCCTGTTGAGCAGTCTTTTTACATTCCTGTGGGGCTTGCTGCTGGTGGTTCCCGGTATCGTGAAGGCGTATTCCTATTCACAGGCGTTTTTTGTAAAGGTCGACCGCCCGGAGTATGACTGGCGGGCCTGTATGGACGAGAGCATCCGGATGATGGACGGACATAAGATGGACCTTTTTGTGCTGGATCTCAGCTTTTTGGGCTGGTATATCGTGGGCGCGCTGTGCATCGGCGTGGGAACGCTGTGGGTCTATCCCTATCACATGGCCGCCCGAACGAAGTTCTACGAGGAGCTGACGCGGTATCAGATGCGGTAAAGAGGACGCCGGAGGAGCGCTGCGCCTCCGGCGCCGCATTTGGCGCGTATTCTGAAAAATTCTGCAAAAGCGCGAACGGCGGTTCGCGGCAAGGAGAGGGTATGTACTATTGGATTTTCGGCCTGCTGGGGCTGGCCGCACTGGGACTGGACCAATGGGTCAAGGCGTGGACCACGGCGCATCTGGCTTTGGGGGAGACCACTCCCCTGCTGCCGGGCCTTGTGGAGCTGATGCGGGTCCACAATTACGGCGCCGCATGGTCCAGCTTTTCAGGGCAGAAATGGCTGCTGCTGGGCGTTACCGGCGTGATCGTTCTGGCGGTGGCGTGGCTGTTGGTGCGGAAAGTGGTGCGGCATCCGGCGGGGATTCTGGCCTGCTGCCTCATCCTCTCCGGCGGCATCGGCAATATTCTCGACCGGCTGCGGCTGGGCTATGTGGTGGATATGCTGCATTTCCAGTTCTGGCCCAGCTATCCCACGTTCAACGTGGCGGATATGTGTATCGTTTCCGGCGCCGTTTTAGGGGCGGTCTACTATGTGTACCTTTATGAAAAGCATGACAGGAGGAAGCCGAATGGAGCCGATGACGCTACAGGCAACGGCTGAGGATGCGGGAAAGCGTCTGGATGCGTGGCTGGCGGAACAGACGGGGCTGAGCCGCTCCGCCCTTCAGCGCTTGGCGGAGGAGGGGCGAATCACCTCGGAGGGCCGCCCGCTGGCGAAGAATGCCCGGCTGACCGGCAGCGAGACCGTGACCGTTTCCCGGCCCGCGCCGGAGGCGATAGATGTGGTTCCTCAGAACATCCCGCTGGAGGTGGTATACGAGGACGCGGACGTCATTGTTGTCAATAAGCCCAAGGGGCTGGTGGTACACCCAGCACCGGGACACCTGGACGGTACGCTGGTCAATGCGCTGCTCTACCACTGCGGGGAGAGCCTTTCCGGCATCAACGGCGAACTGCGGCCGGGTATCGTCCACCGCATCGACCGGGATACCTCCGGCCTTATCATCGCGGCGAAAAATGACACGGCCCATGTGCGCCTCGCGGAGCAGCTTCAGGATCACACGCTGGCCCGGACCTACCGCTGCATTGTGGTGGGAGGACTCCGGGAGGACAGCGGCACGGTGGACGCGCCCATCGGCCGGTGCCCCACCGACCGAAAGAAGATGGCGGTGGTGTCCGGCGGGCGGCGGGCCGTGACCCACTGGACGGCGCTGGAGCGGTTCCCGGGGGCAACGTATGTGGAGTGCCGTCTGGAAACAGGCCGGACCCACCAGATTCGCGTTCACATGGCCTACATCGGCCATCCGATTCTGGGAGACACGGTGTACGGCAGCAAAAAAGCGGTGCCGGGCCTACAGGGTCAGTGCCTTCACGCGGTGGGCCTGCGGTTCCTCCACCCCCGCACCGGGGAGATGGTGGAGCTTTCCTGCCCGCTGCCGGAGGAGTTTGAGCGGCAGCTGAAAAAATACAGAGGCATGACATGAAAAATGCTCTGATTTCGCAATGAAATCAGAGCGTTTCTTTATTTATAGGGTTCAAGCGCCTACCAGCGCCTCCATGCGGCTTGCGATATAGGGCTGCACCTCATCGTAGGGAATGTCCAGCGCGGCGGACAGCTCGCCGTATAAAAGCTGTTCCGCCTGCTTCATGAACCGCTCGTCCACCATGCCGAGGCGGCGTTTTTGAGCCTCCGCCTGCGCCTGCTTGGCGTGGATGGACATGGTGAGCTGCAAAAGGCTGCGGCAGCTATGCTGGCGGAGATTGGCCTGATAGAGCTGTGTCAGGGCCTGCGTGGTGGGCGCCTTGCAGACCATGGGCTGCAGCGTGGGAATGGTGTCGATGAGGGCCTCGGCCTCCTCCCGTGAGATCACGGGGCGCATGACCACCTTGCTGTTGTCCACCGGCGTATAGATCACGCCGCCTTGGTGGAGGGGCTTGAGCCGGTAATAGAGCTTGTCCTGCTTGATGCCATCCACATAGTCCTGCCGCCGGTCGATGGACAGAACGCGGCAAACGCCGGTGCTGCCATAGATCAGCAGATCGCCTGTTTGATACACGGGAAAGGGCCTCCTTTCTGAAATGAAACAATATTGTGGTAATTTAACTTGATTTT
>UQMC01000057.1 GCA_900542115.1 uncultured Oscillibacter sp. | reverse complement strand
CGGCGACCACCGAGATCTACACTCTTTCCCTACACGACGCTCTTCCGATCTTCAATAAACGCCTGCTGGATATCGCTGAGCTCGCCGTTGGGGCCCAACAGGCTCTCCAGCGTGCGGATGTGCTTGCCCTCGGCCCAGACTGCCAGATAAATACAGGAGTTGAAGCACTCCCCGTCAATGATGACGTTGCAGGCGCCGCACTCCCCCACCTCACAGCCCTTTTTCACGCTGGTCATGTGGAAGTCATTGCGAAGCAGGTCGGTCAGGCTGGCCCGGACGTCTACCATTTTTTCCACGGCCTTGCCGTTGAGGTTGAAATGAATCAACTGGTACTGTGCCATTACATCTCACCTCCCGCCAGTCTCACCGCTTCAAGGAACGCGCGCTTGGCACTCTCCACGGCGATGTGCAGCCGGAAATCCTTGGCGGCCCGCCACGAATCCCGGGGATTGATGTCCGCCGTTACCGCATGGGCAAATGCCTCCGCCAATTCAAAGCTCACCGGCTGTCCTGTGGCCAAACGCTCAGCGGTCTCCGCCCGGAGGGGCACCGGCCCCGCCACGCCGAAGGCCACCCGCGCCCGTTCCACCGTCCGCTTATCGGCGGAAAGCCGCACGTTTACAGACGTTCCCAGCGTGGCGATGTCCATGGCGTTCCGCATGGCGTATTTGATGTAATGACCGAAGCAGTTTTCGTAGCTCTCCTTGGGAATCAGCACGGCGGTCTGAAGCTCGCCATCCTCCACACGAATGTCCACCTTACCCGCCTTGATATAGAACTCTTGAATCGGCAGGCGGCGGACGCCGTTTTTACCGGTAAGTTCAATGATTGCGTCCCACGCAAACAGCGTGGAGGCGGAGTCGGCGGAGGTCACACCGTTGCAGGTGTTGCCGCCAATGGTACCGATGTTCCGTATCTGAGGGCCGCCCACCTGATTCACTGCCTCCCCCAAGACATTGATGTATTTTTGAATCAAAGGATCCTTCGTGATATGGGAAAAGCTGGTAAGAGAACCGATTCGCAGCGTTCCGTCCTGCTCCATGGAAACACCCCGGAGGGTGTCAATGCCGTAAATGGAGATCAACTCCGCGCCGGCCCGCTTGCCCTCCCGCATCTGCACCAGCACATCGCTGCCGCCGGCAATGATCTGGGCCTCCGGGTGCTCTAAACGGAGCGCCACTGCTTCCTCCACGCTGCCGGCCTGATAAAGCGCCTTCATATCGTACATGGTCAGTTCTTCCCCCCCTCTGCGATCAGTCCCGCGTCCCGGAACGCCTTGTACAGCACATGGGGCGTCATGGGCGTGGTGTCGATGGACACGCCGGTGGCGTTGAAAATGGCACTGCGGATGGCCGGTGCCGGTGAACAGGCCGGCGGCTCACCCAGCGCCTTCGTGCCGAAGGGCGAGGTGGGCTCCGGATTCTCCACAAACAGCGCCTCCAAATTCGGGTGGTCCATGAATGTTGAGAGCTTATAGTCCAGCAGGTTGTTATTCAGGGGCCTGCCGGTCTTTTCATCGAACAAAAGCTGCTCAGAAAGGCCGTAGCCGATTCCCATGGACATTCCGCCGTGGACCTGTGCCTCCGCCAGAGCCGGGTTGATAAGGCTGCCGCAGTCATGGACGTTCAAAATGCGTTTCAGCGTTACCCTGCACATGGGGATATCCACCTCCACCTCCGCGAAGGTGCAGCCGAAGGAATAGGCGTTAGAGCGGATGGTGGCGGTCTTTTCCGCCGTGATATGCTGGGAATGCACCGGGTTATACTGGGCGGTCATGGCCAGATGAGAAAGGTCCATTTCCACCGCGCCGCTGTCTCTGCGGACGATGTTCCCCTCCCGAATATCCAGCTCCTCCGCCGCGCAATCCAGCATTTCAGCGGCGTAGGCCAGAATGCGCTCCCGCAGCAGTGCGGCGGTCTGTGCGATGGCAAAGCCCTGCATATAGGTCTGGCGGCTGGCGTAGGCGCCAAGGCCTGTGGGGGTGATGTCCGTGTCCTGACAGGACACCACATGGACATCCCGGTAGCTTTTCAGTCCCACCGCCTCTGCTGTCATCTGCGCGTAGGCGGTGTCAGCCCCCTGACCGATCTCCGTTTCGCCGCAGTGCATGGTCACGGTACCGTCCAAATTCAGCAGCATCCGGTTAGACGCCGTTTCCAGCGAAATGGGGTACACGCCGGTATTGTACCAGAACGGCGCCACGCCGATGCCCCGGCGGATGGGGCCGGTGTCCTTGGCAAATTCCGCCCGCTTGCGGTCATAATCCATAGTGGCCCGACCCTTTTCAAGACAGGCCCGGAAGGAATCGAAATAGTTGATATTGCCGGAGAAGCCGTCGCGGAAATCCTTTGGCATAATGTAGCGCAGCCGATATTCCAGCGGCTCCATCCCCACAGCGGCGGCGCATTCGTCAATGTTGGCCTCATCGGCAAACGTGGCCTGCGGCATTCCGTAGCCCCGCATAGCCCCCGCCACAGGACGGTTGGTAAATACCGTCCACGCATCGCATTCCATGTTGTCGCAGGGATAGATTTGAGCAAAGGAGCCCATGGCCTTAGCGCAGATGGAGTGGCCGTGAGAGGCGTAGGCCCCCTGATTGGAAAAGCACTCCACCTTCCGGGCGACCATCTGTCCGTCCTTCCGCAGCCACGAGATAATGTGGAAGCGGATAGCATGACGGACACGGTTGCTGACAAACGTCTCCTCCCGGGCACAGTCCATACGGACGCAGCGCCCGCCCACCTGTGTGGAGCACCACGCGCACAGCGGCTCGTAGAGCGCGTCCTGCTTATTGCCAAAGCCCCCGCCGATATAGGGCTTGATGATACGGATGTCCGCCCACGGTCGGCCCAGCGCCTGCCCCACAATGCGGCGGATGATGTGGGGAATCTGCGTGGAGGATACTACTACAATTCTCCCGTTTTCCTCATAGGCATAGCAGCCGTGGTTTTCAATATGGCAGTGCTGCACGGTGGGGGTCTCGTACCAGCCCTCCACCCGAAGCAGTCCCGGCTCCCGGATGGCGGCAGCGTAATCGCCCTTCCGCATATCCGTGTGCTTGAGGACATTGCCGGGAAACCGCTCGTGGAGCTGCGGCGCGTCCGGCTCTATGGCCTTCTGCACATCCAGCACAAAGGGCAGCTCCTCATATTCCACCTTCAGCGCCCGGAGCGCCTGATTGGCCGCCACCTCGTTTTCCGCAATGACTGCGGCGATATCATCGCCGTAATAGCGGACATGGCGGTTGAGCAGATGCCGGTCCGCCACATCCTGATGTCCCGGGTCCATGGACCACGGATGACCTGCCGTTGGAAACGGAAGGTCCGGCACATCAAAGCAGGTCAGCACCTTGACCACCCCGTCAATGGCCTCCGCCGCCGAGGTGTCAATGGCGCGCACAAAGCCGTGGGCGATCTCTGCGTGCTTCACCCGCAGATACAAAGCCCCGGCGGGCATCCGGTCCTCATAATACTGCGTGCGGCCCGTTACCTTATCATAGGCGTCCACACGGCTCACAGGTTTGCCGACCATTGTGCTCATGGAGCATCCCTCCTTTTTCGGATTGACTTATCAGGGAAATATTGGATATACTATAAAAAGAAACATCGAGGTGATGGATTTGAAGATCGGTTGCGTTCTGCTGGCGGCCGGCAATGCCCGCCGCTTCGGCAGCAATAAGCTGACCGCCCAGCTCGACGGAATATCCCTTATCCGCCGGGCTATGGACGCCGTTCCCGGCGGCCTTGTCACGGTGGTTGTGAGCCAATATCCCGAAATTCTGGCATTAGCCGGAGAATACGGCTTTGCCGCTATTTACAACGATGCGCCGGAGCTGGGACTCAGCCGCAGCATCCGTCTGGGGCTTACGCCGTTGCTGGACTGCGATGGCGTTCTTTTCTCAGTGGCCGACCAACCATGGCTGAAGCGGGAGAGTGCTGAAGCCCTCACCGCGCTGTGGGCGCAGAAGCCAAGCAAGATCGCCGCCATGGCCCACAGCGGCGTCCGAGGCAATCCCTGCCTGTTCCCCGCTCGGCTTTACCCGGAGCTGTTTGCTCTGACCGGGGATACCGGCGGCAGCGCCGTAATTCGGCAGCACGAGGACGATCTCATTCTGCTGGAAACGGACGCATGGGAATTAACGGATGTGGACACCCCCGCCGCTTTGGAACTGGCACGGCGGCAAAAATAATGGAAATCACACTCCTGCTTTGACAGCGGCGCCGCCGCTGTCATTTTTTTGCGTAGGGCGTATTCTTCAGCGGCAGCGATGTCCGAAATTCCCCATCATAGCGGTAATAGGCGTCCGCAATGGCCGGTGCCGTGGGAATCGAGGTGATCTCGCCGATGCCGATAGCGCCGCCGCCCACATTCAGTCCCGGCTTTTCCACGATAATTGGGATGATCTCAGGAATTTGGTTGGCCCGGAATAGGCCCAATGTTCCGAATTTTGCCGTGGGGCGGCAGTTTTCGTCAATGGGATAGCGCTCCGTCAGGGCATAGCCCATGCTCATGACCACGCCGCCCTCGATCTGCCCCTCCACAGAGGTGGGGTTCACGGCCTTGCCCACATCGTGGGCCGCCACGATATGCTTGATGCGGCCCGTGTCCTTATCCAGCACGCAGAGCTGGGTCGCATAGCCATAGGCAATATGGCTGACCGGGTTGGGGACCTTCGCCCCCAGCGGGTCGGTCTTTCCCAGATATTCGCCGTAAAATTCCTTCCCCTCCAGTGCCGAAAGCGCGGCGTCCGCCAGCGCATCCTTTAAGCCCTTGCAGGCCCGGTAGCACGCCTCACCGGTAAACAGCGTCTGCCGGGAGCCGGAGGTAGTGCCGGAATCCGGCGCCATCCATGTATTTGACCGCTCATAGACCACATTCTCCGGGGATAGGCCGGTCTCGCCGCAGACGATTTGCGTCAGCACCGTGCCAAGGCCCTGCCCGATGCAGGAGGCACCGGCAAAAATATGCACCTTACCTCCCTGAACCGTCAGGCGCACCCGGCCGGTGTCCGGGATTCCCACGCCCACACCGGCATTTTTCATGGCGCAGGCCAGTCCCACAGGGTCGCCGTTTTTCACCGCCTCATCATAATAGGGCTTGATGGCCTCCAGCGTTTCCGCAAGGCCCGTGGAAGTGTCTACGATCTGACCGTTTGGCAGCACCTCGCCGGGTCGGATGGCATTGCGCCAGCGAATTTCCCATGGAGAGATTCCCACCATATCCGCCATGCGGTTGAGCAGACTTTCAATGCAAAAGCAGGTCTGTGTCACGCCGAAGCCCCGGAATGCTCCGGCAGGCGGGTTATTGGTGTAATAGGCCCATCCGTCGATCTCGTAAGCCTCATAGTGATACGGTCCCGCGCCGTGGGTGCAGGCCCGCTCCAGCACCGGCCCGCCCAGCGAGGCGTAAGCCCCGGTGTCGGCGATACACTCCGCCGCCACGCCCTGAATGATGCCGTTTTCATCGCAGCCCAGAGAAAATTCCATTTCCATCGGGTGCCGCTTGGGGTGAATGAGCAGGCTTTCCGCCCTGGTGAGCTTCACTTTAACCGGGCGCTTCGTCAGATAGGCAATGAGGGCCGCATGGTGCTGGACCGTTACATCCTCCTTGCCGCCGAAGCCGCCGCCCACCAGACAGTTCCGCACCCGCACCTGTTCCGCCGGAAGGCCCAGCATTCCCATGATCTCGTGCTGGGTATCATAGGCACCCTGATCCGTGGAAAGGACGGTGACGCCCTTCCCCTCCGGGTACGCCACGGCACATTCCGGCTCCAAAAAGGCGTGCTCTGTCCACGGCGTTGAAAAGCGCTCCGTCAGCATATATTTTGCCTTGGCAATGGCCTCCGCGGGGTTGCCCCGCTGGATATGCTTATGGGCCAGCAAATTCCCGTCCCGGTGCACCAGCGGCGCATCCGGCAAAATGGCCTCTCTTGGGGAGTGCACCGCCGGCAGCTCCTCGTATTCCACCTCTACCAGCGCCTTGGCCTGCTCCAAAAGTTCCGGTGTTTCCGCCGCCACAAGGCAGATGGCGTCCCCTAAATAGTGGGTGATATCCCCCACGGCGATCATGGTGTCCCAGTCCTTTTTCAGATGGCCCACCTTGTTGCTGCCGGGAATATCCGCCGCCGTCAGCACGCAGGCCACACCGGGCAGCGCCTTAGCCGCCTCCGTATGGATAGCCAGCACCCGTGCTCTCGGATACCGGCTGCGGACGGCGCTACCGTAGAGCATCCCGTCCAGATATACGTCATCAGGGTACTGTCCGGTGCCGATGACCTTTTCCGCCACATCCACCCGACAGACCCGGCTGCCGGGCCGCCAGTCCTGCTCCGCCTCCGGGAGCCTTCCCTCCCGGAAGCATTCAGCCGCCAGCAAAATTCCGTCAATGATCTTTACATAGCCGGTGCAGCGGCAGATGTTGTTCCGAATCGCGTAGGCTGCCTCCTCCCGGCTGGGGTCCGGGTTTTCGCCCAGCAGTGCCTTGGCAGAGATCACCATACCCGGAATGCAGAAGCCGCACTGAACAGCCCCCGCCGCGCCGAAAGCATAGGTGTAGACCTGCTTTTCCCAGTCCGAAAGGCCCTCCACCGTCACAACGCTTTTGCCCGCCAGCTTACCGGTCATCGGCACGCAGGCCTTTGTGGGCTTTCCGTCAATGAGCACCGTGCAGGTTCCGCAGGCGCCCTCGCTGCACCCGTCCTTCACAGACGTCAGCCGCAGTTCGTCCCGCAGAAACTGCAGCAGCCTTTGCTCCCTTTCCGCTGTCACCTGTTTTCCGTTCACTGTAAAGACTGTGGCCATAGCGGGGCCTCCTTTTCAAAAGGTCAACCTCTTTCTTTATAAAATATTATACCGTAATGCGGCGCTTTCCGCAATGGCGGTTTTTGGCAGGCGTTATTCTTTTGAAAACATCACTGTATTACGATGCCCCTTCCGCCACAGCCGAACCCTCCGAACTTTTCCCGTATTTTCAACACTTTTTCCCTGTCTTTAAAAAAGTTTGATTTTTTTGAAAAAATATGTTGACAATCATGGTCTCGCCTGATATACTAACAAATGTTCCGAGCGAACGAAACAAGTTCAAAGCGAACTGGCTTGGGGGATTAGCTCAGCTGGGAGCCCGGTTGAAGCGGTAAACAACCCCCGCACTAATTGAATAAGAAATTACTCAGCGCACCCCTTACACGGGGGTATAGCTCAGCTGGGAGAGCGCTTGACTGGCAGTCAAGAGGTCAGCGGTTCGATCCCGCTTATCTCCACCAATCGGGTGCGCTGAGTATTCTTAATAAATGCTTGCTTTGAAAAAAGCAAGTTTTTTGTTTTATGCCCACTTCTCTTTTGAAGCGGGCTTTTCTTATGCGGCGATTGCCGAAATGTCCAGCCCAGCGCTGAACTGCTCAAAGTCAATGTTGAAGTCGATATGCAGCCGATAATCCCGATACACCTCCACACGCCGGATCAGGCAGCTCACAATCATTTTCTTTGACTCCGTGCTGGCGCTGTCGTACATATCCGCCCATGAAATAATATCGTCATACTGAGCGTTTAAGGCGTCCAGCATGGCCTGTCCCTCGTCGTAGGTCGCCTGCGCTACCTCCATAGTGTGCTGAATGGTGAGACATTTTTTCTCACCGTCCGCAATTAAGGAACTGAGCAATTCCTGCGAAAAAGCACTTTCGCCCCGGAGAGATTTTATGACCTCTGCCCGGAGCGTATCAAGCTCGGCGGCAGCCTTGGCGTAGTCCGATTTTGCACTTTTGAGAAGTGCCTTCCGTTCTTCCATCTTTTCACGATAGCGGATATTGACGATCTCGCTTTTGGGGATCGCTTTCATCCGTTCAAAGATCTGCCGCACCACCTTATCAATGATACCGTCAAGAATATGAGCCGTGTAGCCAGTCTGCCCGTCACATTCGGTTTGCTTGCGTGTCTTGCCGTAGCAGATATACCGTACACGCTTTACAATGCGGTGAGCATCTTCCTTGCACGGATAAGCCTTGCCGTTGGTGGTGAGCGCCAGCCGGGAGCCACAATGCCCGCAAAAGACATTCCCGGCCAGCAAGGACTGACCACGGGTATTCAGCGGTACGCGCCGTTCCTGTTCGGCGGAGTTGGCACGGGAGGTACGAATGTGCTGTGCGGCCTCAAACAGCTCCGGCGTTATGATCTGCAAGTGGGGCAGCGTTTGGGAGCGGCTTTCGCCGCTGCGAAGCACCCCGGTATATGTCAGATTGCAAATGATACCCCGGATGCTGGCGTGATGCCACATTTTGCCCGTTCTCGCCCGATAGCCGAGGTTATTTAAGTAGGTGGCGATCCGTTGAGCACCGAAACCCTCATGCACATACTTGTCAAAGATAATCCGTACCACAGCGGCCTCGGCTTCATTGATAGCCAGCTCAAAAACCTCGTGCTTGCGTTTATTGAAGCGTCCGCTTTTTACAAGGTCATACCCATAGGGAGCAAGACCGCCCTTGAAACCGCCGTCCTCGACAAGCTGGCCGAGAGCGGTTTTTGTGCGAATTGAAGTCTTTTCGCTTTCGCCGTCAGCCTGCCAGAAGCGGATGTAGTTGGTGAGCTTGTCCGTGTGATTATCAAAACGCTGCTCACCCTCCTGCGTACTCCAGACCCGGATGCCGTTCTTAACAAACCATTCCACCACAAAAGGCGTTTCGTCAGCGATACGCCCGATGCGGTCAAACATGAACACAAGCAGAATATCGAATTTTCCCTGCTTGGCTCGTTCCTTGATGATTTGCAGCTTGTCCCGGTTTTCGGCTCTAACCTTATGCCCGGACACGCCGTCCTCCTGCTCCTCGTGAACAATCGTCCAGCCCATTTTTTCACAGAAGCGATGGCACTCTCTGCGCTGCATGGGAATGTCGGCTTGGCTTTTGTCGTTGTAGTCCACCTGCTTGTCGGTGGACACGCGGTATAGGCAATCGACCCGATTACCTGTCATCATTCTGTTTTCTATCATATTGATCCGTCCTTTCATTTGTCGATGGGTCAATGAAAAAACGCAATCAATACGCGGGGAATATGAAGTTTTCACGGTACATAGTATCTTCTACCATTATCATTATACCTCTGGACATCAGGGATCTCAAGGATGTTCCGAGATTGAAGTTTAGTAGTTTTCCCCGCAAATGAGGATATAAGAATTTGCTTCACATGGTGTACGGCTGCCGCATTATGGTTTTCCGCAAAGGTTGCGGTTACTTCAAAACCATTAACTGAAAGAACAGTCGTAGGCTTCGACATATATGACCTCCTTTTCCCATAAAACTTATCACATCTGTTTCCCGTTGTCCGTGGGGAAACGTGAAAGGACGGCACAAAAGCGCCGTCCTTTGACCTTGCCCCACCTCTGGCCACGATGACCAGAAGCAGCGGGACAGTTGTTTTCCGTTTCAATCCACAAAAGAGGGAGCCGCCGCGCCGGAATGGTTTGGGCTGTCATAAGACAGAAAGACCCGGTTTGACGGCTCCCTGTATGATTGTTGTGTGCCGTATTTGCCACGCATCCCCGGCACGGGGAGTATTCCAGACCGCCGATGGCTTCGGCTGCATAGCCCCACAGTACCGCTGCCCGTGGAGGGCTGGCGCATACCGCAGGGACTCCCCCTCAAGTCTGTGGGAGGGCGTGAGCAAGTTTCATTATCCTCCGCGCTGTCCTCGCACCCGGTTTGCCAGCACCGGGTCAAAGGCTGCGTTGATCGCTCGGCCAGCTTGTCCATCACCTCCTGAACTGGCTGTCGTGGCGGCGCACCTTACGTCGCTATCACGCGGATTTCGTATCGGGAATACTGTCTATTCAGTTTTCAAGGCGAGGAAGAAAACTCCTCTCACCTATCAGGAGGTTTCGGGGGCAAATGTACTCCCTCTTACAGAGATTTTTTCAAAATATTTTTCATAGCGGCCAGCCCGCGCTCAATGGAGCAGCAGATGCGGCTCCGGCCAACGCCCTCGGCTGCCGCGATCTCGGCCTTGCTCATGCCGAGAAGATAGTGCTGGTACACACGCCGGGCCTGCGTGGGCGGGAGCTGGGTCAGCGCGTCATAGAGGGCAAACGTGGTTTCCCGCGCCTCAATGTACTCGTCCGGGGTCATGGGCTGGCGGAGCACGTCGGCCTCAAAGCCGGGATCGGTGTCCAGCGAGCACTCGCCATTTCTGCGCTTCTGCCGCTTGTAGCTGTCGCACAGGCGGCCTCCCATAGAGAGGGCGGCGGCGATCTCGTCCGAAACTTCCAGCATCACGTTTTCGGTCATATAGGGGTAATACCGTTTCAGGTTGATAGTCGTCATAATTGTCCTCCATTTCAAAAGGTGGTTGGTGAGTGCGGATTGAAATGGAGAACAGGAGGCCCCCGGCACCTTGGAGCCTCTGGCCACCGTGACCAGAAGCAGGGGCATATAAAAACGCCCGCATAGCATGACGCTATACGGACGCACGAAACCACATTATCATATTTGTACTGGTATATTGCACCTTTGCAGCCGGACTGTCCCGGAGGGGGAGCTACGCTTTTTTTAGCTGGTGAATATTATGCGTACCATGAAAAAGCAAAATGAACACGACGATCCCTCCTTAGAAACCGCCGTGTTCCTCATAAAGTCGTCGTATAATGCGGCGACTTTAATTGACAGCCGCCGAAAACAAAAGAGCCGATAACTCGCGCCTAATGGCTAACGGGTTATCGGCTCTGCGTCTCTGCGTCTGGCTCTTTGATAACTGAAATATTAAGTTGTTTGACACATATTAGTGTCTCTTTCTTGCATTTGGGGCAAAATAACGGAAAATTCTCAAGTATCGTATCTGGCCGAATTTTAATTCGTGTCTTGCGTTCGCAAACGGGGCAAGTTACCCATTCCATTTTTCCGCGTCCTTGACACTGATTTCCACATTTCTTGTCGTGCTATCATAGGTTGGGCAGACAAGAAGTTCTTTTTCCAGAGTTGTACCGTCTTTCAGTTTGAGGCTCACAGTGATATTGATTTCATCAGCAGACCACTGACCGTTATCATCTGCAATTCTGTACTCGAGGAAAACTTCGGACGAACGCTGATCATCATTGTTGACAGTATATGTGTTGCCAACATAGGAGTAACTATAAATGCCATCAGCCGAGCGTCTTGTTGCGTATACAGGAAACTCGCCAACGGACGCATCTTCCAGCAGTTCTTGGGTGGCAAACCATGCATTGTTATTTTCCAGATCGGACAAACTTTGAGCATTTTCTTCACCGTTAATCGTATACGAAACAGACTCGATGTCGCTGTTTTCACAGACAATACGAAACAGGAAGTTTTCTCTTCCGTGGCCGTTTCCTTCGTCATATCTTGCATAAAAGCCAGAATTGATAGACATATCGTCAGTAATGACAACGGGGGTAGTTCCAATTTCATATCCCGTTCCATCGGCAGCATACGCAGTCATTACAAGACTAAAGCCGGGAGTGGTGGGAGTGGAGGAAAACAAGACCCCAGCCAAAACGAAGCACAGACAGGCTGCAACAGCTCCCCACTTAATCCACTTCGGTTGTTTTCTTGCTTTTCTTGCAGGGGCCGCTTCAACAATGTACTCTTCATTCACTTGGCCGATAGCATTCAAAATGCGTTTTTCTTTCATAAGTTAATACCTTCCTTCTCCAATAATTGCCGCAGCTCATTTCGTGAACGCAGCAAAGACATTTTTACTTTGCTTTCGCTGATCGAATAGTCGGTGGAAATTTCTTTTATAGGACTCAAATACCAATAGCGGCGCATAAAAATCTTGCGCCTCTCTTTGGGGAGTGAAGCAAGAAAACAGTTGAACACTTCTGCTAACGCTAAATCGTCAATAATTTGCTCAGCATCGCCAGTAGCCGGAATACAATCATGTAGTTCCTCAAGGGCAAGCATGGTTTGCCCGGCTCCGCGTTTTTCGGTATTGTATTGATCCCATTTGTTTAAGGATAAATTGCGAGTGATTTTTCCAAGGAAAGTGGACAATCTGTTGGGGCGATGCGACGGCATGGATCTCCATGCATTCATGTATGTATCGTTGACACATTCCTCGCTGTCCTCATTATTATGCAAAATGTTATAAGCGATATAGTGACAATACTTGCCGTATTTATTCGCCGTTTCGGATATGGCATTTTCAGAGCGAGCCCAAAATAAGTCCACAATTTGCTTATCCTCCATGCGTACCTCCTTTCCCTTGTGATAAGGCCTTTCACCCTAATACACAGGATAACTGCTTACTTCGTCACAATATTTTTGAAATATTATTTTTATTTTA
>UQMC01000056.1 GCA_900542115.1 uncultured Oscillibacter sp. | reverse complement strand
ATGCCGTTTCCGCTGCCGGAGCGGGACGGGCGGCTGTGCCTTGGGGCGCTGCCGCTGCTGCGGGAGCGTCTGCAAGGCTGCGATGTGCTGGCCCTCGGCCCCGGCCTTGGCCGGGGAGATGAAACGGCGGAGCTGGTGTGGGCGCTGCTGGAAACGGAAAAGCCGGTGGTGCTGGACGCGGATGGCATAAACGCCCTTTCCGGGCATATAGATGTTCTGGACGCCCGCCGGGACAAAGTGACAGTGTTGACGCCTCACGCGGTGGAATTTTCCCGCATAGGCGGGGACCTGAGCCATGGGGATCGGCAGCAGGCGGCGCGGGACTTTGCCATGCGCCACGGCTGCGTGCTGGTGCTGAAGGGCCATGGGACGGTAACGGCCGCCCCAACGGGCGAGGTGCTGGTGAACACCACCGGCGGCAGCGGTCTTGCCAAAGGCGGCAGCGGCGATGTGCTCACCGGTGTCATCGCGTCCCTGCTGGCGCAGGGAGTCGATGCGGTGCAGGCGGCAGTAGCGGGCGTGTGGCTTCACGGCCGGGCCGGCGATTTGCTGGAAGCGGAGCTGACAGCTTACGGCGTTATGCCGGAGGCGGTTGCAGAGCATCTGCCGCTGGCCATCCGGGAAATTTTGGAATAACGGAGGGAGCGCGGTGCACATTGGAAAATGTGTACCAATGATAGCCCTGTGCCTGCTGCTGTGCGGCTGCAAGGAGCAGGCGGAGGAAACGGACATCCGGGCGGCCTATCGGGAGATGAGCGGCTGTGAGCTGACAATGAAGGTTGTCTGCGGCGAAGCGCAGCGGGAGTGGGCTGCCACGCTGCAATGCCATTACGCCCCGGAGGGAGAGAGCACGGTGGAGGTGACGGAGCCGCTGGAGCTGGCCGGGGTCCGGGCAGTGCTTCGGGAGGCGGACTGGTCGCTGGAATACAGCGATCTGTGCCTGAACATCGGCCCTCTCAGCGCGGAGCAAATTTCCCCTGCCACGGTGCCGGTACGGATGCTCAATGCTTTGCGGGAGGGGTGGCTGCTGGAGGAAAACACCGAGGAGCGGCAGGATATCCCCTGCGTCCGGCTGGCGCTGGAGCAGACCGGCAGCGGCGGCGGGGACATTGTGACAACAATCTGGCTCCGGCGGGCGGATGGAACGCCGTTTTTGGGGGAGATCGCCGTGGAGGGCGAAACAATTTTAACGGCGGAGTTTACGAGCTTTTCATTTTGTGATATAATCAGCGAAACGGAAACAGAGCAGGCGGGGTTGCCCCGCGAATCTACATAAGACAGGTGAGTATTTTGGAGGATGCGATTTTACGGCGCACATGGGCGGAGATCGATCTGGATGCGCTGGAACATAATTATAAAGTGGCACGGACGCGAATCGGCGACGGTGTGAAGTATTTGGGCGTGGTAAAGGCGGACGCTTACGGCCACGGCGCCATACAGGTTTCCCGGAAACTGGAGCAGTTGGGGGCGGATTATCTGGCGGTCTCCAGTCTGGACGAGGCCCGGGAGCTGCGCCACGGCGGCATTACTATGCCAATTTTGATTTTGGGGCACACGCCGCCGGAAATGGTGCCTCAGCTCATTTCTTACCACATCACACAGGCGGTGTCCGCCATGGCCAAGGCTGAGGAATACAGCGCAGAGGCGCAGAAATGCGGCGGAACGCTGCGGGTCCACATCAAGGTGGATACCGGAATGTCCCGGCTGGGTTTCCTTGTCCGGGGAGAGCATTTTGAAAGCGGTGTGAACGCCATTGCGGCGGCCTGTGCCCTGCCGGGGCTGGATGCCGAGGGTATCTTCACACATTTTGCCGTGTCCGATATGGACGGTGCGGAGTACGAGGCGTACACCCGGGAGCAGTTCGGCGTGTTCACCCGCGTTTTAGACGCGCTGGCCGCCAAGGGGCGCATGTTCCGCATCCGCCACTGCACCAACAGCGGCGCGCTGACCCGCTACCCGGAGATGTATCTGGATATGGTGCGTCCTGGTATTGCGCTCTACGGTGAGGGGAGTGATGCGGAGCGGCTGGGACTAAAGCCGGTCATGCGCCTGAAAACCAGTATTTCCACCATTAAGGTCTTTGATCCGGATACCACCGTCAGCTACGGAAGAACGTTCCGCACAGAGGGAAAAACGCGTATCGGCGTGCTGCCGGTAGGCTACGCGGACGGCTTTTTCCGGGGGCTTTCCAACCGTGCATCGGTGCAGACGGACTACGGCCCGGCACCGATTCGGGGCCGCATCTGCATGGATATGTGCATGGTGGACCTGACGGATTTACCGGAAGTGAAAGTGGGCGACACGGTGGAGCTGTTCGGACAGCGGCAGAGCGTGGGCAGCCTTGCCGCGCTGCTGGATACAATTCCCTACGAGCTGACCTGCGCGGTAAACAAGCGGGTACCGCGTGTCTATATGGAGAACGGTCAGGAAATAGAGCGCAGCCTGCGTTTGCTGTAATAGGACGTCAATCGAATTGCATAGCACTCCGGCCCTGTCCGGCGCATAGGATGATTTGGAGGCGGGACATCGGAATTTTGCCCCGCTGGTATAAATTCCGAAGCGGCGTGGGAGAATGAAAGTGGCCTCACCGATCAGGTGACGGGTACTTTTTTCGGCGGAGTGTGAACTTTGTGGATACAACTGTGAAGCGCGGCGATATTTACTATGCCGATCTCTCTCCGGTGGTGGGCAGCGAGCAGGGCGGCGTCCGCCCGGTCCTCATCATTCAAAATGACACAGGAAACCGCTACAGCCCGACGGTTATCGCGGCGGCGATCACTTCTCAGACGGGCAAGGCCCGCCTGCCGACGCATATTGACCTGCCTGTGGATCAAAGCTGCGGCCTCAGCCGCAATTCCATTATCCTGTTGGAGCAGGTGCGGACGCTGGATAAAAAGCGCCTGCGGGAGCGGATGGGCCATGTGGAGGAGGCTGTGATGGAGAAGGTAGACACCGCTATTGCGGTGAGCTTTGGGCTGCCCCACGATCAACTGGTGTAGGGAACTGTCCCCTGAAAGGGGAACCTTTCAGGGGCGGCTTACAAAAAACGGCGGCTTCATAGAAAACGTAAGAAATTCCGCGGAAAGCGCATTGTGCCCGCGGGATGGGAGGTACATAGGATATGAAAAACAGATGGGGACTGCGCCTGATAGGGCTGCTGGCAGTGAGCTGCGTGGCAATGAGCGGCGTTTCGCTTGCGGTGGAGCCGGGCTCCGCCACGGACCCGCTCATCACGCTGAGCTACCTGAACGAAACGTTTATGGGGCATCGGCTGTGCGGTTATGCTGCGGGTGGGGGCTTCGACCTGTGTGGCGGCATCCACTCCGGGGCTGGTGGACGAGACCTCAGGCAGTACCCTCAGCGGCGGCGGAGCGCTGGCGGCAAACCATCTGTACATGATGACTGTGGAGAACCGGGGCGTCAAGGCCGGGGCCGACACGGTGAAACTGCTGGTGCGGGGAACATATACCATCGGCTGACGCGGTATATTCAAGACCGTCTGCGCGTAGAATCGCGCAGGCGGTCTTTTTGCGTGCGGAGGTGGAGAGCTATGGACAAGTATCCGGTTCTGGCGGGAGGGGAGACCGTAGGGGAGCTGACGGTGGAAGCGGCGGCATCGGATACGGTGCTGGATATGAGCTGTGTCCGGCGGGAGGGGCTGTGGTGTGCGTGGGCCGTGGGAGAGAGCGGGGCACTGCGAATCGGCATCCCGGAGCCGGAGGGTGACCGGCTGCACCTACGCCGCCGCTTTTCCCGGAGCATGACCGCGCCCATAGGCCGTATTCTGCGGGGAGAACTCCGGATGCCGGAGCGGGCAACGCCGCAATGGCTGCCGGTAGACCCGGCAGCACCTCCGGTACGAAGCGAGCGTTTTCTGCGGGCGATTCAAGCGCGGCAGGGAGTTTTGACCTGCCGCGTGGACGGACGGCTGCTGCTGGCCTTTCCCAGAGCGGACGATGCGCCGTTCCCGCTGGAGGAGCTGTTTTGCTTTGCGTCCTTTCGGCAGATCAAGGGCAGCGACTTCTGGATTTTTGCCTTTGATGACGCGGAGTGGCCTGTTTTTTAAAAAAATGAAAATAGGGATACCAAACGGAAATGAAATATGGTAAACTAATCATGGTATTCTATACTTAAACGGCCCCGGGTCACGGGCGCCGGTCAGGAGGTTGTTTCCCATGAAGTGTCCGTTTTGCGGTCATCCCGAGAGCAAGGTCATCGATTCCCGCCCCGCCGATGAAAATGCCAGCATCCGCCGCCGACGGGAGTGCCTTGCCTGCGGCAAGCGCTTTACCACCTATGAAACGGTGGAAAGCCTCCCCATCGTGGTCATCAAGAAGGACGGAAGCCGCCAGAGCTTTGACCGGCAGAAGGTCCTGCGGGGCATGATTCGGGCCTGCGAAAAGCGGCCGGTGTCTTTAGCGGAGCTGGAGCGCATTGCCGATGAGATCGAGCAGGAGCTCCAGAACTCCATGGAGCGCGAGATTCGCACGGCGGACATCGGCGAGAAGGTCATGGAGCGTCTGCGGTCAGTGGATCAGGTGGCCTACGTCCGCTTCGCCTCCGTTTACCGGCAGTTCAAGGATATTGATACCTTCATGGCGGAGCTGAATAAGCTCCTGGCGGAGAAGTAAGCTATAGCACATTCCTGATATTCAGCGCTTCCATTTCCGAGATGAGGCGGAGCTGATCCATGAGATCGGACAGTTCTGCACGAAACTCCGTAATTTCCTGCGTTTCGGCAAAGGCCATGGCCCGGCGGTACATGGCCTCCGCATCGTCCACGGCATCATGGTGGGAAACAATGTGGAGATAGGTCTGCCGGAGCGTCCAGTCATCATAGCTCTCCCAAAGGGAATCCAGTGCCTCGGCCCAGCATTCCGATTGGGCCAGACGGTCTGTTTCCTGAAGCTGGGCGCGCCAGCGCCGGGTTTGACGCTCCATGTGGCTGCTGTTCCAGAGGGAAAGGGCCAGCAGGGCGCACAGCACCGCTATCGGCGGCAAAAGCAGACGCTTCACGGCTTCGCCTCCTTCGGGATACAGAGGACCTTGCCGCTGCCATCCACCGTTAAAAGAAAAATTTCCCCGGCGGAATGTCCTGTCCGCCGCAGCTCCTTTTGGAGCCAAGCCTCGTTCCGCCCGCTGCGGGCAAGATTTCGCCGGACGATCCGGCCATCGTTGATGAGAATGAAGGGCAGCTCGGCCTCCTCGGGGGTGAGGCCAAGCTCCTCCGCTGTGGGGGGCCGCTGCCGCGCCCACGGCAGAATGGAGAGCTGACCGGAATTTTCCAGTACGGCCCAGCGTACCTCGTCCACGGAGACATAGCCCTGTCCCCGGAGCTGTTCCAGCAGCTCGTCCAGCGTGTAGCGGTTTTTCCGCATGGCATCCTGCTGGAGCTTGCCGTTTCGGATGAGGATGGACGGGGTGCCGCACATCAGTTCCCGAAAACGCAGACTCAAAAGGGATAGCTGACTGAGCAGCATGGAAAGGGAAAGCAGTGTCAGAATGGGGATGACCCCGGCCAGCAGCGGAATCCCAAAGTCCTGCATGGGGACGGTGGCAAGGTCGGAGATCATCATGGTCAGCACCAGCTCGCTTGGCTCCAGCTCGCCAATCTGGCGTTTTCCCATGAGCCGCAGGCCGGTCATGATGAGAAAATAAAGAATGACGGTACGTAGCAGCGCGGTGATCATGCCAAATGCCCCCCTCTCTTATGACAGTGTGGGGCAGGCAAGCGGAAAATTATGTGCGCTGCCTGAAAATTCACAAATTCCCTCTTGCGTTTCCTATAGAGAATGGGTAAGATAAAACAGCCGTTTCCGCGGCGGGAAGCCGCGTTTCAACAATATATCAAAGGAGCATTCGGTTCTTATGGGTAAATATTTCGGTACAGACGGATTCCGGGGCAAGGCTGGTGTAGACCTGACAGCGGAGCACGCCTTTCAGGTAGGACGCTTTCTTGGTTGGCACTATAGCCGCCTGCATCCTGATGACACGGCCCGTATCGTCATCGGCAAGGACACCCGGCGGTCATCCTATATGTTTGAAAACGCGCTGGCGGCGGGTATTACCTCCGCCGGGGCGGACGCTTATCTGCTGCACGTAACTACCACGCCATGCGTCAGCTATATCACCCGGACGGAGCGGTTTGACTGCGGCGTGATGATCTCCGCCAGCCACAATCCGTTCTATGATAACGGCATCAAGCTGATGAATGGCATCGGCGAGAAAATGGAGGACGCGCTGCAGGCGGAGCTGGAGCGGTTCATTGACGGGGAGCCCGCCGCGCTGCCGTGGGCCACGGAGGGGAAGATCGGCAAGACCATCGACTTCTATTCCGGCCGCAACCGCTATATCGGCTACCTCACCAGCCTTGCGGCCCGGTCCTTTGAAAAGCACAAGGTAGGTCTGGACTGCGCCAACGGCAGCTCCTGGATGATCGGCCGGGCGGTGTTTGACGCGCTGGGAGCCAAGACCTACGTGATCAATGACCAGCCGGACGGTGTGAATATCAACATGGACTGCGGCTCCACCCATATTGAGGGGCTTCAGCTCTATGTCCGGGAGCACCATCTGGATGTGGGCTTTGCCTTTGACGGAGATGCCGACCGCTGCCTTGCCGTGGATGAGCGGGGCGAGGTTTTGAACGGTGATAAGATCATGTACATCTGCGCCAAGTTTCTCAAGGAGCGGGGGCAGCTCCCCGGCAATACGCTGGTCACAACGGTCATGAGCAACTTTGGACTGTATAAGGCGCTGGACAAGGCGGGCATCCGCTATGAAAAGACCGCGGTGGGGGACCGCTACGTTTACGAGAACATGAAGGAAAATGACTATGTGCTGGGCGGCGAGCAGTCCGGGCACATCATTTTCCGCAAATACGCCCACACCGGCGACGGGCTCATCACCGCCCTGATGCTCATGGAGGTGATGATGGAGACCCAACTGCCCCTGAGTGTGCTGGCCTCCGGCGTTTCCATGTATCCGCAGGTCTTGAAAAACGTCCGGGTGGATGATAAAGACGCTACGCTTTCGGACAGCGCCGTGCAGGCGGCGGTGGACGAATGCACCGCCGCACTGGGGGATTCCGGCCGAGTGCTGCTGCGCAAGAGCGGCACGGAGCCGGTACTCCGGGTCATGGCGGAGGCTGGGACTGCCGAGGAATGTGAAAAGTGGGTGGACCATATCATCACCGCCATGGAAAAGAGCGGACATCTCATCGAGGTGAAGAAGTAATGCTGACTATCAACGAGTTATATGATCTGAGCCATTCTCTGGCGGGAGATTACCTGAAGCAATTCACCTATCCGTGGGAGGCGTTGGCCGGGATCTCCGACCTGATTCTGGAGATCGGCAAGCAGCTTCCGGAGGACGAGTATGTGCACCCCACCGACTGGGACGGCAACGTTCTGGAGGATGTTTGGGTGGCGAAGGACGCCATGGTGTTCAAGAGCGCATATCTCCACGGCCCCTGCATCATCGGCCACCGCACGGAGGTCCGGCAGTGCGCCTTTATCCGGGGCAGTGCGCTGGTGGGGAATGACTGCGTGGTGGGCAACTCCACAGAGCTGAAAAACGTGATTCTCTTTGATAACGTGCAGGTGCCCCATTATAATTACGTGGGGGATTCCATTCTGGGCTATAAGGCTCACATGGGCGCCGGCTCCATTACCTCCAACGTCAAGAGCGACAAGCGGCTGGTGGTGGTAAAGGACGGGACAGAGCAGGTGGAAACAGGCCGCAAAAAGGTAGGCGCCATGCTGGGCGACCGGGTGGAGATAGGCTGCAACAGCGTACTCAATCCCGGTACGGTTATTGGCCCGGACTCCAATGTGTACCCCACCTCCTGTGTCCGGGGCGTCATTCCGGCGAACCATGTCTATAAGGACGCGGCGCATATCGTAGAGAAGAAGTAAATAGGTGTCACGGCCTCCGGGTGGTATCCGCCCGGGGCCTTGCACATAAAATGAATCAAGACGCAGACTGGAAAGGAGGCTATGGGCCCGGCCCATCATAAGCGCCATGTGCCCGCAGGGGCTTTCCCGGCGGGATAACGAGGTGAGGGGCGTATCGAAAATTCGGCGGATACCCCTCCATGGCCGCAGCCATGTGACAGCATTTACAAATACGCGGGCGACCGCGGAACAGAGAAATGCTGACTGCGAGAAAGTGACAAATTTCTGCGCGTTTGTCCTTTTGAAATCAATTTCAGGAGGATTTTTATTTATGTGTGGTATTATCGGCTATGTGGGCCATCAACAGGCGGCGCCCATTTTGCTGGAGGGCCTGTCCCGGATGGAGTACCGGGGCTATGACTCTGCCGGCGTGGCGGTGCGGTCCGGGGAAAAGGGCCTGCAGATTTATAAGTCCAAGGGGCGGCTTCAGGTGCTGTCGGACATGATTCACGGCGGCGCGGATGTGGAGGGGACCCTCGGCATCGGCCATACCCGCTGGGCTACCCATGGCGAGCCCAATGACATCAACGCACACCCCCATGTCAGCGAGGACGGGTGTATCGCGCTGGTGCACAACGGCATCATCGAAAACTATATGGAGATCAAGCAGCAGCTTCTGCGCCACGGCGTGAAGTTCAAGTCAGAAACGGACACGGAAGTAGTGGCCCAGCTTTTGGAGTTCCATTACCGGGAATGCCATAATATGCTGGAGGCCGTGGGCCGTGTGCTGCGGCGCATTGAGGGCTCCTACGCTTTCGGCATCATCTGTGCCGACTATCCCAATGCTCTGATCGCCGCCCGTAAGGACAGCCCGCTTATCATCGGCTGCGGCGAGGGGGAAAATTTCATCGCCTCCGATGTAACGGCGGTCATCGGGCATACCCGGGATGTCATTTACATGGAGGACGGCGAGATCGCCGTGCTGACGGCGGAGGGCGTCAACCTTTTCAATGACGAGATGGACCCCATTGAAAAGCCCCACAGCCATGTGGACTGGGATGTGTCCGCCGCAGAAAAGGGCGGCTATCCCCACTTCATGCTCAAGGAGATTTTTGAGCAGCCGGAGGCTATCCGCAAAACAGTCTCGCCCCGCATCCGGGACGGACGGGTGGTGCTGGATGACCTGCACCTGACAGCGGACTATGTACGCAGCATTAGCCGTATTTTCATCGTGGCCTGCGGCTCCAGCTACCATGTGGGCATGGTCAGCAAGTATAACTGGGAGCGCCTGCTCCGCCGCCCAGTGGAGGTGTGTCTCGCCTCGGAGTTCCGCTACTGCGATCCGCTGGTGGACGATCACTCCCTGGTGATCTTCATCAGCCAGTCCGGCGAAACGCTGGATACCATGGCCGCCCTGCGGGAGGCCAAGCGCCTTGGCGGCCGGACGCTGGCCGTTGTGAACGTGGTGGGTTCCTCCATCGCCCGTGAGGCGGACAACGTGCTCTATACATGGGCGGGGCCGGAGATCGCCGTGGCTACCACAAAGGCATATTCCACGCAGCTGGCCCTGATGGACATGATCGCTCTTTATCTCGGCGACCTGCTGGGAACGGTCTCCCATGAGGAATATACGGCCATCCTGCATGAGCTGGAAACTCTGCCGGAAAAGCTGCAAACCGTATTGGACAGCACGGAGGATGTGAAGTATTTCGCCTCCCGGTACTTTAATCATAATTCCATTTTCTTCATCGGCCGGAATCTGGATTACGCCATGGGCTTGGAGGGCTCTCTGAAGCTTAAGGAGATCAGCTATATCCACTCCGAGGCATACGCCTCCGGTGAGCTGAAGCACGGCACCATTTCCCTCATTGAGCCGGGAACGCTGGTCATCGCGCTGGGGACCTACGCGCCGCTTTTCGATAAGGCCATGAGCAACGTGGTGGAGGTCAAGGCCCGGGGGGCCGAGGTGCTGGCGCTGACCACGGAGCCGTTCCGTGAGAAAATGGAGTGCACCGCTGATGCTACGGTGGCAGTGCCCGCGGCGCACGCGGTAGTGCAGCCTTCTTTGGGCGTAGTGCCGCTGCAGCTGTTCGCCTATTATATGGCGCTCCAGCGCGGCTGCGACATTGATAAGCCCCGGAACCTTGCCAAGAGCGTCACGGTGGAATAACGCTGCGATTTTCGAAATGAGCGCAGCTGCGCTGTAGCCAAACTTTTCCTGTATAAATTGCGCCGCCTGCCTTGACCGCTCCCTTCCTTTTTGGTATGATTGCCCTGTAGGGCGACATAACACCACAGCTCGCCATGAGCTGTGGTGTTTTTTTGAGAGAGACCGTCGAAGTATGACGGAAAAAGGAGCGATTATGAAAAAGAAGATTGGAGGCTGGCTGGCGGCGGCTTTGCTGGCCGTGGGCTGCACGGCCATGACCGCGTCGGCCTTTACCGATACAACAGGGCATTGGGCGGAGGAGTCCATCAACAAATGGTCCGGGGAGTACGGCATCATTCAGGGCTATGATGACGGTACGTTCCGCCCGGATAATTCCATTACGCGGGGTGCGTTTGCTGGGATTCTGGACCGCTTTCTCCATTTTCAGGAGGTCTCCCCGGCAGATACGTTTTCCGATACGCCGGGTACCTACTGGGAGGATGCTATTTTGAAGCTCCACGCTGCCGGTGTGTATCTGGGCAATGAGGGTGAGGCACTGTCTAACAGTACCATCACCCGCCAGCAGGCGGTGGCGATGATCGGGCGGGCGTTCCGCATTGCACCGGAGACTGCTTCCCTCAGCTATGAGGATGCGGCACAGGTCGCGGAGTATGCGGCCCCCTATGTGTCGGAATTTACGGCCAAGGGCTATATCACGGATTCTGCCAATGGCCGCTTCCGGCCGACAGAGCCTATCACCCGGGCGGAAATCGTCAACATCCTTGGAAACATGGTCAATACGTTAGTGAAGGATACGGCGGAATGGACAGGTACGGCTCGGGGCAGCCTTTTGGTCAGCTCCACAGAGGGGGCTGTACTGAACCGGGCGGAGATAGACGGAGATTTGCTGGTGGCGCCGGGCGTCAGCGGCAAGGTAACGCTGATTGACTGCACGGTTTACGGAGAGATTCGCAATTTCGGCACGGCGGAGGTCATTTTTGAGAGCGGCACGGCAGAGCCGGATACGCCCACAGAGCCGGAGAAGCCGGCCATTCAGCCCTCGGAGGTCTATACGCCCGGCACACTGCTGGGCCGCACCGTTACCTATGGCGGAAAAGAAGTGCCGCTTTACCATGACCGGTCTCTGAACACCTTTGCGGACTTAAATTTTGCGTGGTCTCTTGACAAGCCGGACCGCTTGGAGTATCTGGGTGATGAGTTCCGCACTCGCTACGGCGTGGACATTTCCTCCTATCAGGGCACGGTGGACTGGAATGCTGTAGCCAATGACAATATTGACTTTGCCATGATTCGGGTGGGCTACCGAGGCTACGGCACAGGCAGCCTGAATACCGACAGCCGCTATGAGGAAAACATTCGCGGCGCTTTGGACGCGGGGCTGGAAACGGGCGTGTACTTTTTCGCGCAGGCTATTACCGTTGAGGAGGCTATCGAGGAGGCGGATTACGTCATCAGTCTGCTGGAGGGCCTGGACATCGACGGGCCGGTGGCCTATGACTGGGAGATGCACGATTCCACCTACCGTGTCTACGGTACGTCTCCAGAGATGGCCACGGCCTGTGCGGTGGCGTTCTGCGAGCGGGTCAAGGCGGCGGGCTATACGCCGATGGTCTATGCGGGCTCGTATGTTACTTACATGAAGTACGATCAGGGGGCGCTGGCGGATTATATCAGTTGGTACCCGGAGTATAAGGGCAGCTCCTCCAAGCGGCTGTGCCCGACGTTGGCTTACCACATGGATTATTGGCAGTTCTCCAGCAGTTGCACGGTAGCCGGCATCAACGGTGCCAGGCGCGTTGAGCACGGTGACGCCCTGCTTGGCGGCCAGCCCGGAACGCGGATGCACCAACGCCACGTAGCCCGCAGGTAGGGCGATGGCCACGCCGGTGGGAACCAGTGCCCGTTCAAAAGGCTTCAGCGTCACATCGACGGTGGTGATGAGGTCGGCACCGGCATCGCCCGCGTGGGCATAGTGCAGCTGGGCCGGATGTTCGGGGTCGAGGCTCTTGACCAGGACCTCGGTGGATTCGGGCTCGTTGTAGGTCTCGTCGAACGCCATCAGGCGGCGCACTCCTCACACACCGGCTGGCCATCCTCGTCCGTGTAGGCGAGCTGGCTGCGATGCTTGACCAGGAAGCACTGCGAGCAGATGAACTCGTCACCCTGCATGGGGATGACGGTCACCGAGGAATCCTCGTTGCTCAAATCGGCGCCCGGCAGTTCGTAAGATCGGAAGAGCACACGTCTGAACTCCAGTCACGGCTACA
>UQMC01000055.1 GCA_900542115.1 uncultured Oscillibacter sp. | reverse complement strand
CTCCCAACTCAAATCACCGGGGTTCTCCGCGTATCCGTCTGTTACTACAATCTTCATCATAATAGTAGCCTCCTTATAATTATAATACCCGCAAGCGAATATGCAAGTCCATTTCGCCGCTCCTAATCGGTATCTATACTATAACAGGGCCGGGGCTGTAATTGTAGTAAAAATTCTTTTGCTTTTCTGTAAATTTTACAAAACGCTCCCACTATCCGGGTCGTGAATCTCCACACAGGACTGGGCGGTGAATGCTTGGAAAACTTTTCCGGTTTTTCAAATGTTGACAAAGCGGATAAAAGATGTTACAATTTGGTTACATTTTTTTCAAGGAAGTGTTTGCATGGCTGAAACGAAAACCGAAGGCTTGATTTATAAAGGCCATCCGCTGCGCCGGATCGACAATCTGATCTATTACGGCACAATGGCTGATAAATATATTGTCATGATGCAGGTGTTGGAGAGCAAAAAGGAAAACGGACTGGATATGGCCACCAAGGTCTCCCTCCAGCTCCAACTCACCGACCCCACCGTGCGGGCCCGTGACCGGGTGATAAAAAAGAGCGAAAAGAGCAGCTTGTACGAGGCGATGGACTTTGCCTCCATCTGGCTGGAGCGGGCGCTGGCCGGCAAGTAAGCCCCGCCCCATCCCCACACAAAGGAAAGGAAGCGTTTCGATGAAGCTCAGCTTGAAAAAAGCCCTGCGGGCCGCCGTTCTGGCCGCCCTTACCACCATGGCGCTCACCGCCTTTGCCTCCGCTGAGGGGCAGATGGCCATCGGCGCCGGCTGCACCACCGGCAGCTCCCTTCGTCTGCGGGCGGAGGCCAGCACCTCCTCCGATATTGCGACCACGCTGAATAAATCCGTGGCTGTGGCGCTGCTGGATGACAGCATTCCCGGCTGGTATAAAATTGATTATAACGGCAGCACCGGCTATGTGTCCGCCGATTATCTTATCATCGATCAGGATAACATTTTCACCACCTATGGCCGTGTTCCCGAGGGAACGGTCCATGTGCGCTCTGACCCCTCCACCGACAGTGAGAGCCTTGCCACCATTGACGCAGGCACCATTGTCACCGTAAACGGCCTTGTGGACGGTTGGTACTCCGTGACCTGCCAATACGGCACCGAGGGCTACATCCGCAGCGATCTGCTGGTGCTGACCGACAATCCCAGCAGCTCCAACGGCTCCTCTATCGTGGACATCGCCATGCAGCATCTTGGGACCCGCTATGTTTACGGCGGTTCCTCCGCCGGCGGCTTTGACTGCTCCGGCTTCACCATGTACGTATTCAAGCAGGCTGGCTATTCCCTGCCCCACTCCGCCACCAGTCAGTGGCTCAGCGGGATGGGCACAAAAATTTACAGCATTTCCGAGCTTCAGCCCGGCGATCTGGTGTTTTTCAACGATCCCAGCCGCAATAAGGGCAAGGCCTGCTCCCACGCCGGTATCTATATCGGCAACGGCAAGCACATCCACGCCTCCTCCGCCAACAGCGGCGGCGTGATCATCAGCGATATGACCTCCGGCTATTACAATACATATTTTGTCGGCGGCCTCCGTCTCGGCTGAGCTTAATGGGCTGCAATCAGTACGGCACACGATTTGTGTGCCGTACTTTTTTGTTGATTTGTTCCAAATTTTCGCAGAAAAACGGTCCTTGGCGGTAATTGGACTTGCCTTTTGCGTGGGCGTCTGCTATATTCATACAAGTATGAAAAATATGATGAAGGGCGGCGGTACGATGCCTGCTGGCAAACACGTTTTGGGACAGGGGAAAAACCGGGTCTTCGGCACTGCCAAGGTCGGTGACCGGGGCCAAATCGTCATTCCGCAGGAGGCCCGCCGGTTTTACGGTATCTCCCCGGGAGACACGCTGCTGATTCTCGGCAACGAGGCCAGCGGCCTTGTGGTGACACGGCCGGAGATTTTGAATGATCTGGCGGATAAGCTATTGGGAAAAGAGGAACAGGATACATGAAAATGGAAGCGATGTACGAGCAGCTTGGCGTCAGCCGGGCTGTATATGAATACGGCGAGGAGGTTCTCGCGTCACTCCGCCCCCGGTTTGATGCCATTGACCAGACCGCGGAGTACAATCAGGCAAAGGTGCTGGCGGCCATGCAGAAAAACCGGGTGAACGCCGCCCACTTCGCCGCCACCACCGGCTACGGCTACGATGACGAGGGCCGGGACAATTTAGAGCGGGTCTATGCCGATGTGTTCCACACGGAGGCAGCGCTGGTGCGGCCTCAGATCACCTGCGGCACCCACGCCCTGACCGTGGCGCTCTCCGCCAATCTGCTGCCGGGGGACGAGCTGCTCTCCCCCGTGGGCGCACCCTACGATACGCTGGAGGAGGTCATCGGCATCCGGGAGAGCAAGTGCTCCCTGAAGGAATACGGCGTGACCTACGCGCAGGCGGACCTGAAGCCGGACGGAACCTTTGACTATGACGCTATCCGCTCCAAGATCAATCCGCGCACCAAGCTCATTACCATTCAGCGCTCCAAGGGCTACGCCACCCGGCCCAGCTTCTCTGTGGACCAGATCGGCGCTCTCATTCGCTTCTGCAAGGAGATCAAGCCGGACGTCAAGGTCATGGTGGACAACTGCTACGGCGAATTTGTGGAGCGCATGGAGCCCTCCGACATGGGCGCCGACATGGTAGTCGGTTCCCTCATCAAAAATCCCGGCGGCGGCCTTGCCCCTATCGGCGGGTACATCTGCGGCACGAAGGAGTGCGTGGAACGCTGCGCCTACCGCCTCTCCGCCCCGGGTCTGGGGCAGGAGGTCGGCGCCAACCTTGGCCTGATGCCCACGTTTTACCAAGGTCTGTTCCTGTCCCCCACGGTGGTGTCCGGCGCGCTGAAGGGCGCCGTATTTGCCGCCAACATCTATGAAAAGCTGGGCTTTGCCTGCGTTCCCAACGCCACAGAAAGCCGCCATGACATCATTCAGGCGGTAACGCTGGGGAGCCGGGAGGCCATGGTGGCCTTCTGCAAGGGCATTCAGGCCGCCGCCCCGGTAGACAGCTATGTGACCCCGGAGCCTTGGGCCATGCCCGGCTACGATTCCGACGTCATTATGGCGGCAGGCGCTTTCGTGCAGGGCAGCAGCATCGAGCTGTCCGCCGACGGTCCCATCCGTGAGCCCTACGCCGTTTATTTTCAGGGCGGCCTGACATGGTATCATGCCAAGCTCGGCATCCTTATGAGCCTCCAAAAGCTGGTGGAGGCCGGAATCGTGACCCTGTAATTCAATCAAAAATAAAGGAGTATTTCCCCTATGTGGCTTTGGCTTTCCCTGATTACCCTCCTGTGCTGGAGCGGCAGCGACCTCTTTTCCAAAATCGGCTGCCGGGATGGCAGCGACAAATACAGCCATTTAAAAATGGTCATCGCCGTAGGCGTGGTCATGGGTCTTCACGCCGCCTTTGAGATCTTCGTCGGCGGCACGGAGATCAGTTGGTCCGTGATCTGGACCTATCTGCCGATTTCCCTGCTGTATATCAGCTCTATGGCGCTGGGCTATCTGGGCCTGCGGTACATTGAGCTGTCCGTGTCCTCCCCCATCTGCAATTCCTCCGGTGCGCTGGTGGCGGTGCTGACGCTGCTGTTCGTGGGCGGCGAGGACTACTCCCCGCTGGCCCTGCTTGCCATCGCACTGGTGTGCGTCGGCGCTATCGGCCTCGGCGTGGTGGACGCCACGGAGGACCCGGAGCTTCGGGCGGAGCGGCAGAAGGACGGTAACTACAAATACGCCAAGAGCTTTTTAGCGCTGGCCCTACCGGTGGCCTACTGCATTCTGGATGCCGCCGGCACCTTTGCCGATAACCGCGTGCTGGAAACGCTGGATGAGGGCAGCGCCAACTGCGCCTATGAGCTGACGTTCCTCGCCGCCGCCGTATTTTGCTTTATCTATGTGGTGCTCATCAAAAAGGATCGGCTGGTGCCGAAAATGGAGGGACCCAAGTATCTGGGCGCCATCTGCGAGACTGCGGGCCAGTTCGCCTATATCTATGCCATCGCGGATACCTCTCACCTTGCCATGTCCGCCCCCATCATTTCCTCCTACTGCGCCGCCTCCGTACTGTGGAGCCGGCTGTTCCTGAAGGAAAAGTTATCTTGGAAGCACTACGGCATGATCTGTCTGGTGGTCATCGGCATTGCCATCATGGGTATTTTTGACCTGTAAAATTCTCTAACTATCAAAAACAGCTCCCTCTAATCGAGGGGGCTGTTTTTCTTTCTTCAGTGCATCAGGGGCGCCAGCAGTCCCGCCGCAAGGGTGGCGAGGAATGTGGTGGTGACCATGCCGCCCAGCACCATTTTTGCCGCGATCTCGTTCATGAGACGCTGCCGCTCCGCCGCGTCCTCCGTCAGTCCCTCAATAATTTCCTGTGAGATGAGCATATTCATGGGAAAGCCCACCATCACATTCATCCCCAGTGCCATGCTCATGGGTACGGAGATTCCCAGCAGCCGCCCGGTCAGGGTGGATGCCAAAATCGCACCGGCGGTGGACGCCGCCAGCGTCAGCACCAGAATCGGGAGCATTTGGCCGAACATCTCCGGCTTTGCGGAGCCGAAACCCGCGATAACAGAGGACATCAGCAGATAAAAAAGGAACCCGTCACTTTTGGTCCTTGCCATTTCATCCTTTGCAAGAAAGCCCACGCTTGCCAGTGCCAGACCAATAAGCAGTGCCAGCACATAGCGGGAAACGCCCGTCAGCATTTCCAGCCGGGATGCCGCCCACGCCGCAATATACAGCCGCAGCAGCGCGCCGTACTGCACATCCTTCCAGCGGCGGGGGCGGGACTGCTCCGCAGTCGCCGCCTGTGCGTCCCCCGGCAGTGTCCGCAGACGCTTCGCCTCCCGGCGGATGCACGCCGCCGCCACAGGGCAACCGATAAGGGCCTGCGTGGTCAGCACCAGCACGGACAGCACAATGACCTGATCGTAGCCCAGCGTCCGCGCCCGCTCCTGTACGATGAGGGCAGCCGCCATACCGCCGGGCAGTCCGCCCACCGCCATATTTACGCCGAACAACCCGCCAATAACCAGAAACACCGCCAATACCTGACCGATGTACGTCATCGCGGCCACCGCCGCCACCCGCCAGTTAGCGGCAAACTGCCGCAGGCTCATGGACGCGCCCATGCTGGCAATGGTCATCAGGATGGCCACCGGGGTAAGCTGCGCCAGTCCCGCCAACTGCTGCAAATCCGCCGGGAGCAAACCGCTCCAGCAGCCGGCCACAAACAACATCCCCGCCAGCAAAATCCCCGGCACGGTGCCCCGGCAAAGACGCCCCAGCAGCTCTCCCGCGGACAGCAGCAGCAATATCACCACTCCGCTCTGCAAAATATCAAATTCCAACAGCTCCAATGTTCTCTCTCCTTTTCAACAAAAAAGGGCGGCCTGTTCAGCCGCCCTCAAACCAGCCGTTTCATTCCACCTCCAAGTGGACAGACCTGTGAAATTCCGGCTCCACAAGGCCCGGAATTTCCACCGCATCGGTAAAATAGACCTCCTCCGCGTACTCCCGCAGCAGCGACACGATGTATGGGTGCGGCCGCTCGTCCGGCCGCCGGGCCGCTACCGTCACCACCGCCGTTTTCGGCCGCAGATGCTCCAGCAGCTTCCGGGAGGTGGAGGCAAGGGACCCATGATGCGGCACCTTCAGAATATCGCAGGGCGTCAGATTCACCGTTTCCCACACATGGGCGTAGGCGTCTCCGCCCAAAACGATTTCCCGGCCATGGTAATAGAGCCGCTGGCGCAGAGAGCACACATTCATGGATTTTGCCCAGCGGATGAGGTCATAGCCGTTCCGCTCTCCGGCGTATGCAGCGTCGTAGACCTCCCTTTGCCGGCGGTACAGCGCGGGCTCCCCGCAGAGAATATCCATTTTCAGCTCCGGCGTCAACTGCAGCGTGACGGTCTCCGTCCCCGGAATGCAGCAAAACCGCTCAATGCGGTCCGAATGGCTCTGTAGTGCCTTCGTGTAAAGCTGCACACAGCGCAGCGCGTTCCGGGCGGCCTTCGGCAGTCCGTTGTCCTCGTCCGGCTCCAGCTCCGGCGCGTTGGGCGGCGGCAGATAGGTTGTTACAAACGTGCCGACCCTGGCGGCGTCCAGCACCCGGCCCAGCCCGCCGATGTGGTCCCTGTGGAAATGCGTCGCCAGCGCCATATCCAGACGCTCCACACCCAGCTCCCGGAGAAAGTCCCCGGCATAGATGCGCTGGGAGCGGGGGTCCAGCTCGCCGGGGTGGTCATCCCGCACAAGGCAGTCATGGCCAAAGTCCACCATCATGGCAAAGGTCTGCCGTCCGCCGTCCAACTGCCGGACAAGAATGGAGTCGCCGTTGCCCACGTTGATAAAGTCCAAAGCCAGCATACACAGTCCTCCCGCCGTTTGATTGCCCTAACCATACCACACCTGGCAGACGTTTACAACGGAAAGCTGTTCCTCAGTCAGCCAAAATTTCCCTGCGAATTTTGACAGGAATGACAAGAACCGCCCCTAGGGAAAACCGGAGTTCGTTTCCCTAGGGGCTTTTGCAAATATCTACTCAGTTACCAGCATTGTAAAACACATATTCATTGGGGTCTGTCCACCCCAATTCGCCGCCAGCCAGCGATTCCATAGGATCATCTGACGCATTTCGTACCGCGCTTGTATCTGCGTCTGCAACCGGACTATCTCCCAAGTCAGTTTTCTCTTCCGCCGCCGGTTCCTCCGGCGGGGCGGCCACAGCCCGGTTCTCCACCACAATACTCCGAGCGGTGATCCATTGACCGCTGCCGGTCCAGTAGACGGTCACAGAATCTCCCACATTCAGCAGCGGAGCACTGGGAATCGTTGCCGCGCTGGCATACACCAAGAAGCCGTCCTCCCCCTCAAAGCGGAGATAATAAACGCTGGTGCCCTCAATGACCGCGCTGCGAATCTCCGCAATAGTACCTGTCATTTTCTGGAAATCCGTTTCCTCAGGCACCTCTGCGTCTATGCGGTCAATGATGCCGTTATCCAGAAGTGTCTGGCGGTAATTTTTCTCGCAGGCTCCTACCGTCTGCCCGGTCTCCACAATGTTGTACTGTTGGACGTTCACCATGGCGTACATCTTCACCAAACCGTCCTCGCCCTTCAGCGCCATGAAGTACGTGGGCTGATCGGCGATGTTCAGCAGCAGCGGGAACGTGGCGGTGTAGCGCATCTGCTGCACCTGACTCTGAGCGGACTCTTTGGCCGAATTTTCCGTAGCACCGGCACAGGGGTAAAACTTCGTTTCCTTTGTCCGCTGGTTGGAGAGGATAAAGCCGATGTTGGACTGGTCGGAAGTCACAGAGGTGACGCCGGTGTACATATAGACGTCATCGTTGATGGCAATATAGTTCCAGCCATCCGTGGTCAGCGTCACATCCCGCTGGCCGAAATAGGCGTTTAAAAAGCCGTTATGGAACTGGCCGTAATAGTCATACTGCTCCATGATGATATTGGCGGAGTACAGCCGGTCCACCCAAGTAGGCACATCCTCATAGTATTGGCTCTCGCCGGTGATGGCGTTCACCAGCACGGCGCCGTGAATATCCGTGCCGCCGAACAGACCGATGGTCTTGACAACGCGGGGGCAGACCCAGTAGGGCGTTCCCTCCTCGTCGATCTCAAATACCGGCTCATCGAACATCATCGTGGGATAACGGAACCGCAGATGCCGGTTCAGGTTCCGGGAGAAATGCTCCGCCGTGGTGTACTTCATACCCTCGTCCAGCCGGACCACCTCCACCTCCTGCGTCACCATGTCGATGATGATATAGGCGGGCAGACCGTTAGAGCGGTTGGTGAACCATTTGATGAGGTCACCATAGGCAAGGCTGGTGACCCGCACCGGGCGGCCCTGATAGTTGATTTGGGTGTAGGAGGGCAGAATTTCAAACTGGGACACCATATCCGCCAGCTCGCCCAGCTTACGGCTGCCGAGACGGGCAGCGGAGTCACTGTCCAGCATGGGAATCTGGTTATAGCGGATTTCCTCCACCTCCGAGGCAAAGTCGCCGGTGGTCAGGGGCAGCAGTTTGCTGTACGCTCCGGCCCGCAGCACCACCCACGAGGCGATGGAGCCAACGGCAACGGCGCATATCAGGGCAATGACCACGAAAAACGGCACGGTGCACTGCTTTTTCACAAAGCCAAGATACCCCTTGGCTCCGGTGCCCTGAAAACCGGAGGTCAGCACCGCGCAACCGCAGTACACGGCGCAGAGCAAAAACACGAAGACATAAAATTCCTCGGCATGGGGATTGAGGGCCGGCAGCTCCACATAGAAGTATACCAGTCCCACCACCGCTGTCACAGCAAGGTTGATGAGCGTCCGGGTCAGAGGCGTGCCGATGGGCTTGCGGGGCTTACGCTCCCGCTGGGGCCGGGAATAGCCGGCGTCCTGTCCGCTCTGTCCTCCGGGCTGCCAGCCGCCTTGGCCAAAGCCGCCAAAATTGCTGAAATTGAAGGTAAAGGGCATGAAATTGCCCTCCTTTCCGTGATTTTGGATGCAATGTATACAGTATACAGGAAATATATGAACAAATCAAGCGCCGCAAAGCCTCGCGGAGTGAAAAAGCTCCCCGGTGGGATATTCCCATCGGGGAGCTTTTCAAATGTGTTTACTTGGTGACAACCAGCTTGTCATCCTCCACAGTTAGCTTGGCGGTGTCACCCTCCTTCAGCGTACCTTCCAGCAGCTTTTCGGCCACAGCGTCCTCCACCTTGCTCTGGATGGCCCGGCGCAGCGGCCGTGCGCCGTACTTGGGGTCAAAGCCCTCCCGGGCCAGCTCCTTCACGGCGGCGTCGCCGGCGTCCAGATGAATGCCCATGGTCTCCATGCGGGCGGCCACGGTCTTGAGCATCCGGCGAGCAACCTCCTCGATGTCCGGCTCTGTCAGGGCGCGGAACACGATGATATCGTCGATCCGGTTCAGGAACTCCGGGCGGAAGGTCTGGCGCAGCTCGGCCAGAACCGTTTCCTTGGCCTGAGCGTAAGCCTTGTCGGCGTCCGCCTCAGCCTTTTTCTCATCGGCACTGAAGCCCAACTTGGCTCCGGCAGCGGTCAGCGCCTTGGCGCCGATGTTGCTGGTCATGACGATGACGGTGTTCTTGAAGTCCACCGTCCGGCCCTGAGAGTCGGTGATGCGGCCATCGTCCAGAATTTGCAGCAGGATGTTCCACACATCCTCGTGGGCCTTTTCGATCTCATCGAACAGCACCACGGAATAGGGCTTACGCCGCACCTTCTCCGTCAGTTGGCCGCCCTCATCATGGCCCACATAGCCCGGAGGGGAACCGATGAGGCGGGAAACGGTATGCCGCTCCATGTACTCCGACATATCAATGCGGATCATGGCGTTTTCATCGCCGAACATAGCCTCAGCCAGAGACTTGCACAGCTCCGTCTTGCCGACGCCGGTGGGGCCGAGGAACAGGAAGCTGCCGATAGGCCGCTTTGGGTCCTTCAGGCCCACACGGCCGCGGCGGATGGCCCGGGCCACGGCCTTCACGGCCTCGTCCTGACCCACAACACGCTCATGGAGCACATCCTCCATATGCAGCAGCCGTTGGCCCTCGTCCTCCGTCATACGGGTGACGGGGATGCCGGTCCAGCCAGATACCACAGCGGCAATGTCCTCCGCCGTTACGTCCCGGTGCTCCTGATTTGCCTTGCGGCGCTTGTCGCGCTGAATCTCCACCTGCTCCCGGTAGTCCTTTTCAATGTCCCGAAGCTGGGCGGCCTTTTCAAAGTCCTGTGCGGCGATGGCGGCATCCTTGTCCTTGGACAGCGCCGCAATCTTTTCCTCCAGACTTTTCAGCTCATCGGAGGGCTCCTCCTGCTCCATCCGCACCCGGCTGGCGGCCTCGTCCATAAGATCGATGGCCTTATCCGGCAGGAAACGGTCATTGATATACCGGGCGGACAGGGACACAGCGGCCTCCAGCGCCTCGTCGGTGATGTGCAGCTTGTGGTGCTGCTCATACTTCTCCCGCAGCCCCTTCAAAATCTCCAGCGCCGCCTCCTGACTGGGTTCGCCCACCGTCACCGGCTGGAACCGGCGCTCCAAGGCGGCATCCTTTTCGATATACTTGCGGTACTCGTTCAGAGTTGTGGCGCCGATGATTTGAATCTCGCCCCGGCCCAGCGCGGGCTTAATGATGTTGGCGGCGTCTACGGCGCCCTCGGCGGAGCCTGCGCCCACGATGGTGTGCAGTTCATCAATAAAGAGGATGATGTTGCCGTCCTTCTGGACCTCCTGCATCACCTTCTTGATGCGCTCCTCAAATTCGCCGCGATACTTCGTACCGGCCACCATGCCGGAAAGGTCCAGAGACAGGAGCTTCTTATCCAGCAGATTTTCCGGCACATCGCCCATGACGATCTTCCGGGCCAGCCCCTCGGCAATAGCCGTTTTGCCGACGCCCGGCTCGCCGATGAGGCAGGGGTTGTTTTTCGTGCGGCGGGAGAGAATCTGGATGACCCGCTGAATTTCCTCGTCCCGTCCGATGACGGGGTCCAGCTTGCCGGCGCGGGCGTCGGCGGTCAGGTCGCGGGTGAACTCCGCCAGCGTCTTATTCTTGCCGCTGCCCTCGTCCTTGGCGCCGCTGCCGGCGGCGCGGCCATTATCGGCGGCCTGTGCCCGGGGCGCGGCGTTGAGCTTTTTCATCAGCGCCGTGTAGAGCTGACGGGCATCCACACCGGCAGTCCGCAGAATACGGACAGCCATATTGTTGCCCTCCCGGAGAATTCCGGCCAGCAGGTGCTCCGTGCCGATATAGGCATAGCCGCCCCGGATGGAATCCTCCATGGCCACCTCGATGACCCGCTTGGCTCTGGGGGTCAGCCCTTGGGCGGGGTTGCCGCCGGGCAGACCCGCGCCCACGCTCTTGCGGATGATCTCCGTCAAAAGCTCATCGGTCAAGCCGGCCTCTGTCAATACGGTATGCGCCAGTCCCTCGTCCTCACGCATGAGGCCCAGCAACAGGTGCTCCGTACCCACATAGCCGTGACCCAATTCGCCTGCGGCCTCCTGAGCCAGCCGCAGGGCTTCCTCCGCAGTGGGAGTGAATTTATTTTCATTCATAGTTCAATACCTCTTTTACCTTGGGGTGTGTTCTGCGCTTCGGAAAACGCATCAGGCGCTTTCCTTATGGTCCTTGCGGGCCTCTTTGGCTTCCTTATGGGCCTCCTCCAGCTTGTGGATCTCATCCCGCAGCTGCGCGGCCCGCTCGAAGTTCTCCTCGTGGATAGCTTTCTTCTGCTCCAGCTTCAGTGCGTTGAGCTGACGCAGATAGGAAAACCGGCTCTGCTCCTCGCGGCTCACCAAATCGTCCTTTTTCTCCTCCTGTGCGCTTTCTGCGGCCGGTGCCGCGCCGATGGCGGGCATGGCGTCGAAGAAATCATCGAAGGGGCTCTCCAGCATCCGGTTCATCCGGCCCAGCAGAGAGGGCATGGGGCTGAAGAAATCTCCGAAGAAATCATCGCCGCCGAAAAAGCTGTCCATCATGGACGGCCGCCGCGCAAAGAGCTTCTGGGTGTAGCCCAGCTTCTCCGCACACGCCTGACAAAGATGATGTTCCTCGGTCCTGCCGTTGATATTGCTCCGGTAAACGAAGGTAACTTCATTCTTACCGCAATTCTCGCATTTCATAATCAATTCCTCCTTGAGACTGTATATAAATTTTTTATTTAACTGTATTGTGTGCTCTCACAGACACTACACCTGTAATATGAGTACCTGCTTGAGAATATCCGCCCGAACGGCGTCCCGCTTTTCTCGCGGTACCTGCCCCAGCGCCTTGTCCCCCACGGCTGTGAGAATCGTCTGACCCAAGGCTCGGTCCATAGCGCCGGACTGTACCAGGTTGCTGAGGATTGCCCGTGCGGAGGACAGGTCCACACTGCCGCCCAGCGAATTGATGACGTGCATCAGAAGTGTCTCACGGTCCACCCGCACCCGTGTGATGCGGATATAGCCGTTGCCGCCCCGGCGGCTTTCCACGATATAGCCCCGCTCCGGTGAGAACCGGGTGGACATTACGTAATTAATCTGACTGGGTACGCAGTTGAACCGCTGCGCCAGATCGCTGCGCTGAACCTCCAGCACACCGTTCTCAGCGGTGTCCAGACTGTCCTGCAGGAAGCTGGCGATCAAATCCGAAATACCCATGTAACTCGTCCTTTCTTCAATAGTCTATTTGACTTTGACTATCTTTAACTTTTTGTTTGATTGTAGTATAGCACCTCCGTTTCAAATGTCAATAGGTAATTTTGACTTTCTTTGACTATTTGTGTAAACAGTTTGTGAACGCCATTTTCACTCACATTTCGCTATTGCAG
>UQMC01000054.1 GCA_900542115.1 uncultured Oscillibacter sp. | reverse complement strand
GTCTGAACGCAAAAAAAGCGGCCCCGCCGAACCGGCGGGGCCGCTTGCTCCTTGTGCTTACGCGCTGAGCGGCTGCTTATTTCCACACCGGCCATATTCACTTGTGCCAATAATGCTGATAATGATAATCAGGCTGATAATCATAATAATGGCAGCAAAAATGGACGCCACGGCAGTGGCGTCCATCATGGCGGCGGTATGCACGTTGGAGGCAGCGCAGGAGAGGAAAGCGCCTGCTTTGGCAGCCGCCATCATCACATGGTTCATCAGCATGGTCATCATCCTGTGTGCCTCCTTTCGTGTCGGTTTTTGTAAGTTGGGGTTACTGTAGCACGGGCACGGACAGTTGTCAATCCGTTTTCGACAGGTCGGCCTTTCTTTTGTCGCACCTGCTCAACCTTGCGGGAAAATATGCCGGGATTTTGTGGGTTCGGACAGTCCGTCCGTGCCGCAGCCGCTCTTACAGGCGGCAGGTCCAGCCGTGGGGGTCCTCCGCCGTGCCCCACTGGATTCCCGTAAGGGTATCGTAGAGCTTCTGGGCCAGGGGGCCGGTCTGGAAGTTGTTGATGGTATAGACCTTATCGCCGTAGGTCAGCTCGCCGATGGGGCAGATGACCGCGGCGGTACCGACGCACATGGCCTCCTCCAGCGTGCCGTTCTCCGCCGCCTCAAACAGCTCGTCCACCGTGATGAGGCGCTCCTCGGCGGGCGTCCCCCAATCCCGCAGAAGCTGGAGGCAGGACCGGCGGGTAATGCCCGGCAGGATAGATCCGGTGAGCATGGGCGTGACGATCTTGCCGCCGATTTTGAAGACAACGTTCATGCCGCCACCCTCTTCCACGTACTTATGCTCCACACCGTCCAGCCACAAAACCTGAGAATAGCCGTTGGCAAAGGCCCGCTCGCCGGCGCGGTTGGACGCGCCGTAATTGCCGCCGCACTTGGCCTCGCCGGTGCCGCCCCGGACCGCTCGGACATCCTCGGTTTCCACAATGATCTTTACCGGCTCCATGCCGTTATCAAAATAGCTGCCCACAGGGGAGAGCACCACGATGAACATAGCCTCGTGAACACCATGCAGGCCCAGCTTTGCGTCCGTACCGAACAGGAACGGGCGAATATAGAGAGATGTGCCGGGCTCGGAGGGGACAAAGCGCTCGTCCACCTTCACCAGCGCCTTCACCGCCTCCAGCGCATCCTCCGGGGGCACCACCGGCAAGCCCATGCGGATACAGGAGTTCTTCAGGCGCTCCATATTGTCCCACGGACGGAACAGCTGCACGCCGCCGTCCGGGCGGCGGTATGCCTTCAAACCCTCAAAGACCTCGGCGCCGTAGTGGAACACGCAGGCGGCCGGAGACAGGGAAATATTCTGGAAGGGGATGATGCGGGGATCGTACCAGCCCTTTTCATCACTGTAGTCCATGATGAACATATGGTCGGTATAGTGGATGCCGAAACCCAGCTTGTCCGAGGGGGTCAGCTCCATGGGGTGTGTTGTTTTGGTCACGCGGATATTCATATCTCTTTCCTCCCGAAAAATCGTAAATCAAATTAAAAAGCGGCCCCGCCGGATCGACGGAGCCGCCTGTTTCTCATGAACGCCATTCAATGGCCTGTGAGATACGCGCTGTTCCGATGTCCGGCAAAGCTGGCCCGTACCAGCAGAATAATGTGCAAAAGAATGGACGCCGGCAGCAGACCGGCGTCCAGAAGCAGGGCAGTATTGTTTTCCGCAGAGGCGGCATGGCAGGAGAAAGCGGCACAGCCGCGCTGTGCAGACGTATTCACGGAAGCCTTGGTATCATGCGTCATCCGATTCTCCGTCCTTTCTCCGGGCAGACCGCCCTTTGATTGGCTGAAGTGTAGCACAGCGGAAAATGCAAGTCAATAGAAACGGCAACCCTTGTCCGCAAGATCGGTAGGATGCCCAAGAGGGCGGCTGCCGTATCCTGCAAAAATTGTAGGATACGCAAAGAAGATCCGGCGGCGGACGCCGCCCCTCGGCAGTGGGGATTGAATCGGCGGCGAAAATCTGGCATAATAAAAGAAAAACGCCGTACAGGGAATGAAACTTGCCATGAAAAATATTTGCATTGGGATTTTGGCCCATGTAGACGCCGGGAAAACAACGCTGTCCGAGGCGCTTTTGTATCGGGCCGGGGCTATCCGCCGTTTGGGCCGGGTGGATCATCAGGACGCATTTTTAGATACGGACGCCATGGAGCGTCAGCGGGGCATCACCATTTTTTCCAAGCAGGCGGTGCTGGAGCTGAGCTCCGTCCGCGTGACGCTGCTGGACACGCCGGGCCATGTGGACTTTTCCGCCGAGATGGAACGGACGCTTCAGGTATTGGACTGCGCTGTGCTGGTG
Source organism: uncultured Oscillibacter sp. (assembly GCA_900542115.1). Taxonomy (GTDB): domain Bacteria; phylum Bacillota; class Clostridia; order Oscillospirales; family Oscillospiraceae; genus Oscillibacter; species Oscillibacter faecalis_A. Next base: position 10,096 of record UQMC01000054.1, on the reverse strand, counting down.
ATCTCCGGCACAGACGGTGTGCAGGGCCACACCCGGACGCTGTGGGAGCTTTTGGAGCGCTATCATGTTCCCACGTTTCTTTTTATCAACAAAATGGACCTTGCCGGAACGGACCGGGACGCGCTGCTGGCCCACCTAAAGGAAAAGCTGGACGGCGGGTGCGTGGATTTCGGAGATTCGGAAACGCTGGCGGAGGAGGCCGCTGTCTTAGATGAGGCAGTGCTGGAGCGTTATCTGGAAACCGGGGAGGTCTCCAACGCGGCACTGTCCGCGCTCATCGCGGAGCGGAAGCTGTTTCCCTGCTATTTCGGCTCCGCCCTCCGGGTAGAGGGCGTGGACGCCCTGCTCTCCGGCGTGGAGCGCTATGCCCCCCGGCCGGTGTACCCGGCGGACTTCGGCGCCAAGGTATTCAAAATCACCCGGGATTCACAGGGCGCACGGCTAACGCACCTGAAGCTCACCGGCGGCACACTGCGGGTCAAGGATGTTCTTACCGGCAGAGAGGGCGATACTCTCTGGCAGGAAAAGGCCGACCAGCTCCGGCTGTATTCCGGGGCCAAATTTCAGTCCTTGGATGAGGCAGAGGCCGGCGCCGTTGTGGCGGTAACGGGTCTGAGCCACACGTTTCCCGGTCAGGGCTTGGGAGCGGAACCGGACTGGGCCGGGGCCGTTTTGCAGCCGGTGCTGACCTACCGGGTGGAACTATCGGACGGCACGGACCCCCATACCGCCTTGCAAAAGCTGCGGCAGTTAGAGGAGGAGGACCCCCAGCTCCACCTTGTCTGGAGCGGCGGAGACATTCATATTCAGCTCATGGGTGAGGTGCAGATGGAAATTTTGCAACGGCTCATCCGGGAGCGGCTGGGGATGGAGGTCTCCTTCGGCGCGGGAACGGTCTGCTACCGGGAGACCATTGCAAACGCCGTGGAGGGCATCGGCCACTTTGAGCCGCTGCGGCACTACGCGGAGGTGCATCTGCTGCTGGAGCCGGGGGAACCGGGCAGCGGCGTCACCGTCGCCTCTGTCTGCCCTACGGACGAGCTGAATCTCAACTGGCAGCGATTGATTTTAACGCATCTGTTGGAAAAAGAGCATTGCGGCGTGCTCACCGGTGCGCCGGTCACGGATATCAAGCTCACGCTGCTCACCGGTCGCGCCCATGAAAAGCACACCGAGGGCGGCGATTTCCGGCAGGCCACCTACCGGGCGGTGCGTCAGGGGCTTATGCAGGCGGAGAACGTGCTGCTGGAGCCGTGGTACCGCTTCCGGCTGGAGCTTCCCGCCGAACAGGTGGGCCGCGCCATGACGGATTTGCAGCGGATGAACGGCGAGGTCGAGCTGCCGGAAACGATCGGGGAAGACGCCGTACTCACCGGCCGCGCACCGGTGGCGGGTCTGCGGGACTATGGCCGGGAGGTAGCGGTCTATACCCGGGGCCGGGGGCGGCTGTCCTGCACCCCGGCGGGGTACTTCCCCTGCGCCGAGGCGGACAGCGTCATCGCCGCCATAGGCTATGACCCGGAGCGGGACACGGAAAATCCCGCCGACTCCGTATTCTGCTCCCACGGCGCGGGCGTTATTGTCCCATGGTTCGAGGTCTGCGACCACGCACAGGTGGAAAGCGGCTGGCAGCCCAAGGGCGCGGCACCGGAGCCGGAGACTTCGGGGCCAAAGCAGCGGACCGTCAGCGCCTATGCGGGCACCATAGAACAGGACAGGGAATTGCAGGCCATTTTTGAGCGGACCTACGGTACGGTGAAGCGGCGGGAATTTATTCCGCCCAAGGCCCCCCGACGGCCCATAGCGGACACCTCGGAGGAAAAGCGGCGGGAGCTGAAGCGGGCCTTTTCCGGCGAGGAATATCTGCTGGTGGATGGCTACAACATCATTTTCGCGTGGGATGAGCTGAAAAAAATCGCCGCTGAAAATCTGGACGCTGCCCGCAAGCAGCTCTGCGAGCTGCTGTGCAACTATCAGGGCTATCGAAAATGCCGGGTCATTCTGGTATTTGACGCCTACAAGGTCAAGGGCGGTCTCGGCAGTGTGGAAAAATACCACAACATCACCATCGTTTATACCCGCGAGGCCGAAACGGCGGACGCCTACATTGAGCGGGCTACCTACGAGATCGGGCGGCAGCACCGGGTCCGGGTGGCTACCTCCGATGGGCCGGAGCAGGTCATCATTCTGGGCCACGGTGCCCTGCGGCTGTCGGCCTCCGCCTTTCATGAGGAAATGGCCGAGGTGCAAAAACAGATCGGTGACACGGTATTCCGCAACAATCAAAGCGAGGCGCGCACCGGTGCCCTCCGGGCCGCGCTGGAAAAGGCAAAGGAGGGGAAAAAGTGACTTTGTTCATTGCGGCGGCGATTTTTGCCGCCTGTGTAGGGCTGCGGCGGTATCTGGACCGCCCGGAGCGGACGAACCGGGAATTTGGAAACGGTCGAATCCGTCTGACCGCCCTCTGGAATGAGGGTGCCGCCTTTTCCCTGCCGCTGAAGCGCGGATGGGTGGTGCTTCTCTCCACCCTGATCTTGCCGTTTGTGTGGCTGTTCCGCCGCCGCAGCCCCCTTGGCGCGGGACTGGCGCTGGGCGGCGGGCTCAGCAATCTGTGGGAGCGTGTGCGCTATGGACGGGTCTACGATTATGTCCGTTTTCCCAAGCTCCCCAGGCTATGGCGCTATGTCTGGAATTTGGCGGACTTCGCCATTGTCCTCGGCGGCACGCTGCTGGCCCTGCCGGACCGAAAGAAATAATTTCCGCATAGAAAAACACCGTTCTGTCATATAAGGCAGAACGGTGTTTTTGGTCTCTCAGCGCTCCAGCAGTTTACGCAGGGACTCGAAGGCCTCTCCCAGCTCCTCCCGGGCCTTTGCGGTGGGATTGCCGCGGAGGACACGCAGCGCAGCCTCGTACCGTCGGATAGAACGGGTGCGGACCTGTTCCTCCTTGCGGTGAACAGCGGCAATGAGGTCCTCCAGCTCCTGCCGGTGCCGGGCCAGCGCCTCCTCATCGGGGTCAATACCGTCATCCAGCGCGGCGCGGGCCTTTTCCAAGGACTGCGCGATAGTAGAGAGAATATCCAGCTTGCCCTCCACCCGGCGGCGGAACGCGGTCTCCATGGCCTCCCGGCGGCGCTTGCGGCGGGCCTGCTTTGCGGCGCGGTGGGCCTCCAGCTCATCGGAAAGATAGCTTTGCAGCAGGTATTTGTCCAAGGACGTCTTTTCCCGGAATGCCTTCAGCTCCTCTGCTGTGCGGGCCTGCGCGGCCTCGGCCTTTTCAGCCAGCCGCCGCAGCTCGGCGTTCTCCTCCGTGAGCTTTGTCAGCACCTCCCGCAGATCGATGGCCGCTCTGGTGGAGGTTACGGTATCGTATAGGAACGCAGCGGTGATGATACCCGCCAGCGGATTTACCAGCAGCGCCGGCAGCTTGTGGAGCAGCCGGTCAATAGGCGGGTGCACAAACCGCACCAGCAAAATAGAGAAGAAGCCCCACGCAATGGAGCTGGTCAGGCAGATGTAGCCGTGGAGATTAAAGGGCTGCTTCGTATAGTCCCAGTAGCGGACCTTAAAGAGCCGCTCCATTATGGCGCCCACCACGTATTCCAGCGCCGTGGCGGCCAGCAGGCCCAATATATACACCAGCCAGAGGTTATCCGCCACCGGCAGCGTTACAAACAGGATGATGATAGCGCCGGAGCCGTAAATGGGAAGCAGTGGGCCGTGGAGAAAGCCGCGGTTTACCCAATGGTGCTGCTTGGCGGAAACGTAGCAGGATTCCCACACCCAGCCGCAGAAGCAGTAAAAGAAAAACAGCAGAGCCCACTGGCCCGGAGAATAGACGTACAAGGGAATCATCCTTTCTTGTCACTTACTGGTAAGAATCTACCCGAAAATCGCCCCGGGCGGCGGCCTCCGCGCGGCGCTGCTTTTCCTCCGCCTGCGCGTCCAGCAGTCCGCCGATGATTTGATTGGAGACTAAAAAGCCCCGTGGCGTCAGGTGCCAGCGGCCTTTCTCCATAACGGCGTAGCCCGCTGCCGCGCACTTTTGCAGAAACGGCAGGAAGATCGGGTCGAACCGGCGGCGGAAGCGGTTCTCGTAGTCCTTGGGGTCCAGACCGTAGACCGTCCGCGCCCCCAGCATGAGCCATTCCACATCCCGGTCCCGAGGCGGGATGGCGGTGTTTTCCGAAAAGCGGAACACGCCGCCGTGGGCGGCGGCAATGTAGCTCTCAACATCCTTTTCGTAAGCGTACCGCACACCGCCGAAATCGCTATGGGCGCCAGGGCCGAAGCCGGCGTATTCCTGAAGCTGCCAGTATTTCAGATTATGGCGGGATTCAAAGCCGGGCTTTGCGAAATTGGAGATCTCATACTGGACATAGCCGTACTGCTTCAAAAACTCCACCGTCTGAAGGTACATATCCGCCTGCTCCTCGTCTCCCGGGAGGCCAGCACTGTCCCGCACGGCATAGAGGGGCGTCCTCTCCTCCACCTTCAGCCCATAGCAGCTCAGGTGTTCCGGGGCCAGTGCCACGGCGGCGGCCAGATTTTCCATCCAGTGCTCCGCCGTCTGGTGGGGCAGGCCGTAAATAAGGTCGAGAGACACATTTTTGATTTTTGCCTTTCGGGCAGCCTCCACCGCCTGCTGTACCTGCTCCACGGTATGCACTCTGCCGATGGCGCACAGCTCTTCATTGCAGGCGGACTGCATCCCAAGGGATATGCGGTTGAAGCCGCAGCGCCGCAGGGCGCGCAGAGCCTTCCAGTCCCCGGCGGAGTCCGGGTTCGCCTCAAGGGTGATTTCCGCATCTCGGGAAATATGATGGCGCTTTTGCACCGTTTTCAAAATTTTGCACAGCCGCTTTTCCCCAAGATAGCTGGGCGTGCCGCCGCCAAAATAAATCGTATCGACCGTGTGGGAGGCCGCGTTGGGCGCCGCCTCTGTCAAATGGGCGCACAGCGCATCCGTATAGGCATCCATACGGTCCTCCGCATGGGGCAGGGAATAGAAATCACAGTAAATGCACTTCGCTTTGCAAAAGGGAATGTGCAGATACAGGCCCAGCGGCAGAACGGTTTTCATGGCAACACCCTCCCATTTTGCATCGTAGTGGCATCAGTTTACCGCTTTTCCGGCAAAATTGCAAGAACCGCCGTATCATTTCCCTATTTGGCGCAAATACTGTGAAAAATGTGTGAGGTGAATGCGCTATGGACATGACGCCCCAGGAATATCAAAGCTATGTACAGCAGCGGATGAAAAAATCCCCGCTTTTGAAGGATGTATGTTTATCCTTTGTCATCGGCGGCGCTATCTGTGTGCTGGGGCAGGCCATTCAAAACGGCTGGGCCGCCGCGGGGCTTTCCAAAGAGGACGCCGGGACCGCCACCTCCTGTACGCTGGTGTTTCTCTCCGCCCTGCTGACAGGCTTGAATCTTTACAACAAGCTGGCCCGCTTCGGCGGTGCCGGAACGCTGGTGCCTATCACCGGCTTTGCCAACGCCGTGGTTTCCCCGGCCATCGACTTTAAAAGTGAGGGGTTTGTCACCGGCATGGCGGCCAAAATGTTCACTGTGGCCGGACCTGTCATCACGTTCGGCACACTGGCTTCGGTGATCTACGGTGTGATTTTAATGCTTTTTCAATAGAACACGGCGATTTTGCCGCCAAGGGCATAACTGGGGTGAAACCGTCATAGGGTCTCCTAAAAGGGGCATCGCCCCGCCGTTTGCGGCACAAGCGGCAGAAGGGAGCAGCTATGACGATTCATGTGGTACGAACCGGAGAGACCCTTGCCGCCATTGCGGAGCATTACAGTGTGGACCCCGCCCGGCTGGCGGCAGACAACACCGTTTCCGGCGGGCAGTTGGCAGTGGGGCAGACGCTGGTAGTCCGCTTTTCCCGGCAGGTCCATGCCGTTCGGGCAGGGGAGACCCTTTCCTCCATTGCCCGGGATTACGGCATTTCCATCCGGCAGCTCTGGCGGAACAACTGGCCGCTTGGCGGCAAAGAGACTGTTTGGCCGGGACAGGTCTTGGTCATCTCTTATTTTGAGGAAAAGCTGGGTCCCGCCGTTTTCAACGGCTACGCCTACCCTAATATTTCTCCAGCGCTGCTGGCGGAACAGCTCCCCTATCTGACCGACTTAGCTCCCTTTACCTATGGCATCACATCAGAGGGTGCCTTGCTTCCTCTATCGGATGAGGAGATGATTGCCGCCGCCCGTCTGCACGGCACAGCCCCGGTGCTGCACCTCTCTACCCTGACGGAAAACGGCCAATTCAGCACAGAACGGGCGGAAACGGTCTTAACCGATGGGGCCATGCAGGCAGCACTGCTGACCAAAATCGCGGATACGGTCCGCGTCAAAGGTTTTGCCGGGGTGGATGTGGACTTTGAGTATCTGCCCGGCTATCTCTCCGGGGCCTACGCCGCGTTTTTGGAGCGTCTGCGGCGCATTTTGCGGCCCATAGGCCGCTTTTTGTGGGTGGCGCTGGCCCCAAAAACCTCCGCCGACCAGCGGGGACTTCTCTATGAGGGCCATGACTATGCCGCCCTCGGCGCCGCCGTAGACGCCGCTTTGCTGATGACGTATGAATGGGGCTATACGGCGGGGCCGCCCATGGCGGTAGCGCCGCTGCCCAACGTCCGGGCCGTGCTGGACTATGCCGTGACGGAGCTCCCGGCGGAAAAGCTCCTGCTGGGCGTCCCAAACTACGGCTATGACTGGCCACTGCCCTTTGTGCAGGGGCAGACCCGGGCCAAATCCATTTCCAACCAGCAGGCCATTGATCTTGCCCTGCAATACCGCATTGCCATTCAATATGACCAAACGGCCCAGTCGCCCTATTTTCACTATACCGCCGAGGACGGTATCATCCACGAGGTCTGGTTTGAGGACGCCCGCAGCCTTTCCGCCAAGCTCCGCCTTATTGCCGAATACGGCTTTCTCGGCAGCGGTATCTGGAATCTCATGCGCCCGTTTTCTCAGATATGGCTGCTTGCCGACAGTCTGTACGACATCGTTTAGCATCGGTTTTCCATTCCGTATCGCATTGTCACCGCCCCGAAAGGCAGACCTTTCGGGGCATTTTTCTGTTTTCCCGCTCCATTTTGACAAAATAAACATTTGTTGCCGCGCAAAATTTCGGTGCATTTTCCAAAAATAAATCAATCTATTGACATGATAGGTTTTCAGTGCTACCCTGTGCACAACGAAACGAACCGGGACACCGGGGACAGGAAGGAGACGCACTGACATGATCGCTATTCGCTTTGGTATGGAGATGTGCATGATGGACATGGGAATGATGACCATGCCCATGTCTTTGTGCGTTTCCGCGAATAAGCCTCCCAAAATGTAAGCAGCCAAGAAGCTGTTTCGGGGCGGAAAGCGGCAACGCTTTCCGCCCCTTTTAGTTTGCCCGGAAAACGGAAAGAAGGATACGATGATCAAACTGGAGCATATCAGCAAGACCTTCGGCGGTCCCGACAGCGGCGTACACGCTGTCCGGGATGTGTCTCTTGAAATCGAAGATGGCGAGATTTTCGGCATTATCGGCTTCTCCGGTGCCGGAAAGTCTACGCTGGTCCGCTGCATCAATCTCTTGGAGCGGCCTACCAGCGGCACCGTCACTGTGGACGGTCAGGAATTGACAAGCCTTTCCGAGCGGGAGCTGCGGCAAGCCAGAAAGAAAATCAGCATGATCTTTCAGAGCTTCAATCTGCTGATGCAGAGAACGTGCCTCAAAAATGTGTGCTTTCCCATGGAGCTCTCCGGTGTGCCCCGAGCGCAGGCCGAGAAAAAGGCGCAGGAGCTGCTGGAGCTGGTAGGGCTGAAGGAAAAGGCCAATGCCTATCCCGCCCAGCTCTCCGGCGGTCAGAAGCAGCGGGTGGCCATCGCCCGGGCGCTGGCTACGGACCCGAAGGTTCTCCTGTGCGATGAGGCCACTTCCGCGCTGGACCCCACCACCACCAATTCCATCCTCTCTCTTTTGAAGGAGCTCAATCAAAAGCTGGGCGTCACGGTGGTCATCATCACCCACCAGATGAGTGTCATTGAGGAAATCTGCACTCGTGTTGCTATTTTGGATGGCGGCGCGGTGGCCGAGGAGGGCAGGGTGGAGGACATCTTCGCTCATCCCTCCACGGACGCGGCCCGGCGGCTGGTGTATCCCGGCGGCGTCAGCGTCAAGCAGTACCCCACCGGCACCCGGGCGGTCCGTGTTTCCTTCAACGGCGGCACAGTTTATGACCCCCTCATCGCCTCCCTTGCTATTGACTGCGGCGTGAAGGTCACGATTTTAGGTGCCGACACACGCACCATCGACGGAAAGGCCTTCGGAACCATGCTTCTGCTGCTGCCGGATGACCCCAACGAGGCCGCCAAGGCCCTGAGCTATATTCGTTCCCAACCAAACATCACCGCTGAGGAGGTGGAATACCATGCTTGATACCATTACCGTGTTCTGGGCTAAATACGGCAGCGATCTTTTGAAAGGCACATGGGATACGCTGGTCATGACCGGCATTTCCACCATCTTTGCGTATCTCATCGGCCTGCCGCTGGGCGTGATTCTCACCATCACCCAGCCCAACGGCATCCGGCCCAATCGGGCTGTCAACCAAATTCTCGGCTGGATCGTCAATGTGGGCCGCTCGCTTCCCTTTATCATTCTGATGGTGGCCATCATGCCCTTTACCAAGCTCATCGTCGGCACGAAGATCGGCGTGAAGGGCGCCATCGTTCCCCTGATTGTTTCTGCCGCTCCCTTTATCGCCCGCATGGTGGAAACCTCCTTGGCGGAGGTGGAATCCGGCGTGGTGGAGGCCGCGCAGTCCATGGGTGCCTCCACGTTCCAGATCATCTGGAAGGTCTATCTGCCGGAAGCCAAGCCCTCCCTTGTGCTGGGTGGTGCCATTTCCATTGTCACCATTCTGGCCTATACCGCCATGGCCGGCTCCGTGGGCGGCGGCGGACTGGGTGACATCGCCATCCGCTACGGCCATCAGCGGGGCATCACCTCCGTCATGTGGGTCACGGTGGTCATCCTTATCGTGCTGGTCCAAATCGTCCAATCCTTTTTCAGTTGGCTGACGAAAAAAATCGACAAGCGCCAGCGCACGGATCAAAGCGCCGATTTTACTCCGCTTCAGTTCCTCGCGCATTTTACCCACACAAAATAACCGCTTTTCAAAATCCGCTTTCATCGCCTGTCCCGTAGGATCGGACACCCCCTCCGTGCACAAGAGGCGTGTCCCGGCAAGCGTTTGAAAAATAAATGAAATCAAATATTATATTGGAGGAAAAGAACCATGAAAAACAAGATTTTTGCCACTCTGCTGGCCCTGTCCCTCGCCCTGTCCCTGACCGCCTGCGGCAGCAAGTCCAATGACGCCGCCAACAGCGACGCCCAGACGGAGCAGCCCGCCGAAAATCAGGAGACCGTGACGCTGAACGTAGCCGCCTCTCCCACGCCCCACGCCGAAATTCTGAAAGAGTGCGTTCCCATTCTGGCAGAGCAGGGTATTGACCTGCAGGTCCATGAGTACAGCGACTATGTGATCCCCAACACCGCTGTGGAGGACGGTGAGGAGGACGCCAACTACTTCCAGCACATCCCCTATCTGGATGACTTCAACGCCCAGCGCGGCACCCATCTGGTGAGCGTCACCGGCGTTCACATTGAGCCCATGGGTATTTACGCCGGCAAGACCGCCACGCTGGACGAGCTGGCCGACGGTGCTTCCGTAGCCATCCCCAACGATGCCACCAACGAGGGCCGTGCCCTTCTGCTGCTGGAGGCACAGGGCCTTATCAAGCTGGCCGATGACTCCAACCTCTCCTCTACCCCCAAGGACATCACCGAGAACCCCAAGAACCTGACCTTCATTGAGGTGGAGGCCGCCAACCTGCCTACCACTCTCTCCGACGCCGACATTGCCGTTATCAACTCCAACTATGCGCTGGGGGCCGGTCTGAATCCTGTCACCGATGCGCTGGCTCTGGAGTCCTCTGACTCTCCCTATGTGAACGTGCTGGTCTGCAAGGAGGGCAACGAGAACGAGCCCAAGATCAAGGCCCTCGTCGCCG
>UQMC01000053.1 GCA_900542115.1 uncultured Oscillibacter sp. | reverse complement strand
GCGCACACCCTTCCTTACCGTCGCGGAGAATTTACTACTTTATCGACAGTCTCAAGGGCGGTGCGTACCATTGGTACGCACTGCCCTTTTGTGTCCCATGAAAAAGCCCCGCTCCGGCTTATGCCGGGGCAGGGCTTGGCATTTACTGGATGCTCACCGAGGTGCTCTTGACCTCGGGCTTCCGGGTTTCCTTGGGAACGGAGATCTGAAGGATGCCGCTTTCAAACTTGGCGCTGATCTCGTCAGGCTCCACATCCCAGCCCACGTAGAAGCTCCGGCTGCAGGCACCGGCATAGCGCTCCTGACGGATGTACTTGCCCTTCTTGTCCTCGGCGTCCTTGTCCAGCCCCTTGGCGGCGCTGATGGTCAGATAACCGTCCTTCAGGTCGATGCTGACCTCGTCCTTCTTGAAGCCCGGCAGGTCGATGTCCAGCTCGTAGCTGGTATCGGTCTCCCGGATATCGGTCTTCATCAGGTTCTTGGCGTGCTTACCGTAAAGGGCATCCCGGGTCTGGGGCACCATCATGCCAAAGGGATCAGAGAAGAAATCATCAAACATATTTTCACCAAAAATGCTGGGCAGCATAAGTCATTCCTCCATTCTTTTATTTCTGCGGCAATGGAAATCACTTCATCGTCCGCAGCCTTCTGTTGCCTACATGAACAAACGGTTTTGGAGCTCTCCGGGGGACCTTTTTGCTCCCCCTCTCAAGTTCGCCTTTATCATAGCACCATTTTTAGCACTGTCAATAGGAGAGTGCTAATGTTCACAAAAGAAGTATTGTTTGTTCATAAAATATGCGATTTTTCGGAGGAATCACCTGTTTACACCGGCAAGAGCGGCAAAACGGGGCAGAGGACTGCGGATAAAAGAAAGAAAAAGCAGAGCGGAGCCGCTGAAAGCAGCTCCGCTCAAAGTGATTTTACAAGAAACGATGCTTACCGCATACTGCCCTCCCCGCCCATGAGGGCGGTGAGTTCCTCAATGCGCTCCAGCGGGAAGGGCGGACGGCACAGGGGCCGCAGGGCGATGCTCATGAGCTTCATGGGGTTGTCATCTGCCGCTACGCGGTTGGAGCTGAAAGCTCCGCAGCGCCTGCAGCGGTGGATAATGGCCCACTCGCCATTGTTCCGCACCCAGACTGCCACCGGCTCCATGATGCCGCCGCAGTCGGCGGCCCGGTCTCCCGGCTCTATGTCCACATGGAGGCTGGAAAGGCAGTTGGGGCAGTGGTTACGGTGCTGGCTCCCGGCGCTCTCCGGCGCGCAGAGGCGTCCGCAGACCTTGCAGGTAAATGGATCGGTGCAGGGATGGGTCTTATAATAGCCCTTTTCAAAGGCCTTCCGTTTGTTTTCACGGTTCATGATATTCCTCCTGAATCGGTATGCTCCGAGCTTCGGGAGGAGCGGCGTGTGTTGAATTTGCCGGACCTCCCGGTCAGGCCACACGATCCAGTGATAAAGATAACTGTTTCAAAAAGCTCTCCTTAAAGTTTTATTTGATTTGGGGTGTTTACTTCAGGAAATGCAGCGCGTTCTGGACATGGCAGGCCGTGCCCACAGGCAGGGCGTTCAGATCCATTTTGAAATACGGATTGTGCAGGGGCTTATCGTCCTCACCCGTGCCGATGCCCAGCCAGAACAGCACGCCCGGCTCGTGCTGGGTGAAGCAGCCGAAGTCCTCGGAGCCCATAAAGGGCTTGTTGGTGAGAATCACATTCCCCTCGCCGACAATGTTCTCCAGCGTGCGGCTCACCTCCAGCGCCATGGCCTCATCGTTGATGGTGGCGTCATAGCCGAGGGTCTGGGTACACACCGCCGTGCAGCGGTTGGCCTTGGCAATGCCCTCGGCCAGCTCCGGGATGCGCTGGCGCAGCAGGGCCCGGACATCGTTGTTGAACGTGCGGAAGCCGCCGACAATGTGGGCGCGCTCCGGCACCACGTTCCACACGGAGCCGGGGAGCTCCACCTGCCCGATGGAGATGACGCAGTTTTCCATGGAGCTGACCTCCCGGGTGGGGAGCATGTGGATGGCGGTGATAAGCTCCGCCATGGCGGGCACCGGGTCTACGGCGTTTTCCGGCATGGCGCCGTGGCCGCCCTTACCGGTGAGCATGATGTCATACACATCGCTGGAGGCGGTGGCCTCATGCCGGGCGATCTGGATCTTTCCGGCAGGGACGGCGGGCTGTACATGAAGGGCCAGCGCCATGTCCACGCCCTCCAAAACGCCCTGCTGAATCATAAAGCCTGCGCCGCCCTCGCCATCGTATCCGGCGGCGCGGACGGTTTCTTTCATAGAAGCGGGAATGCTTTCCTCCGAGGGCTCAAAGAGGAATTTGATTTTGCCCCGGAAGGCGTCTCTATGGGCGGAGAGGAGCTTGGCGGCGCCCAGCAGCATGGTCACATGGGCATCATGGCCGCAGGCGTGCATTTTTCCGGGATTTTCGGAGCGGTAGTCGCAGGCGGTCATTTCCTCCACCTGCAGGCAGTCCATATCCGCCCGAATCAGCAGCGTTTTGCCGGGGCGGCCGGAATCCAGTGTTCCCACCACGCCGGTGATGGCGATGCCGGTCTGCACCTCCATGCCGCAGGCGCGGAGGTAATCGGCGATGATGCCGGAGGTCCGGTGCTCGTCATAGCCGATCTCCGGGTGGCGGTGCAGGTCCTTGTAAATGGTTTCCAGCTCGGCGGAAAGGGCCGCAGCTTCCTTTTTTACATCAAACATAGCACATCCTCCTGTTTCCGGCCGACAGCGCGGCCGGGTATTCAGCTTCAGTCCAGGGACGCCTTCAGGGCCTCTACGGTCCGGCGCAGCTCCTCTAAATTTGCAAGGCAGGTGTCCAGCTTTTTCCGGGCGGTGACCCGGTCCTCCGCGTCCAGCTTCAGACTTTGGAGCTGGGCGGTGGAGCGCCGGATGGAGCGGCCGAAGGAGTCCACCGTCCGCAGCGCGTTGGCGGCGACGGGCTTAGGCGGCGTCACGGGCAGCTCGGCGGCCTTGGCGTAGGCAATGGCCCGGTGGACGAGGGCGGGGAAGTCGCTCTTGTCCCCGGCCTTATCCACGAAGTCCTCCACAATGGGGTAGAGGTGGGCGTTGCTCCGGCGGGCCAGCTCATAGGCGTCCGTCATGGTCATTTTTCCGCCCTCGGCCCAGCCGGTGAGGGTGTCATCCAAATTCAGAAGGTCAAGATACCGCTCCACCGTGGCGCGGGAGAGCTCCGTCTGTGACGCCATCATCTCCGCCTGCTCCTTTACGTTTTCCGGCAGGCGGTCCTCCTCCCGCAGCACCTCACGCAGCGTTTCAAGCTGCCGGGCCATGTCAAAGGGGGAGACGTTCCGGCGGTGCAGGTTCGTGCCCATCAGGGCCCGCAGCTCCTCCAGCCGGTCATGGTAGTGCCGCACCTTGCAGGGGACAGTGACCTTTCCCAGCTTTTTGGCAGCCCGGACCCGGCGGTGTCCGCTGATGATGCGGTATTTCCCCTCGGCCTCAGCGGGGGTCACGATGATATCTTCTAAAAATCCGTCCTTTTCCACGCTGTCCATGGTGGCCTGAAACTGTGCGTCCTCCGCCATGGAGAAGCGGTTCATGGGATTTTCCTCCAGCGCGTCCACCCGGAGCTGCCGGACAAACTCACCGTTCACTGCGGCGGCGTTGTCCGCAGTCTTTTGCAGCGTCCCGAAAATGGACGGGGATTTTTTCGATGCCATGTCCTCAGCCCTCCATTCGTTCCAGCATTTCGCCGCAGAGCGCGGCGTAGTCCTCCGTGGCGGTGCAGCGGGGGGAGTAGAAGCACAGGGGCTTCAGCGCCAGCGGGGCCTTTTTTACGTCGATATTTTTGCGAATGTAGCTGTGGAACGCCAGCTCCGGCAGCATTTGCGGGAAATTCGCGATCATTTCCCGGTCCAGCGAGGCGCCGGTCTCCACGGCGGTCATGAAAATACCCAGCACGCGGATGTCGGGATTCACCAGCTCTCGGACGTTCTGCACGGTTTCCAGCATGACGTTGTAGCCCTCGATGGAGTTCTTGTCCACCTTGATAGGAATGAGGATGTACTGCACGGCGACCAGCACATTGATGTTGAACAGGCTCTCCAGCGAGGGGGAGCAGTCGAAGAAAACGAAGTCATAGTCCTTGGGAATCTGCGGCACCAGCCGCTTGAGGGTCATGTCCCGGCCAAAGGGCATCTCCTGCATGGCGGCAAGGGCCGGCGCCAGCAGGGAGCCGCCCCGGATGAGGTCCAGCCCCTCGATGGAGGTATGGCAGATGGCGTCCGGGATTCGGTGGTCCTTATCCACGATGATGTCCGACAGCGTGATCTTGGGAACCTCGGTCAGCTCCAAATTGCTGGTGGCGTTGCCCTGGGTGTCCGTGTCCACAATGAGGACCTTTTTCCCCCGGCGTACCAGCTCACCGGCCAGATTGATGGCGGAGGTGGTCTTTCCGGTGCCGCCCTTCTGGTTCATGATGGCGATGGTTTTCATAGCGCCTCACCTTTCTTTTCAAGGTCCTCCACGCTGGAGACCTGCTCCATGATGCTGTCCAGCATGAACTGGGTCATGCTCATGCCCAGCCGGGTAGCGGCCAGCTTGATGCGGGTGCGCTCCGACTCTGTGGCGTATACCAGCAGCTTTACCTTCTTGTCCTCCATGGTTCCCTCCTTTGCACGGTCCGCCCAAGCCGGTTCGACAGGATATGGGCGGAGTTGACATTATGATGTCATTTTTCAAAAAATATTATGACATTATAATGTCCATCTGTCAAGAAAAAACAAGGACAGATGATGTCAAATTTTGCATTGACGTAGGAGGGTGAGGAAAGCGGCGTGCAAAAGGCGCTTACTCGGACAAAACTCGCGTGAGTCCGACAAAAACAGCGCGCTTTTATTGTACACCTTTGCTGAAGAAGGACGCAGAAAATCCCCGGCAGCGGAATGGCTGCCGGGGAAGGTGAGAAAACAGAAAATGCGGCAGGTCAGGCGGCGTCCTTGGGGAGCGTCACGGTAATGACCGTGCCCTGTCCCGGTGTGCTGTCCAGTTGGACGGTGCCGTGATGGTAGGCAACGGCGTGCTTGACGATGGAAAGCCCCAGCCCCGTGCCGCCGATGGCCCGGGAATGGCTCTTGTCCACCCGGTAGAACCGCTCAAAGACCCGGCTTTGATCTGCCGGGGGGATGCCGATGCCGGTGTCCGCCACAGTCAGCGTCACAGCTCGGGGTGTTTCTGCTACTGTAACGGTGATGCTGCCGCCGGGGACATTGTACTTCACAGCGTTTTCGCAGAGGTTGCGGACGGTCTCGCTCAAAAGCCGCCGCACACCGGTAAGGGTTCCCGCCGTGCCGTTGACGGTCAGCGTGACGTTCTGCGCCTGCGCCGCGGCGGACAGGGAGGCGGCAGCCTCCTGCGCCAGCGAGAGCAGCGACACCGATTCTCTCGGCATGGCCGCGCCCTCGTCCAACTGAGAAAGCCCCAGAATATCGTTGATGAGGGACACCAGCCGCTGGGCCTCCTGATGGATGCGCCCTAAGAAGCGGGGACGGTCTTCCGGCTGCACCAAATCTTTTTCCAGCAGCTCCACGCTGCCGATAATGGATTGCAGCGGCGTTTTCAGCTCGTGGGAGACGTTGGCGGTAAACTCCCGGCGCATCCGCTCCGCCTCTGCCTGTTCTGTGACGTCAAAGGCCAGCAGCACAGCGCCGAAGACCTCGCCGCCGGAGTCGATTCGGCTCAGGTCGATCTGGTATTCCCGGCCCTGCCGCTGCTGCCGGAGCTGGGCGTGTCCCTGTGTCAAGGCGGCATCCACGGCGGCGCTGATGTCACTGCGGCGGTCCACCGTCAGAAAATCCCGGCCGATACAGCTCCGGTCCGTACCGAACAGCGTCTGCGCGGCAGGGTTGATGCTGAGAATGCGGTGGTCCTGCCCCAAAAGCAGCAGCCCCTCCCGCATACTGTCGGTGATCTGCTCAAATTCGTCTTGCCGCCGTTCCAAATCCCGGGCCTGTCGATGCAGCGTCTGCTGCTGGGCGTGAATGCGGCTGAGAAGGGGGGAGAGCTCATCGTAGGCGTCATTTTTCAGCGGGTGCTCCAAATCGAGTTGGTTCAGAGGAGCCACTACCCGCTTTGCGGCGCGGCTTGCCAGCAGGGCGGACAGCCCTGCCGCCAGCAGCGCTACGGCGATAACCGCGTGGAGCAGCCCCAGCACCAGCATTCCCACGGTTTTCTGGCCGCCTGCAATTCGCAGTACAGACCCGTCGGACAGGCGCACGGCCTCATAAACGGTCTTTTCCGTCAGCGTGTCGGAATAGCGGACACTGCTGCCGCTGCCGGTCGTCAGGGCCTGCCGGATCTCCTCCCGCTGGGCGTGGTTTTCCATGGAGGCGGCGTCTGCCTGCGTGTCGCGGAGCACGGTTCCGTCCGGCGCTACCCATGTAAAGCGGCAGGCCGTGCCGGTGGGCAGGGAGGAAAGGTAATCATCGCCCTCTGTCTCCACCGCAGAAGCCGCGAGGCGCAGCTCCTCCCGGAGCTGCTGCTCCCACACGGAGCCGAAATACCCATACAGGCAGCCGGAGAACACCAGCAGCGCCGCCAGCAGCACCGTCAAGGACGCGCCCAGCGCGGAGCGGAAGATTTTTCCGGTCATGGGGCCGCCTCCAGCCGGTAACCCACATTCCGCACCGTTTCAATGAGCCGCCCGCAGTTACCCAGCTTTTGGCGGAGCGTACGGATGTGCATATCCAGCGTGCGGCTGTCGTCCATGTAGGTCATGTCCCAAACCTGCGTGTAGAGCTGCTCCCGGGTGAAGGCCATGCCGGGGCGGGAGAGGAACAGCCGCAGCAGCTCAAATTCCTTATAGGTGAGCTGCACCCGCTGCCCCTCCACTGTAACGGTGCGGCGTTCCGGGTCAAGGGAAATGCCACCGGCGGAGAGAACGTGCCCGGTCTCCTGCGGCCTGCAGCGCCGCAGCACCGCTTTGACCCGGGAGACCATCTCCATCACGCCGAAGGGCTTTACCAGATAGTCGTCCGCCCCGAGGTCAAGGCTTTGAATCTTGTCATACTCCGCGCCCTTGGCCGTGGCCATGACGACGGGAATATCCCGGAAATTGGGGGAGGCCTTCATCCGCCGCAGCAGGGAAACACCGTCCTCCCCCGGCAGCATGACGTCCAGCAGCACCAGCTCCGGGGTCTCGGTCTGCAAAGCCTCCCAGAAGGCGGCTCCGTCCTCAAAGCCCCGGGCACCCAAGCCGGTGGAGTTCAGGGCATACAGCTCGATCTCCCGAATCCCGGCATCGTCCTCTACGCACCAGATCATACGCTTCTCCTTATGTCAGAGTGATTTCGTCCTTGTGCACGCCGGTGACGGAGTAGATGACCCACTCGGCAATGTTGGTGGCGTGGTCTCCGATTCGCTCATAGTATTTGGCAATCATCAGCAGGTCAAGGGCGTATTCGCCCTCTGTAGGCGCGGCGGCAATGCGGCTGATGAGGCTCTGCTTGATGCGGGCGAAGCAGTCATCCACGTAATCGTCATCGGCAATGACCTTTTTCGCTAAGATTATATCACATTTTACATAGGCGTCTACACTTTCCGTCACCATTTGAATCACGGCCCGGGCCATTTCACGGAAAACGGCGTCATTTTCCGCCTGCCGGTCCTCCAAAAAGGCGATGATCTCGGCAATGTCCTCTGCCTGATCGCCGATTCGCTCCATGTCGGTGATCATTTTCAAAGCGGCGGAGATCTGCCGCAGGTCCCGGGCCACGGGCTGCTGCTGGAGCAGCAGCCGCAGACAAAGGCTCTCAATGTCCCGCTCCTTGCGGTCGATCTCACTGTCCACCGGCGCGACCTTTTTCGCCAGCGTCCGGTCGCTCTCTGTCAGGGCCTTGGAGGCCAGCGCGATGACCTCCTCGCACAGCGCGCCCATTTCGATCATCTCGTGGTTGAGCTGGGCCAACTGTTCGTCAAAACGGTTTCTCATGTTATCCGAACCTCCCGGTGATGTAGTCCTCCGTCCGCTTGTCGGAGGGAGTGGAGAACAGGCGCTCGGTCTTTCCGAATTCCACCAGCTCGCCCAGCAGGAAAAACGCGGTGTTGTCGGAAACGCGGGCGGCCTGCTGCATATTGTGGGTCACCATGACCACGGTGTAGTCCTTTTTCAGCTCCACGGCCAGGTCCTCAATTTTGGAGGTGGAGATGGGGTCCAGCGCGCTGGTGGATTCGTCCATGAGCAAAATCTCCGGCTCCACGGCCAGCGCCCGGGCGATGCACAGCCGCTGCTGCTGGCCACCGGAGAGGCCCAGCGCGCTTTTCTTCAGCCGGTCCTTTACCTCGTCCCAGATAGCGGCGGAGCGCAGAGAGCGCTCCACCAGCTCATCCAGCTTGGCGCGGCTGCGGATGCCGTGGGTCCGGGGGCCGTAGGCCACGTTGTCATAAATGCTCATGGGGAAGGGATTGGCCTTTTGAAAGACCATGCCGATGCGCTTGCGGAGCCATGTGGGGTCCACGGCGCCGTCATAGATATTCTGTCCGTGAAAGTCCACCTCGCCGGTGATTCGCACGGAAGGGATGAGGTCATTCATGCGGTTCAGCGTCCGCAGAAACGTGGATTTTCCGCAGCCGGAGGGACCGATGAAGGCAGTGATCTCGTGGGGTGGAATTGCGATGGACACGTCCCGGAGGGCGTGGGTCTGGCCGTACCAGAGGTTCAGATTTTTTGCATCCAATATAGGTTCCATAGGTATCCTCAATTCTTTTTCAGCTTCCGGCCCAGCAGGGCGGCGGAAAGGTTGATGAGCAGGGTCAGCAGCATCAGGATGGAGGCGATGGAAAAGGCCACCGCCGTTTCGCCCCGCTCGTTGGCGTAGACGTACAGCGCCACCGTCAGCGTGGCGGAGGAGGTGTGCAGCGCCTTGACAAAGCTGCTGAGCACCAGCCCAAAGCCTGCGGTGTACAGCAGCGCGGCACTCTCACCCACAATGCGGCCCACGGCCAGAATGCAGCCGGTGACGATTCCGTCAATGGCGTTGGGGAGCACCACGGTGCGGATCATGCGCCATTTTCCGGCGCCCAGCCCCAGCGCCCCCTCCCGGTAGGACTGGGGGACGGTCTTGAGGCTTTCCTGCGTGGTGCGGAGGATGGTAGGCAGAATCATGACCACCAGCGTCAAGCCGCCGGCCAGAATGCCCGCCTGCAAATTCATTTTCTGTACGAACAGCAGCATTCCCACCAGTCCGAAAATAATGGAGGGGATGCCGGTGAGGGTCTCGGCGGCAAACTCAATGAGACTCACCAGCCGCCGGTTCTCCGCGTATTCCGTCAGGTATACGGCGGCACCTACGCCCAGCGGCAGAACGATGACCATGGCCACGAAAATAATATAGAGCGTGTTCAGGATATTCGGCAGGATGCCGATGGTATTTTGAATATAGCTGGTCTGGCCGGAGAGCAGGTCCCATGTCAGATTGGGAAGGCCCCGGCAGAAGATATAGCCGATGAGAAAGATCAGCAGGGCGCAGGTCACACCGGCGCAGAAAATCATGCACAGGCGCAGCCCCAGATCATAGGCCCTGCGGCGGGGAGAAAGATGCTGGTCCATGTCAGCCCTCCTTTCTGCGCTTGACGCACACATTTAAAAATACATTGATGAGCATGATAAATAGAAACAGCACCAGCGCGATGGAGTAAAGCGCCTGATGATAAAGACTCCCCACCCGGGCGTAGGCCATGCCGGAAACGATGCCGGTGGTGAGAAAGCGCACCGGTGTAAAGAGACCCGGCATATTGGACACGTTACCTGCCACCATGATGATGGCCATGGCCTCGCCGATGGCCCGGCCCACGCCCAGCACCACCGCGGTAGCCACACCGCTGCGGGCGGCGTGAAGACTGACGCGGAACCATGTTTCCGTTTCCGTGGCACCCAGCGCCAGACTGGCCTCCTCATACTCACGGGGAACGGCCCGCAGCGCCGTTTCCGACACGTTGATGATAGAGGGCAGAATCATGATGGCCAGCACGATGATGGCCGCCAGCAGACAGGCGCCGGAACCGAGGCTGAACGCCTTCTGAATGGCGGGCACCAGCACGATCATGCCCACAAGGCCGTACACTACAGAAGGGATTCCTGCCAAAAGCTGCACGGCAGTGCGAATCACGGCTGCCAGCCGCGGCGGCGCGGCCTTAGCCAAGAACATGGCGGTCATCAGCCCCACCGGTACGCCCACCACGATCGCCCCGGCAGTGCCGTACACAGAGGTGAGGATAAAGGCCAGAATGCCGAACTGTGCGCCGGTGGTGGTATTCGTGGGGTCCCAGACCCGGCCCAACAGAAATTTGAACAGGCCGATCTCCCGGATGGCAGGTAGACCGGAGAGAATCAGATACAGGCTGATGAGCAGCACAAAGGCCACCGCCACAATGCCGCAGAGCAGGAAAATCAGGTGAATCACTTCCTCCATGGCCTTTCGGGCGCGGTAGCTGCTCCGCTCCGGCTCATGGGGGGCATTTACCATGCTCTCCGCTGCGTTTACAGCGGTCAGAATTGCGTCAGAGTCCATACAAGGCTCCTTTCTTCGTTTTCATGGGAACAGCCTCCACCCACAGCGGTGGATGGAGGCGGAGAGTTGTCAAGCTGCGGTAAGGAAGGGTGTGTGCGGGAAACCCAAGAGGGGTTTCCTGCATTTTTTTAATCACCCGGATTTCAGCCAAAGGCTGAAATCCTTTGCAGCTGTTCAATTTATTGAGCAGCTGCTACGGGAACCGCACCGGCGGACTTGATGAGGTCATTGGCAGCGGAGGACGTAGCGAAGTCGAAGAACGCCTGAGCGGCAGGAGACAGGGCCTCGCCGGTGCGGGTCACCAGCACGAAGGGACGCTGAATGGCATAGCTTCCGTCCAGAACAGTTTCCTCAGTGCAGGCCACGCCGCCCACAGTCAGAGCCTTGATGGCATCCTTGCCCTCCACAGCGGAGAGGGAGGCATAGCCGATGGCGTTGGGATTGCCAGCCACCGCTTCAATGACGCCGCCGGTGGAGGTCAGCTCCTGATCCAGCTTGCAGGCGTCCTTGGTGTTGGTGATGGACTCAAAACCGTCCCGGGTGCCGCTGCCAGCCTCGCGGCCGATGCAGGAGATGGTGCCGGCCTCGCCGCCCACCTCGCTCCAGTCGGTGATCTCACCGGTGAAGATCTGGGCGATCTGTTCCACGCTCAGGTCCTCCACCTTGCTGCCCGCGTTGACGATGACAGCGATACCGTCCAGCGCCACGGTGGTGCCGGTCAGGCCGCCGGCGGTCTCCTCGTCCTTCAGGGCACGGGAGGAAAGGCCGATGTCGGCGGAGCCATTAGAGGCGGCCTCAATGCCCGCGCCGGAGCCGGTGGGGTCATAGGTGACGGAAACGCCGCTGTTGTCCGCCATGAACTGCTCACTGAGAATGCCGATGACCTTCTCCATGGAAGTGGAGCCGTTAGTGGACACGCTGCCGGACAGGGCGGCAGGCGTCTCGGTTCCGGTGGTGGAGTCAGTGCTGTCAGCGGCAGGGGCGTCCGTCTTGGAGCCGCAGCCGGTGAGAGCGGCCATGCTCAGGGCCAGTGTTAAAAGCAATGCAAGTGTCTTTTTCATGTTGTTCTTCCTCTTTTCAGATATTCGGGATTCACTCCTCGGTACGCTTATCAGTGTAGCGGTGCCATGTAAAATGAAAAAGACAACCTATGTAAAATCCATGTCAAATTAGAGGCCGCTTCGCGGATCTTCTTGCAAAAGCGCGGCGGTTCGGTATAATGGGATTCAATTATAAATAAAAAGGACCGGCCAGGGGCCGGAGAAGGGAAATGCCTGCTATGGAGTATTACGGAACACTGGGCCCGGCCTGTGCCTCGGTCGATTGCCTTGCGGAAATGTTTGAGGCTGGTATGACCGGTATGCGCCTGAACCTGTCCCATGTGACGCTGAAGGGTGCCTCGGCGCAGTTGGCGGCCTTTCACGAGGCAGCGGGGCGTGTCGGCGTGGCGGCAAAGCTGTTAGTGGATTTGCAAGGGCCGGAGCTGCGGGTAGGGTCCATGGAAATGCCGGTGGAGCTGACAGAGGGGAGCCCAATTATGCTGGGACAGGGCGGCATTCCCGTGCCGGCACTGCTTCTTCCGTATCTGGAGCCGGGACAGACCGTGCTGTTGGATGACGGAAAGCTGCTGCTGACTGTAACGGAGAACCGTGGAGCCTCCGTGTGCGCCCGGGTGGAGCGGGGCGGTACGCTGCGGGGGCGCAAAAGCATTGCGCTGCCGGGCGTGCGGGGCCTGCGCCCACCGGCTTTGACAGAGGCTGACATGGAAAACATCCGTTGTGCGGCGGAATACGGTGTCACCGGCGTGATGCAGCCCTTTGTGCGGGACCGGGCGGACCTGCTGGCGGTGCGGCAGGCGTTGGACGCTAATGGCGGCAGGCAGATCAGGTTGTTTGCGAAAATCGAAAATTTAGATGGTGTGGGACAGTTGGACGAACTCCTTCCGGCCTGTGACGAGATAGTTATTGCCCGGGGAGATTTGGGGAACGCGGTCCCGCTGTGGGAGCTTCCGGCCCTCCAGAAGCGGATTGCGGCGCGGTGCTGCGCCGCTGGAAAGCCCTTTATGGTGGTGACGCAAATGCTGGCCTCCATGGAGAATAGTCCTGTTCCCACCCGGGCGGAGGTCAGCGACATTTTCAATGCGGTGGTGGATGGCGCCACCTCCGTCATGGTTACCGGGGAGACCGCTGTGGGGCGTTACCCGGCGGAAACGATTCGCTATCTGGTGAAAACGGCGGAGGCGGCTGAACAATGGCTGCGCTCCCGCGAAAAGGCGGATGAAGATTAAGCAACTATACCATTTACATATTAGAGAGAAGACTTCCCACCTATCCCGAATGCCGATCGGGCGCAGGCCCCACAGGATTCCAACCGATTTTTTGAGATTTGACCGTGTTTCCTCACGGAAGTCATACCTATTGTACAAATGAGAGGTAAAGAGGATGGTAAAAGTGGGAAGAAGGCGGGGTAGAAATTGGTAAAAA
>UQMC01000052.1 GCA_900542115.1 uncultured Oscillibacter sp. | reverse complement strand
AATGACTACTTTACCCATAATTCTGTTCTCCTCTATATAAAAATTATGAAATCACTGTATAGTGACAGGCTTCTTTTTCAACATATCCGCCTGCGGTGGGCGGAGATAAAAAACCGCAAGCTCCTGTGCGGATACCATTTTCCCCTGCGACGCCAGTGCTTTGGCCTCCAGCGCTACAGAGACAGCGTTTTGGAGCAGCAGATGGGGCGGGGCCAACCGGCAGGGAAGTCCATTCTCCGTAAAGCATGTATGTGCAAGGCACGCACCGTCACCCACAAGCGTAATAGAACGCTCCGCGCCGCGCAGCTCCTCTGCAAGCTCACTGAGAGAAATCGCGCGGTCAGGCGTTAGACGGGTAAGTACGCCGCCCTCGGCGGAAAAGGTCGCATTGTAGACCTGTGACCGGCGGGCATCCATGGCACAAACTACCAATCCATCGGCAAAGGCCACATTCCGCGCCATAGCTGCCAGCGTGGATACGCCAATGGCAGGCTTGTCCAGTGCCAGCGCCAGTCCCTTTGCGGCAGCCACACCAATGCGGATGCCGGTAAAGGAGCCCGGCCCCACCGCCACGGCAATAGCATCCATATCCGCCGGCTTCAAATCGGCATTTTTTAAAATATGCTCCACAATCGGCATCAGCGTCCGGCTGTGAGTCAGCCCGGTATCCTGATAACCGGAGGTTAGAATGCGTCCATTCTCGGAAACGGCGGCAGACACCGCCCGGGCCGAGGTTTCCAGCGCCAATATTTTCACGGAAGCTCCACTCCTTCAACGGTAATGCGCCGGGTCATATCATCCACACGCTCAATGCGGACCTGAATGGCGTCAGCAGGCAGGGCGTCCGCAATGTTCTCGCTCCATTCCACCGCGCAGACACCGCCCCGGGACAGATAATCCTCCCAGCCGATGTCAAATAAATCCTCCGCACTGGTCAAGCGGTACATATCAAAGTGAAACAGCGGCAGCCGCCCACCCTCGTATTCATTTACAATGGTAAATGTGGGACTTGTGACCCGCCCCTGATAACCAAGCCCGGCGGCAAGCCCGCGGGTAAACGCGGTTTTTCCCATGCCCAGTCCGCCAAAATAGGCAACAACAGAGCCGGGAGAGAGTGCGGAGCCAAGGCGGGCGCCGACAGCCTCCGTTTCTTTCGGGCTGTGCGTGTAAAATTCCATAAGCGTCCTCCTCTGCATAAGCTATTATATTATAGCACACTTCCGTAAATAAGCAAAACAATTTTCTCAAAGTTTACACGCCTGCTTTTGTGTGGTATACTAATAAAAATTTACGGACAATCACAGAACTGTACACGCAGACTGTAAACGGCACAAGGAGAAACGAATGCTCAAGCGAATAAAAGAATCAATCATAGAGGTCATACAGGGCGCAGACCTGATTTTGCTGGGTCTTTGCTGCACCGCGTCGCTCTATGGCATTGCTATGATCTTCAGCGCTACGCGGTACAACGAGGATAACCGTAAAGTCCTCGTCCAGACAGCGGCGCTGCTCATCGGTATCGTGGTGTATTTTGCCATATCCATGATCGATCTGGAGCTTTTGATGAAGCGCTGGAAGTGGATCGCGGCCTTCAACGCCGGTTTTATTCTCCTGCTGCTGACACCCTTTGGCCGGGAGCAGGACGGCAACCGGGCATGGCTGAAATTTCCGTTCCTGCCGGTCAGCATCGGCCCGGCAGAGGTGGTTAAAATCACGCTTATTATTCTTCTGGCTTGGCAGTTTCAATGGCTGTTAGAGGAAAAACGCGATTTGAAGTCCTTCTCATCGGCTTTTATGGCGGCGGGACACGCCTTTGGCATGGCCGGACTGTATTTCATCGTATCCCGCGACATGGGAAACGCCATGATGTTCGTATTGATTTTCGTGGTGATGGCGTTTGCCTCTGGCTTTGCCCTGCGCTGGTTCGTTTTGCTGGGGGCGGCCGGAACGATTGGCGGTATTGCGGTCTGGACGCTGGACCTGCTGCCAAGCTATATGAAAAACCGTTTTCTTGTTCTTTTTGACCATAGCTACGATGTTCAAAATCAGGGCTACCAGCAGACCCGCAGCCTTTTGACTATCGGCGGCGGCGGCTTCTGGGGACAGGGGTATCTCCACGGCACACAGACACAGGCGGGAACCGGCTCTATTCCCGCACGGCACACGGACCTGATTTTCGCCGTGATTGGAGAGGAGCTCGGCTTTGTCGGCGCCACGCTGGCGATTTTGATTTTGGTGGCCATCATCATTCGCGTAGTGATCGTGGGGCGGCGGTCAGGCTCTATGTTCCACACCTGTGTCTGCGTGGGAATTGCCTCCATGCTGGCCTTTCAAATGATCATCAACATCGGGATGTGTCTGTTCATCATGCCGGTCATCGGTCTGACGCTGCCGTTTTTCAGCTATGGTGGCTCCTCCATCGTTACGCTGTTTGCTGCCATGGGTTTTGTCTCCGGTATCAAAATGCGTACCGTGGTCCGGCGGAGGCCGGGGCGTCCCATCGGTTCAGCCTATTGAATCAAGCCGGAGCAGGTTGTTCTGTTCCGGGTTTTACCATCTGTGTCTTCGGCGTAAGCGCGCATAATTTCCATTTGCCAGAAAACACTATTCCCGTATCAATCTGACAGGAGGTATACGGGAGCATGAAGCAATACGCACAGCGCGGCACCGCCTTATCCTTGGCGGTACTGCTTTTGGCCGGCAGCGCACAAGCACTGCTTGGCAGGGGAAAGGAAAAAACGGAGCCGGTGGCACCGGAAAATGCGCCGGCAGCACGGGATTTGGAAATTCAGACCTATCGCGGCATTCCGTATCAGGGACGTCTGGAGGCAACTGCTCCTAATGGAGATGACTTAACCTATTCCGTTGCGGCACAGCCGAAAAAGGGAACTGTGATGATAGACGGAGCGGATTTTGTCTATACACCGAAGGAAAACGCTCTCGGTGCCGACAGTTTCACCTATACCGCCGCCGATTCACAGGGCGCGGTTTCCCAGCCGGCAACCGTAACGGTGACCATCGAGCGTTCCCGCTCCGGCGTTACCTATGCAGATACGGACGCATCCACTGCCGCCGCCGCGCAGTATCTTGCGGAGCAGGGAATCTTCACTGGGGCAAAAATCGGAGAGAATTGGTATTTTGAGCCGGATCGCACCGTCAGCCGGGAGGAATTTCTGGCCATGGTCATGGAAACCTCTGGAGCAGAGGTCACGGACGTTACTATGACCGGCTTTCAGGATGACGCGGCGATTCCCACTTGGGCAAAGGGCTATGCCGCTGCCGGTGTGGCAGATGGCATCATCAAGGGAAAGACCTCCGCAGGCGGGGCAGTGTTCTCCGGCGCTTCTCCGATTTCTTACAGCGAAGCGGCAACTGTCCTCAACCGCGTTTTGAACCGTGGGGACATCGAGCTTGAGGTGTGGTACGCAGATCGGGAAGCAGTTCCTTCATGGGCGGCGCAGGCCGTTGGAAACATGGAGGCGCTGAACGTCCTCAACACAGGCAGCTTCGGAAGCAGTGCATTGGAGGAACCGGTCACTCGCGGGGCCGCCGCACAGATGCTCACGGCCACCAGCACCTTGCTTCAGGGAGAAAAGTCTGACGGAATTTTAGGCTGGCTGAAATAAGACGGTATACCGGTTTTCAACAGGGGATAGCAGCTGCTTCCCTTGGCGAAAACCGGCTTCTTTTTCCAGATATGGGATTGTATTCGTGCGAAGATTGTGCTAAACTATTACGGCTTATAATAAAATTTATCACTTCCACTGTCATCCGAGCGGAAGCATGAAATTGAAAGGTTCTGGTTTTCAATGAAGATTGTTGTTTTGGCCGGCGGTATTTCCACAGAGCGCACCGTCTCTCTGGTTTCCGGCACCTGTGTGTGTCAGGCTTTGCGCCGGAAAGGACATCAGGCGATTTTGGTGGATATGTTCATGGGACTTGAAAATGCCCCAGCGGATTTGAGTACGTTATTTGACGCTCCGGATGGTCTTTGCCCCGATGTGAAGATCGCAGTGGAGGCTCCTGACTTGGAGGCTGTCCGGCGCGGGCGGCCGGATCAGAGTCCCAGCCGACTTGGCCCTCACGTACTGGATATCTGCCGCTTGGCGGATATCGTCTTTTTGGGACTTCACGGGCAGGACGGGGAGGACGGCCGCATTCAGGCCACACTGGACCTGCTGGGCGTACCATATACGGGTGCTGGGTACTTAAGCTCTGCTATTGCCATGGATAAAATTGTCGCAAAAGAGATGATGGACGCCAACGGTATTCCGAATCCGAAGTGGCAGGTGTTGACATATACAGAGGACGAGATTTCTCATCTGGCCGAAATACTGCCGATGCCCTGCGTGGTAAAGGCGCCTACCGGCGGTTCCTCCTTAGGCGTGTATTTGCCGAAGGACCGCACCGAACTGGCGGATGCGCTGCGGCAGGTCCGCGCTTACTGCGACCGTGTGCTGGTGGAGGAACGGATCTATGGCCGAGAGGTGACGGACGCCGTGCTGGGTGAACGTTATCTGCCGGCAGTTGAGTCTTTCCCCGCAGTCGGAAATTTCGATTACACGGCAAAATATCAGGTTGGCGGTGCCAAGGAGGTCTGTCCGGCAGAACTGACAGAGGCCGAGGCAAAGGCTGTCGGTGAAATGGCAATGCGTGTCCATAAGGCGCTGGGCCTTTCCGTTTATTCCCGGACGGATATGATTTTGGATAAGAATGGACAGATTTGGTGTCTGGAGGCCAACTCTCTGCCTGGAATGACGCCCAACAGCTTTGTCCCCAAGGAGGCGGCGGCTGTCGGGATTTCCTACGATGACCTGTGCGAAGAGATCGTTGAGCAGTCTTTGAAGATCAAGAGGAGATAAGCTATGCAGCCAATGACAGTAACGGAAATCGCAGCCGTGGTCAGCGGCGTATGGTGGAACCCGTGTGAGCAGGTGCCTGCCATATCCGCCGTTTCCACAGACAGCCGGAATATCACGCCGGGGTGCTTATTTCTGCCATGGGTCGGTGAGCAATTTGACGGTCACAATTTTATTGACGCGGCGCTGGACGCCGGCGCTGCCGGCTGTCTATGCGCCAAACTGCCGCAGGATATCCGCCCGGATAAATTTTACATCAAGGTGGCGGATACCCGCCTTGCGCTGCGGGACATGGCCTCCGCTTATCGAGACAAATTCGATATTCCCTTTGTTCAAATTACCGGCAGCGTCGGAAAAACCACAACAAAGGAAATGATTGCCGCTGTCCTTGGCGCAAAGCTCAACGTACTGAAAACGCCGGAGAACTTCAACAACGATATCGGTACGCCCCTGACGCTGTTCGGGCTGTCTCCCGAGCATCAGGCGGCGGTCATTGAAACGGGCATGAACCACTTCGGTGAAATTGAATATTTAGGCGCTATGGTGCGCCCGGACATTGCCGTCATCTCCAATATTGGAGATGCCCATATTGAATATCTCGGCAGCCGTGGGGGCATTTTAAAGGCAAAATGTGAGATTTTTGAGCACCTGAAGGACGATGGCATCGCCATTCTCAACGGGGATGACGCCCTGCTGGATACCGTGACCCTGCCGCAGAGGATCATCCGCTGCGGGCAGAGCGAGCATTGTCAGGTCCGTATCAGCGACATTTTAGACCACGGCGTCAATGGCATCACCTGCACTGTGACCTCGGAAAAGGATGTGTACCACCTGAATATTCCCGCCCCCGGCGAGCACATGGCTTATGCGGCCTCCATCGCTGTTGCCGTGGGAGAGGCGCTGGGGCTCAGTAAGGAAGAAATCATCCGGGGCGTTGCGGCATATGCGCCCATTGGCTCCCGGATGCACATTCTCCGTCTATCCGATGGCCGGGTCCTGCTGGATGACTGCTACAACGCCAACCCGCAGTCCGTATCGGCGGCGCTGGAGGTTCTGGCAAGAACAGAATGTGAGCGCCGTGTGGCGGTCCTTGGCGATATGGGCGAGTTGGGAGACCTGACAGAGCAGGCGCATTTCAATGCCGGAGCTCTGGCGGCTATGCTGGGAATCGATTTTGTGGTGGCCATCGGCTCAAAGGCGGTCAAAATAGCGGACGGTGCCGCCATGGGCGGTGCGGAGGTCCTGCATTTTGCCACCCGTGAGGAGGCTATGCCGACACTGCGTGAGCAGCTTCAGCCCCATACCACTATGCTGATCAAGGCCTCCCACGCCATGCACTTTGAAGAAATCGTGAAAGAATTACAGATGATATGATCGATATACAAGTAAATGGTTTGGTAAAGTCCTTCGAGGTCGGCCAAAATATTTTAGACGGAATCACCTTTCAAATCGATCAGGGCCAGCGTGTCGGCCTATTGGGCAAAAATGGAGCGGGAAAGTCCACACTGTTCAAGATACTGACCGGGGAGCTGGAGTATGATGAGGGAACGGTGACCATTGCACCGGGCCGCAGAATCGGTCTGATCTCTCAGATTCCGGTCTATCCTGATGGCTATACGGTAGAAGATGTGCTTCGCTCCGCCTTTGATCGGCTGCATACGCTGGCCGCCGAAATGGAAAGTCTTGCGGAGCGGATGGCGGCAGGGGAGAACGATCCCGCGCTTTTGAAGCGCTACGGAAGTCTGGCGGAGCGCTTTGAGGTTTTTGGCGGCTATGATACGGACGTTGCCATCAGCAAAATCGCCAACGGCCTCTCCATCCCGGACGATATGCGGGGACGTTTATTCGACCGCCTTTCCGGCGGTGAAAAGACCCGCGTCAATCTGGGGCGTCTGATTTTGGAGGATACGGACATTCTGTTGCTGGATGAGCCCACGAACCACTTGGACCTCCACGCAACGGAATGGCTGGAAAATTATATTCAGAAGTTTCACGGCACCGTTGTGGCAATCTCCCATGACCGGTATTTCTTGGACCGATCCGTGACCCGCGTTATTGAAATTGAAAACGGCAGGGCGGAATTTTATTCTGGGAATTACAGCTTTTACGCCGTGGAAAAGGAGCGCCGCTATCAGGAGCGGATGAAGCAATACGAAAAGGAACAGGCCAAGATCGCCCAGTTGGAAAAATCAGCGGAGCAACTTCGGTTGTGGGCGTTTCAGGGTATGGACAAGACCTACCGCCGTGCAATTTCCATGGAGCGCCGCATTGAGCGGATGCGTACAACGGCAAAGCCCACAAAGGCCCGTAAAATGGATGCCCGCTTTACCGCCGCTGAGTTCCACGGCGACGAGGTTTTGGGAATCCGGAACCTTTCCAAGTCCTTTGGGGCAAAGAAGCTCTTTGAGGGCATTTCCTTAAAGGTAGAGGGCGGAGAACGCATTGCCCTCATCGGTGACAACGGCACGGGTAAATCCACACTCATCAAAATGATCGTGGATGAAACCTACCCGGACAGCGGCCGTATCCGGCTTGGCCCGCAGGTCAAGCTGGCCTATCTGCCGCAGATCATCCACTTTGACCACCCGGACTGGAATTTGGTGGAAAATATGATGGCGGCCAAGCGGGGGCTTTCAGCCCAGTCGGCCCGGAACCGGCTTGCGGCCTATGATTTTAAGGGTGAGGATGTTCTCAAGCCGGTATCCGTTTTGTCCGGCGGTGAGCAGAGCCGCCTGCAGCTGTGTATGCTCATGGACGATGAGATCAACTTCCTGATTTTGGACGAGCCTACAAACCACTTGGATATTGCCTCACGGGAGTGGATCGAGGAGGCGGTGGAGGCCTATGACGGAACGCTTTTGTTCGTCAGCCATGACCGCTATTTTATCAATCGCTTCGCCACCCGTATCTGGGAGGTGGCAGATGGAACCATTACCGATTATCCCATGGGCTTTACGCAGTACCGGCAGGTAAAGGCACAGGAGGCAGCAGAAAAACAGGAAACTCAAAAGCCTGTAAAGGAAAAAACAAATACGGAAAGGCCTGCCCGCGGCGACCGTGCACAGCAGGCGGCAAAGAAGCAGCTTACCATCTGTGAGCGGGAAATTGCCAAGGCTGAGGAAAAAATCGCGGCCTTGGACGCTGAAATGGAGGCCAACGCCTGCGATTATGAGAAGCTGAACACGCTTGTAGCGGATAAGGACGCCGCGCAGGCGGAGTTGGACGCGCTGTATCAGCGCTGGGAGGAATTGAGCGAAGCGGCTGGTGAAGTCTGAGAGCAAAAGGAGTGAAGATATGCGGGATGTTCTCTGCATTTATTATTCCCGAACCGGGAATACCAAAAAGGTAATGAAAGCCATCGCGTCCGAAATGGACGCGGAGCTGGTGGAGCTGACCGACGGAATTGAGCGCTCCGGTTTGCGCGGCTGGCTTCGCAGCGGTCTGGATGCCGTTAAAAAGGATTGCCCGGAGGCCGCTGCCATTGAAACGGAACGAAAGTTGGAAAATTACCGGCTGGTCATTATCGGCACGCCGGTATGGGCCGGACGGTGCAGCAGCGTTGTCCGCAGCTTTTTAAAGCAGCACGGAAAGGAGCTGAACCGGGTCGCATACGTGCTGACCCGCAGCAGCGACCGCAAAAGCGAGGATGTTTACCGTCAGATGGACCTTTACACGGCACAACCGCATCGGGTGGCAACATCACTCCGTGTAGGCCATGTGGGCCATACGTTCTGGCAGGAGGAATTTTTGCGGCAGCTCCGGGAGCTGTTGGAGTCAAACGGATAGCCGCTCTCTTTTTCCTGATTTAAAATTTGAGAAAAGGAGAGCACACTATGCTGGAAAAATTAAAGGCGCTGGAGCTGCGCTATGAGGACCTGCAAAATCAGTTGGGAGACCCAAAGGTTTACAGTGATTCCGAACGGCTGCGGCAGGTAAACCGGGAGCTGAAGGAGCTGTCGCCGATTGCGGAGACCTACCGGGCTTATATCGCAGCTGACAGCCGCAAGAAAGAATCCGAGGAACTGCTCCACGATCCTGATTTGAAGGAAATGGCACAAGAAGAACTGTTAGAGGCCAAAGCCGAGCTGGAGAGCCTGAAGGAAAAGCTTACCATTCTTTTACTGCCGAAGGACCCGGATGACGGACGGAATGTTGTTTTGGAAATCCGGGCTGGGACCGGTGGGGAGGAAGCGGCGCTGTTCGCGCACTCCCTTTTGCGGATGTACACCATGTATGCCGAAAGCCGTGGCTGGAAGCTGGAAATCGCCAGCATCAATGAAACGGAGCTTGGCGGAGTAAAGGACTGCTCCGCTGTGATTGAGGGTGAGGACGTATATTCCAGACTGAAATTCGAATCCGGTACGCACCGCGTCCAGCGGGTACCGGTAACGGAGTCGAACGGAAAGCTCCAGACCAGTGCCGCCACGGTGGCGGTACTCCCGGAAATGGAGCCGGTGGACGTTGAGCTTAATCCGGCCGATATTGAGATGCAGGTCTACCGCGCCAGCGGAGCTGGCGGACAGCACGTAAATAAGACTTCCTCTGCCGTGCGGCTTATTCATAAGCCCACCGGCATGATTGCCGAATGTCAGGAGGAACGCAGCCAGTTCCAGAACCGTGAAAAGGCCATGCGGCTACTGGCCTCCCGGCTGTATGAGGCGGAGCGGGAAAAGCGGGAGAGTGCCTATGATGCGGAGCGCCGCAGTCAGGTTGGCAGCGGCGACCGTTCTCAGCGGATACGCACATATAATTTTCCGCAGGGCCGGGTCACGGATCATCGAATTGGCCTGACGTTATATAAAATCGATTCCATCATGGATGGCGCGCTTGACGAGCTGATCGACGCTCTGGTCACAGCCGATCAGGCTGAGAAGCTGAAGCGCGGACAGCAGGATACTATTTGATAGATATACAAATTGATTCGAGGCGATTGATATGCATACACGGTATTTTGACCTGCGGGACACCAAGGGTCAGCAAAAAGTCATTGAGGATCAGATCTCAGCGGCAGCCGACATTTTGCGGCAGGGAGGCTTGATCGGTATTCCGACGGAAACCGTCTACGGTCTGGGTGCAAACGCTCTGGACGAGGACGCTGTCCGCAAAATCTTTGAAGCCAAGGGACGTCCGCAGGATAATCCCCTGATTATCCACATTCCGGGGCCGCAGTGGCTTCCGCGCTACTGCGAGGATGTTCCTCCGCTTGCCTATACGCTGGCGCGTAAATTCTGGCCCGGACCGCTGACAATGATTTTAAAGCGGAAAAAAATCATTCCGGATGCCACCACGGCTGGGCTTGATACCGTAGGCGTCCGCTGCCCGGACCATCAGGTAACACTGGCGATCATTCGGGAGTCCGGCGTCCCGATTGCGGCGCCCAGCGCCAATACCTCCGGCCGCCCAAGCTGCACCACTGCGGCGGACGTCATGGAGGACATGGAGGGCAAAATCGACGCTGTGGTGGATGGCGGCCCCTGTCAGGTGGGCGTGGAATCCACCATTATCGACTTGACCTGTGAGCCGCCCCGCCTCCTGAGACCCGGCGGACTGCCGCTGGAGGCGTTGGAGGATGTGGCCGGTCCTATCGCGGTGGACCGCGCCGTGACCCAGCAGCTAAAGGAGGGTGAGCAGCCGAAGGCACCAGGCATGAAGTACCGTCACTATGCGCCCAAGGCCCCGGTCACCGTTGTTACCGGCCCGGCAGCCTCCTCGGCCCGAACGATTCAGCATCTGGCACAGCCGGGAGATGGCGTCATCTGCTTTGACGAATTTGCGACGCTTTTTGACCAGCAGGTTGTGGAGCATCTTGGCCCCAGTCAGGACAAGCGTATTCAGGCACAGCGTGTTTTTGATGCCCTACGTGCCTTTGACAGCAAGGATGTGCCTCAGATTTACGCGCAGTGCCCGGACAGTCAAGGGCTTGGCCTTGCCATCAGCAACCGTTTGAAAAAGGCGGCTGGCTTCAAAACCATCGCTGCTGAGGAACGGAAGGTCATTCTGGGCATTACCGGCGGCACCGGCTCCGGAAAGACCAGCGCTCTGAACGCGATTCGCGATTTGGGCGGTACGGTCATTGATTGTGACGCCGTATATCATAAGATGGTGGCCGAAAATCAGGAGCTCCGCCATGCCATTGAGGTCAAGTTCCACGGCGTGTTCAATTCTGATGGTTCCCTGAACCGTAAAAAACTGGGTGAGCTGGTCTTTGAAAACAAAGAGCGGATGGAGCAACTCAACGAGGTCATTTATCGTTTTCTTGTCCCCGAGGTCCAGCGCTTGTGTCAGGAGGGCGGCGATCTGGTAGCAATCGATGCCATCAACCTGGTGGAAAGTGGTGCAGATTCAATCTGTGACAAGACGATTGCCATTACAGCGCCCATGGAGCTGCGCGTTCGGAGAATCACGGCGCGGGACGGTATTGATGAGCGGTATGCCAGGATGCGGATATCCGCGCAGAAATCCGACGAGTTCTACCGCGGAAAATGCGACTATGAGCTCAGCAATACTGCCGAAACCGCCGAAGCGTTCCAGAGTGCGGCACAGATATTCTTCCAGCGTTTGATTGAGGAGCTGCGCGAGGAAAAGGACGATTGAGCTTAACAAGGAGGATTCGATATGTCTGATACCAATAAGGAATTGAAGGAGCGGCTGCTGAGCAGTCGCAAAAACGGCTTTGACCGTATTGACGCCGCGGAGCTGGCAGCGGTCAACGCATACTGTAAGGACTATATGGCGTTTCTGGACGCCGGAAAAACGGAGCGGCTCTGTGCGGCCGAGGCTGTTCATCTTGCAGAGCAGGTGGGGTATCGTCCCCTCAAGCGGGGCGAGGCACTGAAGCCCGGAGACAAGGTGTATGTCTGCAATCGTGGAAAAAGTGTGCTGCTGGCCCACATAGGTACGAAGCCCATCAGCAAGGGTGCACAGATCACAGCGGCCCACATCGATTCTCCCCGGCTGGACTTGAAGCCCAATCCGCTGTATGAGGATACGGAGCTTGCGTATTTCAAGACGCACTATTACGGCGGTATCCGCAAATACCAGTGGGTTACGATTCCCATGGAGCTTCACGGCGTTGTTGCCCTGACGGATGGACGCACGGTTACGGTCAACATCGGCGGCGATGACGGTGATCCAAAGCTGGTCATCACCGATCTGCTGCCCCATCTCGGTCAGGAGCAGAACAAGAAAACGCTGGCTGAGGGCATCATGGGTGAGCAGCTCAATCTGCTGCTGGGGAGCAAGCCGATATCCGGCGAGGGCTCTGACCGCGTCAAGCTATCGGTCATGCAGCTTTTGAATGAAAAGTATGGCATCACCGAGGATGATTTCACCTCTGCCGAGCTGGAGGCCGTTCCCGCCGTGAAGGCAACGGAAATCGGCCTTGACCGTTCCATGATCGGTGCTTACGGCCATGATGACCGCGTCTGCGGCTACGCCGCGCTGCGGGCACTGCTGGACATGGATAAAACGCCTGTCAAGACATCTGTATGCGTTCTGGCGGACAAAGAGGAGATTGGCTCTGACGGTGTAACCGGTATGCAGTCCGCCGCCTTCGATACCTTTATGGAGGACCTGTGCGAAGCGCAGGGGGCGGCGCTCCGCGTGTGCCTTGAAAATTCCTTCTGCCTCAGCGCGGATGTAACGGCGGCGTATGACCCGAATTTCGGCGATGTTTACGAGAAGAAAAACGCCGCCTATTTGAACTACGGCATCGGCCTTTGCAAATACACCGGCGCCCGGGGCAAATCCGGTGCCAGCGACGCCAGCGCCGAGACCGTGGGATATGTGCGGGGCATTTTTGAGCGGGCAAACGTGATCTGGCAGATTGCGGAGCTTGGTAAGGTAGACGCCGGCGGCGGCGGCACCGTGGCGATGTATATGGCAAACCGCAACATTACAACGCTGGACGCCGGCGTGCCGGTGCTGGCCATGCACGCCCCCTTTGAGGTTGTCTCCAAGCTGGACTGCTATGAGACCTACAAGGGTATGAAGGCAATTTACGAGGCTGAATAAAATAGTTTTTTATAAACAAGCAAACAGGAGGGAGTTTCCCTCCTGTTTGCTGTATAAAGACGGTTTTGAGCAATCTGCCCATATCAAAAGAACAGATGGAAAAATTTTCAAGCAAAGGAACGAGAGATTATTCAAATATTGTAGTTGCAAGTCCTCGAAAAAGCTGGTAAAATAAAATCCGTCGAAGACAAATGGCCATAGGAGGCGGACGAAATGGCAAGAAAAATCAAATATTATCTGGTTGCGGCAGATGCGCTCCCCGAAATTTTTATTCGTGTGGCAGAAGCAAAGTGCATGATGCAGACGGGCGAGGCGGATACGGTGGGAGCAGCCACCAAAATGGCTGGCATCAGCCGCAGCGCTTTTTACAAGTATAAGGACGCGGTCCAGCCC
>UQMC01000051.1 GCA_900542115.1 uncultured Oscillibacter sp. | reverse complement strand
CATCGGCAAGGCCGGCCGTAAGCGTCACATGGGTTGGCGTCCCACCGTCCGCGGTTCTGTCATGAACCCCAATGACCACCCCCATGGCGGCGGCGAGGGCCGCGCACCTGTCGGCCGTCCCGGCCCTGTGACTCCTTGGGGCAAGCCCGCTCTGGGTTACAAGACCCGCAAGGGCAAGAACCCCACCAACAAGTTCATCGTCAAGCGGCGTAACGAGAAGTAAGGAGGCAGGAATATGAGCAGATCTATTAAGAAAGGCCCTTATGTTGCCCCTGAGCTTCTCAAGCGCATCGAGGCAATGAATGAGAAGACCGAGAAGAAGGTCCTCAAGACCTGGAGCCGCAGCTCCACCATCTTCCCCGCCTTCGTCGGCCACACCATCGCTGTCCATGACGGCCGGAAGCACGTGCCCGTGTATGTCCAGGAGGACATGGTCGGCCACAAGCTGGGTGAGTTTGCTCCCACCCGTACCTTCCGCGGCCATGCCAAGGATAAATAATTGAAGGAGGATGCTGAACATGGAAAACAAGACTGCTAAAGCGTATCTGCGCTATGTCCGCATCTCTCCCCGCAAGGTTCAGATCGTATGCGACCTGATCCGCGGCAAGAATGTCGGAACCGCTATGGCCATTCTGGCCCAGACTCCCAAGTCTGCTTCCGAGCCCCTGACGAAGCTGCTGAAGTCTGCCGTTGCCAATGCCGAGAACAACTTCGGCATGGACCCCGCCAAGCTGGTGGTGTCTGAGGTGTTCGCCACCCCCGGCCCCATCCTCAAGCGTATGATGCCCCGGGCTCAGGGCCGCGCTTATCGCATCAACAAGCGCACTTCTCACGTCACCATCGCCGTGACGGAAAAGGCATAAGAAAGGGAGGAGACAGTTTATGGGACAGAAAGTAAATCCCCATGGCCTTCGGGTCGGCGTCATCAAAGACTGGGATTCCCGTTGGTATGCCAGTGAAGAGAAGGTCGGCGACCTGATCGTCGAGGATCAGAAGATCCGCAAGTATCTCAAGAAGACCCTGTACGGTGCCGGCGTTCCCAAGATTGAGATCGAGCGCAGCAATGACACCGTTACCATCTACCTGCACTGCGCCCGTCCCGGTGTTGTCATCGGCAAGGGCGGTGAGCAGATCGAGCAGTATCGTCTGGCTGTGGAGAAGATGATCGGCAAGAAGGTCAAGCTGAACATCGTTGAGGTCCGCAACCCCGATATGAACGCTCAGCTTGTGGCTGAGAACATCGCCCAGCAGCTGGAGAAGCGTATTTCTCACCGCCGCGCCATGAAGAATGCCATGGCCCGCGCCATGCGCGCTGGCGCCAAGGGCATCAAGTGCTGCTGCTCCGGACGTCTGGGCGGCCGCGAGATCGCCGGCGTTGAGCATTATCACGAGGGCACCATCCCCCTGCAGACCATCCGTGCCGACATTGAGTACGGCTTTGCGGAGGCTGCCACCACCTTTGGCCGCATCGGCGTGAAGGTGTGGATCTACAAGGGCGAGGTCCTCTCTCAGACCCTGCGTACCACCCCCCGCACCATGGACACCTCCAAGCCCTATCAGGAGCGTCGTGAGCGTCGTCCTCGCCGTGACGGCGACCGTCGGGGCGGTTTCGGCGGTGACCGCCGCAACGGCGGCTTCAACCGCGACCGTCAGAATGGCGGCTTCAACCGTCAGGGCGGTGCCGATCGTCGCCCTCAGGGCGGCTTCCGGCCCAACACCAATCGTCCCGCTGCTCCCGCAGCCCCCGCTAAGGAAGGAGGAGCCAACTAATGTTAATGCCGAAGAGAGTCAAGTTCCGCCGTATGCAGCGGGGCCGCATGACTGGTAAAGCCACTCGTGGCAACACCGTTTCTTACGGTGAGTATGGCCTGATGGCCCTTGAGCCCGGCTGGGTCAAGAGCAACCAGATCGAGGCCGCCCGTATCGCCATGACCCGTTACACCAAGCGTGGCGGTCAGGTTTGGATCAAGATCTTCCCCGACAAGTCCGTGACCATGCGTGCCGCCGACTCCCGAATGGGTTCCGGTAAAGGTACGCCTGAGTACTGGGTTGCCGTGGTGAAGCCCCAGCGTATCATGTTTGAGATTGCCGGTGTCCCCGAGGAGACCGCCCGCGAGGCTCTGCGTCTGGCCAGCCACAAGCTGCCCATCAAGACGAAGATCGTTGCCCGCACCGAGGAAGCAGGTGAGTAAGATGAAGGCAAATGAAATCCGTAAGATGAATGCCGAGCAGCTCAACGAGAAGCTGACCGGCCTGAAGAAGGACCTGTTCATGCTCCGGATGCAGCACGCAACCAATCAGCTGGACAATCCTGTTAAGATCCGTGAAGTGAAGCACGATATTGCCCGAGTCAAGACCGTGCTGGCGGAGCTCGCCGCTTCCGATAAGCAGTAAGAAGGAGGGAAACGAGAATGAACGAAGTTAGAACTTCCTCCCGCAAGACCCGGGTAGGCAAAGTCGTTTCCGACAAGATGGATAAGACCGTGGTTGTGGCTGTGTCCGACCGTGTCGCCCATCCTCTGTACAAGAAGATCGTCGGCCGCACCTATAAGCTGAAGGCCCACGATGAAACCAATGCCTGCGGTATCGGCGATACCGTGAAGGTGATGGAGACCCGCCCCCTGTCCAAGGACAAGCGTTGGCGCGTGGTCGAGATCATCGAGAAGGCGAAGTAAGGAGGTGCCAGTATGATTCAGCAGGAAAGCTATCTGAAGGTTGCCGACAATACCGGCGCCAAGGAGATCAAGTGCATCCGTGTTCTGGGCGGTTCCACCCGGAAGTTCGGCAATATCGGTGATGTCATCGTGGCTTCTGTCCGTAAGGCACAGCCCGGCGGCACCGTGAAGAAGGGCGAGGTTGTCAAGGCCGTCATCGTCCGCAGCGCCAAGGGCATCCGCCGTAATGACGGTACCTATGTCCGCTTCGATGACAACGCCGCCGTTCTCATTAAGGACGATAAGAACCCCAGAGGTACCCGTATCTTTGGGCCTGTGGCTCGTGAGCTGCGCGACAAGGATTACATGAAGATCCTGTCTCTGGCTCCCGAAGTGATTTGATGGAGGGCTCGAACAATGGCTATGAACATTAAGAAGGGCGATACCATCGTCGTCCTGTCCGGCAAGGACAAGGGCAAGCAGGGCAAGGTGCTGGGCACTGTTCCCAAGAGCACGAAGATCGTGGCCGAGGGCATCAATATGGTGACCTGCCATGTCAAGCCCCGCCGTCAGGGCGAGGAGGGCGGCATCGTTAAGCGCGAGGCTGCCATCGCCGCCTGCAAGGTGCAGGTTGTGTGCCCCAAGTGCAACAAGGGTACCCGCGTTGCTCACAAGATCGAGGGCGGCAAGAAGACCCGCGTGTGCAAGCACTGCGGTGCCGAGCTGTAAGAAAGGAGCGAGATAACAAATGGCAAGATTGAAAGAGCAGTACAAGGCCGAAGTTGCTCCCGCTCTGATGAAGCAGTTCGGCTACAAGTCCGTCATGCAGATTCCCAAGATCGACAAGGTTGTCATCAACGTGGGCTGCGGCGAGGCTCGTGAAAACGCAAAGGTGCTGGACAACGTTGTTGGCGATCTGGGCAAGATCACCGGACAGAAGGCTGTGATCACCCGCGCCCGCAAGTCCATCGCAAACTTCAAGCTCCGTGAGGAGATGCCCATCGGCGCGAAGGTCACTCTGCGCGGCGATAAGATGTGGGAGTTCCTGGACCGTCTGTTCAACGTGGCTCTGCCCCGTGTCCGAGACTTCCAGGGCATCAACCCCAACGCCTTTGATGGCCGCGGCAACTATGCTCTGGGCATCAAGGAGCAGCTGATCTTCCCCGAGATCGAGTATGACAAGATCGACAAGATCCGCGGCATGGACATCATCATTGTCACCACCGCGAAAACCGATGAAGAGGGCCGCGCTCTGCTGCAGCAGGTTGGCGCTCCCTTCGCCCGCTAAGGAGGAAGACAGCAATGGCAAAGACTTCTATGAAGATCAAGCAGGCCCGTCCTGCCAAGTTCTCCACCCGCAAGTATAACCGCTGCAAGCTGTGCGGCCGCCCTCATGCTTACCTCCGGAACTACGGCGTCTGCCGTATCTGCTTCCGTGAGCTGGCCTATAAGGGCGAGATCCCCGGCGTGCGGAAGGCATCCTTCTAAAAAAATTATAATGGCGCAGCGAAAAACCTTGACAAACCGCGTTTTTCTTGGTACGCTTACAAAATGGGGCATTTCTCCGGAAATGCGCCCATTGCGCCATGTTCGGACAACCCTGCGTTGTCCCGGCTGAAATTGTGAGTCTCTCATACTCACAGCGGCTTATGCGCCGTTTGTTGCACAGAAACGTGCAACAAATACCTGAAAAGCTGCAAAAATTTCTTTAACACAGGCTTTTGATATGGGGCCTTGTTAATACGGATGGCGAAAGGTCATGACGAATTGGGCACCACGCGCGAGCGGACTGCTCCATTCGCCATGATACCTCGCTGCCGAAGCGGCTCACGCCGCGACTCTATAAATAGGAGGAACAATCCATGCATATCACTGATCCTGTTGCGGATATGCTCACCCGCATCCGCAACGCCAACAACGCAAAGCACGAAACCGTGGATGTCCCTGCTTCCAACATGAAAAAGAGCATTGCTCAGATTCTGCTGGATGAGGGCTACATCAAGAGCTTCACCGTGGAGGATGACGGCCTGCAGGGCATGATTCACATCGCGCTGAAGTACAACGCCGGTAAGGAGAAGGTCATCACCGGTCTCCGCCGCGTTTCCAAGCCCGGCCTGCGCGTCTATGTGGGTGCCGATGAGTTGCCCCGCGTGCTCCGTGGTCTGGGTATCGCAATCATCTCTACGTCTAAGGGCGTCATGACCGACAAGAAGGCCCGCGAGGCTCATGTCGGCGGCGAGGTCCTTGCATTCGTCTGGTAAGGAGGGTATCGAACAATGTCAAGAATTGGTAGAATGCCCATTACCGTTCCCGCCGGTGTTACCGTGAACATTGCCGAGGGCAATGTCATCACCGTCAAGGGACCCAAGGGCGAGCTGACTCAGAGCCTGCGGCCTGAGATGATCATTAAGCAGGAAGGTACGACGATCACCGTGGAGCGTCCTTCCGACGATAAGCTGCATCGCAGCGTTCACGGCCTGACCCGCACTCTGCTCCACAACATGGTCATCGGTGTTACCGAGGGCTTCAAGAAGGAGCTGGACGTCAACGGCGTCGGCTACCGTGTCGCCAAGGAGGGCACCAATCTGGTCATGAACCTTGGCTATTCCCATCAGGTGATCGTTCCTGAGATTCCGGGTATCACCATTGAGGTTCCGGGTCCCAATAAAATCATCATTCATGGATGCGACAAGCAGGCTGTCGGCC
The DNA here is from genome assembly GCA_900542115.1 of uncultured Oscillibacter sp. Taxonomy (GTDB): domain Bacteria; phylum Bacillota; class Clostridia; order Oscillospirales; family Oscillospiraceae; genus Oscillibacter; species Oscillibacter faecalis_A. The sequence goes on along the minus strand of UQMC01000051.1, from coordinate 8,007 downwards.
AGTTTGCTGCCGAGGTCCGCGAGAAGCGTCCTCCCGAGCCTTATAAGGGTAAGGGCATCAAGTATACTGACGAGGTCATCCGCCGCAAGGTCGGTAAGACCGGCGGCAAGAAGTAAGGAGGTGTGCCGATATGATTACCAGACCTAATACCAACAAGCAGCGCATGAAGCGCCATAAGCGTGTTCGCGCCAAGATCTCCGGCACTCCCGTGTGCCCCCGTCTGAACGTGTTCCGCAGCGAGGCCAATATCTACGCCCAGATCATCGACGATGTCAACGGCGTGACCCTGGCTTCCGCTTCCTCTCTGGATAAGGCCATCGAAGGCTACGGCGGCAATGTGGCCGCTGCCACCGCCGTTGGCAAGCTGATTGCTGAGCGTGCCAAGGCCAAGGGTATCGAGAACGTCGTGTTTGACCGCGGCGGCTATCTGTACCACGGTCGTGTGCAGGCTCTGGCCGAGGGCGCCCGCGAAGGCGGCCTGAATTTCTAAGGGAGGAGGAAAACGAGAAATGGCAAGATTTGAAAGAGAACAGAGCGAGTATATCGAAAAGCTCGTTTACCTCAACCGTGTTTCCAAGACCGTCAAGGGCGGCCGTGTCATGAAGTTCTCCGCACTGATGGTTGTGGGCGATGGCAAGGGCAAGGTCGGCTATGGTTTGGGTAAGGCCGCTGAGGTCCCCGAGGCCATCCGCAAGGGCCTTGAGTCTGCCAAGAAGAACATGATCACCGTGACCATGTCCGGCAGCACCATTCCCCATGAGACCATCGGTGAGGCCGGCGCAGGCCGCGTGCTGATGAAGCCCGCTGCCCCCGGTACCGGTATCATCGCCGGCGGCGCCGTGCGTGCCGTTGTTGAGGCTGCCGGCATTAAGGATATCCGTTCCAAGTGCCTGCGCTCCAACAACCCCAACAACGTTGTCGCCGCTACCTTTGCGGGCCTGAAGAATATGCGCGGCCCTGAGGACGTTGCCCGTATCCGCGGCAAGAGCGTCGATGAGATCGTGGGCTAAGGAGGCGCTGAATTATGGCTAAGAATATTACGATTAAGCTCGCTAAGAGCCTGAGCGGCCGTCTGGAAAAGCAGGTGGCTACCGCTCATTCCCTGGGCCTGCGTAAGATCGGTGATATCACCGTGCAGCCCGATAATGACCAGACCCGCGGCAAGATCGCCAAGATCGGCTATCTGCTGCAGGTCACGGAAGAAAACTAAGGAGGACGGAATCATGAAACTGAGTGAACTGTCTCCCGCTGAGGGCTCCGTCCGTCAGGCCTATCGCAAGGGCCGTGGCGCCGGCAGCGGCAACGGCAAGACCGGCGGCCGCGGCCACAAGGGTCAGAAGGCCCGTTCCGGCGGTAAAGTCCGTATCGGCTTTGAGGGCGGCCAGATGCCTCTGGCCCGTCGTCTGCCCAAGCGCGGCTTCAACAACATTTTCGCAACTCCCATGGAGATCATCAACCTGAACGCCCTGAACGCATTTGAGGACGGTGAGACCGTCACCGCCGAGGCTCTGCTGGCCAAGGGCATCCTGTCCAAGTGCGAGTATGGCTTCAAGGTTCTTGGCAACGGCAAGGTCACCAAGAAGGTCACGGTTCAGGCTTCTGCTTTCTCCGCTTCTGCCAAGGAGGCTATCGAGGCAGCTGGCGGAAAGGCAGAGGTGAAGTAAAATGATCCAAACTGTTCGCAAGGCATGGGGCATCCCTGAGCTGCGGAAAAAGATCATCTTTACTCTCCTGATCCTGCTGATTTTCCGTGCCGGCAACGCCATCATGGTGCCCTATATCAACCGGGACGCGCTGGCGCTGCAGATGCAGCTCTGGGGCACCGGCCTGCTGGGCCTGTACAACGTGATGAGCGGCGGCGCATTTGCAACGGCTACCGTGTTTGCTCTGGGCGTTCAGCCCTATATCAACAGCTCCATTATCGTGCAGCTGCTTACGGTTGCCATCCCCTCTCTTGAGCGGCTGGCCCGTGACGGCGGCGAGGAGGGTAAGAAGAAGATTCAGTCCATTACCCGTTATGCCACCGTGGCCATCGCCATCCTGCAGGCCGTGGGTTATTACTTCATGATGAAGAATTATAACCTGCTGGGTCAGGAGGGCATCTGGCCCGCTCTGGTCATCATCGTGACATTGATCGCCGGTTCCTCCTTTGTGATGTGGATGGGCGAGCAGGTCACCGAGTTCGGTGTGGGCAACGGTATCTCCATCATCCTGTTTGCGGGTATCCTTTCCCGCATTCCCAACATGGTCTCCGGTATGGTGGACGGTGTTCAGAAGTGGTCCGCCATCAAGGCCGGCACCATGACGCTGGAATCTTTGACCTCTGCCGGTTATACCGAGGCGCAGGCACAGGCTTACCTCAACGGCGCTCTGGCTCCCTGGGCCATCGTGCTGCTGGTGGTGGGTATGCTGGCCCTCATTGCTTTCATCGTGTTCATCAATGATGCCGAGCGCCGCATTCCTGTGCAGTACGCCAAGCGTCAGGTGGGCCGCAAGATGTACGGCGGTCAGAGCAGCACCCTGCCTATGAAGGTGAATATGTCCGGCGTTCTGCCGATCATCTTCGCTCAGAGCATCGCCTCTCTGCCCATCACTGTGTGGACCTTCATCGGTATGCCCAAGGAAGGCACCATTTCCTACAGCATTTACAATGCCATTGATACGAAGTCCGTCATCTACATGGTGGTGTACTTCATCATGATCATCGGCTTCAGCTATTTCTACTCCAGCATCCAGTTCAACCCCGTGGAGATCGCCAACAACCTGAAGAAGCAGGGCGGCTTCATTCCGGGCTTCCGTCCCGGTCAGCCCACCGTGCAGTTCATTCAGAAGGTCCTCAGCCGGATCACCCTGTTTGGCGCCATCTATCTGGGTATCGTGGCCATCTGCCCCCTGATCGTGGGTAAGGTCATCAACAATTCCTCTCTGGCCATCGGCGGCACCTCTGTCATCATCGTGGTAGGCGTGGCGCTGGAGACCGTGAAGGCGCTGGAGAACCAGATGCTGATGCGTCAGTACAAGGGCTTTTTGGAGTAAGAAGGAAGGCAGAAGATCATGAAAATGATTCTGTTGGGCGCGCCGGGTGCCGGTAAGGGCACCCAGGCTGAGCGCCTGTGCAAGGTGCTGAACATTCCCACCATTTCCACCGGCAACATCCTCCGGGCTGCCGTGAAGAACGGCACCCCCACCGGCAAGCAGGCGGAAGCCTACATGAAGGCCGGCAAGCTGGTCCCCGATGATGTCATCATCGGCATCATCCATGACCGGCTGGACGAGGAGGACTGCAAGAACGGCTACATTCTGGACGGTGTGCCCCGCACCATCGCTCAGGCTGAGTCGCTGGAAAAGGCCGGAATTAAGTTTGACGATGTTGTTTCCATTGAGATTGCCGATGAAGCTATCATGGAGCGCATGAGCGGCCGCCGCGTCTGCGAGCACTGCGGAGCCAGCTACCATCTGGTGGCTGTGCCCCCCAAGGTGCCCGGCGTGTGCGACAGCTGCGGCGGCAAGCTGGTTCAGCGGCATGACGATGAACCCGAGACGGTGAAGCACCGCCTTGAGGTCTATCATAAGGAGACCGAACCTCTGAAAGATTTCTACGCCGAGAGAGGTCTCCTGAGATCGGTGGAGAATCAACCCTCTGTGGAGGCCACAACTGAGGCCATCCTCAACGCCCTGAGGAGATGAGCTTATGATTACGCTCAAATCCCCACATGAGATCGAACTGATGCGCCGAGCGGGAAAAATTACCGCGGCTGCCCGTGCCTTGGCAGGGGAAATGGTAAAGCCCGGCGTAACAACCCGTGAGATCGACAGGGCAGTGGAGCATTTCATCCGCAAGCAGGGTGCCGTTCCCTCGTTCCTCCATTTCCCCGGCCCGCCGGGTGTCCGGGATTTCCCCGGAAGCGTCTGTGCCAGTGTCAACGATGAGATCATCCACGGTATCCCGGGTCCCCGGGTGCTGGAGGAGGGCGATATCGTCAGCATTGATGTGGGCGCCTATATCGGAGGCTACCATGGGGACTGCGCAGCCACCTTCCCCTGCGGCAAGGTCTCTCCGGAAGCGCAAGATCTGATCGATGTGACCAGACAGAGCTTCTTCGAGGGCATCAAGTTTGCTAAGGAAGGCCACCGGCTGTATGATATCTCCGCAGCGATCCAAGCCTATGTGGAGAGTCACGGCTACTCCATCGTCCGTGAGTATGTCGGTCACGGCATCGGCACGGAGATGCATGAGCCGCCGGAGATTCCCAACTACGGCAATCCCGGTCGTGGTCCCCGGCTCCTTCGGGGCATGACCATCGCGGTCGAACCTATGGTGAACGCGGGTACCGCTGCGATCCGCCAGATGCCGGACGGGTGGACTGTCCGGACAGCGGATGGCAAGTGGGCCGCCCACTATGAAAATACGCTTCTGATCACTGACGGGGAGCCTGAGATTTTAACGGCTCCCGCCATCTGAGGAACGGCGTATGGAGATCGCAAAATCTGACATTGTACGTTCCGATGCCGGCAGGGACCGGGGAAAACTCTTCATCGTGCTTGCGGTGGAGGGGGAGTACCTCCTGCTGGCAGACGGAAAGGGACGCAGGGTGGAGGCGCCCAAGCGCAAAAAGCGCAGACACGTGCTTTTTGTTGCAGCGGACGAAAGCCGCCTTGCCGATAAGATCAAACGCAGCGAGAAGATCACGAACAGTGAGCTTCGCAGGACACTTGCCGCCTACCGCGGCGAGGTCCAACCGGACCAGGAGGGATAACGTTTGGCAAAATCCGACATGATCGAAGTGGAAGGCGTTGTGGTGGAGTCACTCCCCAATACGACCTTTCAGGTGGACATTGGAAATGGCCACATGATTCTGGCACACATCTCCGGAAAACTCAGAATGAATTTCATCAGGATCTTGCCCGGCGATAAGGTCACTGTGGAGATGTCTCCCTATGACCTGACCCGTGGCCGGATCACCTGGCGCAGCAAATAAGCCGCGTCCGGCGAAATCTAAGACACAAAACGCTGAAAGGAAGGTTACAAACTTATGAAGGTAAGACCGTCCGTGAAGCCCATGTGCGAAAAGTGCAAGGTTATTCGCCGCAAAGGCCGTGTTATGGTGATTTGCGAGAACCCCAAGCACAAGCAGCGCCAGGGCTAAGATTGATTGGAGGTTAAAAAGTATGGCACGTATTGCCGGTATTGACCTGCCCAAGGATAAGCGCGTTGAAATTGGCCTGACCTATATTTACGGTATCGGCCGCAAGAGCGCCAAGGACATCCTGGAAAAGGCCGGGGTCAACCCTGACACCCGCGTGAAAGATCTGACTGACGACGAGGAGCAGAAGCTCCGTGACGTCATTGACGAGTATGTTGTGGAGGGCGACCTGCGCCGCCAGACCGCACTGGACATCAAGCGCCTTGGCGAGATCGGCTGCTACCGCGGCCTGCGTCACCGCAAGGGCCTGCCTGTCCGCGGCCAGCGCAGCAAGACCAATGCCCGTACCCGCAAGGGTCCCAAGAAGACCATCGCGAATAAGAAGAAGTAAGAAAGGAGAACAGCAATGGCACAGGCAAAGAAAGTCATCCGCCGTCGGCGGGAGAAGAAGAACATTGAGCGCGGCCAGGTCCATATCCGTTCTTCTTTCAACAACACCATGGTTACCGTGACCGATACGCAGGGCAACGCCATTTCCTGGGCATCCTCCGGCGGTCTGGGTTTCCGCGGCAGCAAGAAGTCTACTCCCTTCGCAGCTCAGACGGCCGCTGAAACCGCCGCTCGTGCTGCTATGGAGCATGGCCTGAAGACCGTTGAGGTCTTCGTCAAGGGCCCCGGTCAGGGCCGTGAGGCCGCTATCCGGGCGCTGCAGGCCGTGGGTCTGGAAGTGACGATGATCAAGGACGTCACCCCCATCCCCCACAACGGCTGCCGCCCCCCGAAGCGCCGCCGCGTGTAATCGAAAGAGGAGGTAACAAGCAATATGGCTAAGAATATGCAGCCCATCGCTAAGCGCTGCAAGGCTCTGGGCATCTCTCCTGCTGAGATGGGTTACGCGAAGAAGACCACCAACCGTAATCCCGGCGACCAGATGCGTAAGAAGAAGAGCGAATACGGCCTCCAGCTGGCTGAGAAGCAGAAGGTCAAGTTCATCTACGGTGTTCTGGAAAAGCAGTTCCACGCTTACTATGAGAGCGCTGCTGCCGCTCCCGGCAAGACCGGCGACAACCTGCTGATCATGGTAGAGCGCCGTCTGGACAACGTTGTTTACCGTCTGGGCCTCGCCGCTACCCGTCGTCAGGCCCGCCAGCTGGTGAGCCACGCCCACTTCACTGTCAACGGCAAGAAGGTCAACATTCCTTCCTCCATGGTGAAGGCCGGCGATGTCATCGAGGTCGCCGAGAGCAGCCGTTCTTCCGAGCTGTTCAAGCGCCTGACCGGCGAGAACGCTCCCATGACCCTGCTGCCCGCATGGCTGGAGCGCGAAAAGGGCTCCCTGAAGGGCACGGTTGCCCACCTTCCCACCCGCGAGGAGATCGATACTCCCGTGGAGGAGCACCTCATCGTCGAGTTGTACTCCAAGTAATTGGGAGGATACCCTCGAACAATGGTACGAACTGCAAGCGGCAGGCGGCTTGACCGCCTGACCGCAATGACAAGATGAAGGAGGGTAACCGCATGATCGAAATCGAAAAGCCCCAGATCGAATGCATTGAAAATCCGGCAGACGAAACCTACGGCAAGTACGTGGTGGAGCCGCTGGAGCGTGGCTATGGCACAACCCTTGGTAATGCCCTGCGCCGCATTATGCTCTCGTCCCTGCCCGGCACTGCCCCCACCACCATCAAGATCGATGGCGTGCAGCACGAGTTTTCCACCATCCCCGGCGTCAAGGAGGATGTGACGGAGATCGTTCTGAACATCAAGGGGCTGCTGACCAAGCTCCACGGTGATTCCGGCAAGACCGTCTATATTGAGGCGGTGGGTCCCTGCACCGTAACAGCCGGCGACATCAAGGCCGACGGCGAGGTCGAGGTGCTCAATCCGGAGCTGCACATTGCGACTCTGGACAGCGGCGCGACGCTGAACATGGAGATCACCCTCTCCCACGGCCGGGGCTATGTGCCTGCCGACCGCAATAAGCCCACGCAGAATGTCATCGGCACCATCGCCGTTGACTCCATCTATACCCCTGTCAAAAAGGTCAACTATACTGTGGAGCCTACCCGTGTAGGTACTTCCAGCGACTTTGACAAGCTGACGCTGGAGGTTTGGACCGATGGGACCATATCCGCCCGGGACGCTGTTTCTCTGGGTGCCAAGATCCTGTGCGACCACTTCACTTTGTTCACTGACCTCTCCGAGAGCGTAGGCAGTAAGCCTACCGTGGTGGAGAAGGCGGAGGCCCAGCGCGATAAGGTGCTGGAGATGACCATTGAGGAGCTGGACCTGTCCGTCCGCAGCTTTAACTGCCTCAAGCGCGCCAACATCAACACCGTCGAGGACTTGATTTCCAAGACCGAGGACGAGATGATGAAGGTCCGCAATCTGGGACGCAAGTCTCTGGAGGAAGTCATCAACAAGCTGGCGATGATGGGTCTGCATCTGGCTGACGAGGAAAACACCTAACTGCACCGCCGGAATACCCGGCGCACTATAATCCTGATAAGGAGGAGAACCGAAATGCCCGGAACTCGGAAACTTGGCAAGACTACCGACCAGCGCATGGCGATGCTGCGTCAGCAGGTCACTGACTTCCTTGATAACGGCAAGATGGAGACCACCATCACCCGTGCCAAGGAGATCAAGCCTCTGGCTGAAAAGATGATCACGCTGGGTAAGAAGGCCGATCTGGCTGCTTACCGTCAGGCGATGTCCTTCATCACCCGCGAGGATGTCTGCAAGAAGATCTTCAAGGAGATCGCTCCCAACTATGCGGAGCGCAACGGCGGCTATACCCGCATCATCCGCACCGGCATCCGCCGCGGCGATGCCGCTGAGACCGCCATCATCGAAGATCGGA
>UQMC01000050.1 GCA_900542115.1 uncultured Oscillibacter sp. | reverse complement strand
ACCGTGCCATCCTCGCCGGTGGTCCAATCGGCGGAGAAATCACTGTTGATGCCCTCTACGGTGAACACGGTGCCGGGGATGGGCTTGGAATCCTCCGCGTCGATTTTGGTGACGGTCAGCCGGGGCATTTTCAGGTTTTCAAATACGAGGTTTTGATCGTCGCCGGGGCCGAGGTAAATGGTCTGGATCGTCTCGCCGCCCACCACATAGGGGTCAGGGACGGATGTTTCCTTTACCTCATAGCTGTCAACAGGGATCGCGGTGAGAACCGCCTTGCCGTCCGGCCCGGTGGTGACGTCCTGATGATAGCCGTAATGGATGCCCTTGATCTCAAAAACCGTGCCGGGGATGGGCTGCTTGGTCTGCTTATCCAGCTTCTGGATCGTCAGATTGGGGAGCTTCTGGTCTTTGGCCGTTACGGTCACGGTGCCGCCGCCATTGACGGTGGCCTGATCCACATGGGCACAGACGGGGGCGGTCAGCTTGGCGTAGGGGGCGGGGGCGCTGACCTCCACAAAGGCGTACATCCCCTCCGTCACGTTGGGGACGGTGATCCTGCCGGAGGCGTCTGTGACCTCCGTGCCGATCAGCTGGCCGTCCTGGAGGACGTGGAATACCGCACCGGAGAGGGGGCTGTTGGCGTCGGTCAGCTTGATGAGCTGGATCTTCACCTTCGCGTCATTCTCAAAAACGAGCGATACGTCCGTTTTGCCGTCCCAATGGAATTCCTGCCGGACTTTGCCGGCGTCCTTGCTCAGAGAGTAGCCGTTGGGCGGCGTCACTTCTTCCGCCACATAGCTGCCGATGGGCATGGTATCCCAAGGCATATCCGTGAGCGCGCCGCCCGCGCCGGTGGTATAGGTGCCGGTGAAATTGTTATCCACACCGGTGATCTTGATGACCGCGCCGGCGAGACCTCTGGTGGGATCATCCGCGTCCACCTTGCGGATCTTACCGGTGGCGGTGACGGTGGGGGTATCCGTAAAGGTGATCGTCACGGTGCTGCTGCCGCTGTTCGGCAGGACTACATATTCAGGCCCCGCGTTGTCGATCTCGTAGCCGTTCGGAGCCGCCGTTTCCGTCACAGCGTAGGTTCCGGCGTCCAAGGGAGAGAGGGTATAGGTGCCGTCCGTGCCGGTGACGATGTCCTTGGAGAAGGAGCCGTTGGTGGATTCCACATGGAACCGCGCTCCGGCAAGGCCCTTGGTGGGGTTGGTGGTGTCCACCTTCTTGATCACCAGCTTGTACTGCTCATTCGTGACGGTAAGACTGCCGATCATAACGCTCTGGACGGTGCTGGCGGGGTGGGCGGCAGAGCCAGCGCCGGTGAAGGAATACTCTTTTACGTCGCAATCGCCCCAAACATCCTGCTTGCCCAGATCCAGAATGTATTTCGCCCGGTCCCGGAATGTGGTACCGTCACAGGTCTGGTCGATGTTGGTATAGCTTGCGCCCTGACTGGAGTTCGACGTGTGCTCTTCCGATCTAATTCCTCCGCGCAGGCGGTGGCGGGATCACCCAGGGAGCCGTCCTTATACCGCCACACGATTGCCTGCACCCAGGCGTTCATGTACCAGCTATAACCGGAATCCCAGATGTCATCCACGCCCAGGGCGTGAGCCTTGTCCGTGAAGATGCCGAGGGAGTGGGCGTAGTAATAGGCCATCATCATTTTAACGGTGGGATCGGTGACGGGCTTCGGATGCCCCCAGGTCTGGCCGATCAGGGAGGTGCCCATGCCGCCGCCCTTCGTCCCGCAGAAGCCCACAGAGGTCTTTCCGGCCACGCCGTAATACATCTGGTGCATTGTGCATCTGCCAAGGCTGGCGGACTGATAAGAGACGCCGCTCATGCCGAACCGCTCCAGCTTGATGGTGTCGGCTCCCGCTGCCAGCGCGGCAGTGGGGAGCAGGCCGAGAACGCAGATCAGGGCCAGCAGCATCGCGGTCACGCGATTTTTCAATGAATGCCATGTCTTTTTCATCGTTATTTGACCTTTCTTTTTAGATTTGCTCATAAAAAATGGCCTTCCGGCGATGAAGCTGGAAGGCCATGTGAGCATATTGTGTTATGCGTAGGTTATGCGTAGGGATTGTGCGCGTTGGGATCACCGGCGAACAGGAAGCAGATCGTTCCACCTTCATCATTTGAGATCCCAACGCCGATGGTGTCGCAATCAGGGTTTATCATCGTCTGGAAGTGGCCGGGAGAATTCCGCCAATTCTCCACTGCCCGCTCTGCGGTTTCAGAGGCGGGCACATTTGCGAATGCGGTGATGTTCGATCCAAATCCATGGGGATACCCGGAGGCCGCTACCGCCTCGCACTCCACCTTGTTCTGGTGGTATGCGACACGCAGGGACGCGCAATGCTGCGCCGCGTCCATCAGAGCCGCGTTGACCGTCAGCTCCGGCACACCATTTTCCCGGCGTACCTGGTTGACCAGCCGGACGATCTCCTGCCGTGCCGCGTCTGTCTGACTGGCGCCGGATTCCGGAACGTTTGCGCTCTGTTTGTCGTCAACTACCGTCAGCGTTAAAGCGGCGGTCTGGCCATGCTGATCGGCCACGATCACATCGGCTGTGCCGCTGCTGACCGCGATAGCGGTCCAGAAGCCGGAGGTATCCTCAACGCGGATGACATTGGGCTGCGTGGAGACCACACTTTTTATATCCGCGCTGGGACTGATATTCAAGCCGCTGCGGTCTCCGGGGCGGAGGGTGCTGCCCTTGTAGCTGCTGACGCGGATACCGGATGTGGCAGGGGCAATCCCCGTGTATGGATGCCCGGTGTCGATTTGGACTCCGGCGTTCCAATACACGTTGAACCCGACCTGCTCGCCCATGTCCCGCAGCTTCACATAGTTGTGTCCCGCAATGTTGTAGGCTTGCATTTCCACCTGTTGACCATCCACAAAGATGGGCTGCCAGGTAGGTTCCGCCGTGATCCCGGCTGCGACTGCGATAGAACCGCCGGTCAGCGCCGCGCCGATCACCATGCCGGTGAACATCATGCTGACATTCTTTCTCACGTTTTTGCTCTCGTTCATCTTCCTGCCTCCATTCTAACTGTGTATGCGTGAAAATCTTCTTCGCAGCATCACCATATCACAAGTGAGGGACAGAAGTCGAACAGAACTGATTCGGCAAAAGGGAGAAAGATTCAGACCTCCGCTGCGGTAACGCACCACCGCTGGTCCCGCTGGTTGCGGACGCAGGTGTAGAGCGTCAGCATATTTTCGCCGGAGTCCGCAAGACCACTGCGGTCTGTCTCGCTGACCTTGCTGACATCCGTCACCTTGTAGGTGCGGGTGCCCAGCTTGGTGGTCAGGGTAATTTTGTCCCCGATGCCCAGCGTGTGGATCTGGCCGAAATAGCTGTTGGCGCCCCGGTTATGGGCGGCGAGGCAGACGTTGCCGTTCCAGATGGAGGTGTCCTCGAAGTGCCCGATGCCCTTGGCAAGCGTCTTGCTGTCCGTCCCTTGATAGATTCTCACGCTCAGATCCAGAGCGGGGATCTCCAGCCTGCCGAGGGAGCCGTTTTTGTAATAGAGATCGCTTGTCACCTCCGTGAACAGCACAGCGGGCTGATAGCCGCTGCCGCCATTCACCGTACTGCCTGGGGTAATGACGCCGGAGGCACTGCCGCCACTGACCGCGCCGGACGCGGGAACACCACCGGGGGCAAGGTTGGGTGTGAGGTATTCGCCGGTCTGGAGGGCGTTCATGCTCTCCGAGCCGAAAACAGGCGGAATGAGCGCTGCGTTTTTGCTCATGTCGGCATTTTTCATAGCGCCGCCGTCCGCTGTGTGGATGACCTCAATAGATGTATCCCTGCCAAAGTCATAATCGTCCGGCGCGTCAATGCTGTATTCCAGCGCATGCGCCGGAGCCGCCAGAGCCGCTGTCACGCAAAGGCTCAGGCAAAGGGTGATGATCTTTTTCATTCTGTATCCTCCTCATCCGCGTTTTCTTTTCTGTGCTTCACCAGCAGCGCGCCGCCGACGCCCGCGCCTGCCGCGGCCACGATCCCAATGGGAATGAGCACATAAGACCAACGGAAAGCGGATGCCGTGGCGGGTGTCTCCGCAGGCTCCGTGGGCTGGATGGGCGTTCCCTCAAAGATGGCGACATACCGGACACGGTTGAGGGCGATCCGGCTGACCGTGCCGGTATAATCCGCCGTGACGGTATAGCCTTTCACGTAGCTGCTGGTGGCACTGCCGGAATAGGTGGCAACGGCTGTGTAGCGATCCGCCACGGCGTAACCATCCATGTTAGCGGTGTTGTCCGTCTGCCACTGGATGTCCGTGAGCGTCAGGGTCTTGCCGTTTTCTGTAATGGTTTTGGGAAGATACTGCGTATCCTGTTCGGCAAGATTGGGGTAGCTGCGCTTGGTGGAGATTCCCTTGGTGGCAGTGCCGTAGCCGGACGGCTCCACCTGCACGGTATCAAGTCGGAGCGTCAGGGTTCCCATGAGACCGTCATCCGTGATGAATTCCCGCTCCTGCGGCAGCAGCGCCAACACAGATTCCATATCTTTCTTGGCGCTTTCAACGGAAATGTGCTCCGTATGCTGGCGGCTCTCATTTTCCGGAAGCTCCTGCTTCAGAAGGTCCGTCAGGGTGTAGTGAAAGCCGTCCTGCCGGAAGTCCGAGCGGGGGATACCGGTAGGATCGTCTTCGGGACTCAGATCATAGATCTTTTTCAGTTCCGTGCCATCGTCACTGCGAACGATGGCGGTGGGGTAGCAGACCTTGGCGTTCGGTACCGCAGGCTCAAAGTCCGCCGCCAGCGCGGTGGGCGTCAGCGCCAGGGTCAGGCACAGCGCCGCGGCACAAAGGGAAAGCATTCGTTTCATGTTGTCATCCTCTTTTCTTCATTTTATAGTGATCTCTTGTCTGCTCCAGCAGGAGGTCATATTCCCAAGGCTCCACTTCTAAGGAGAGGTAGGCGCCATCCTTCGTCATGCCGTCCACCCGATAGCGCAGCACCAGAGGAAGCTGCCTCTGCTTTTTCACATCCTGGGGCGAGAGCCAGCCAGTGCCTTCTACAAAAACAGCGCGAATGGCGGAATCATAGTTTTCTTCATAGCCCTGCCAGAGAAGGGCCTCCCGCAGTTCTTTCCGCAGCTTCTTTCGCTGGGGAATGGGGATCAGGCGCTCCGGCTCCAGCAGAAAGCGGGGACGCAGGCTTTCCAGGCAAATATCCAGCGCGTCTTTCAGGGCAGCGTTCTTTTTCACCAAGCCGCCGCGCCGGTAATCTGCCGCCAGAACATCCTCGCCCTGGGCATCGCCGGGGAAAAGACGCACACAGCGGATGAGCTCATAGGCGTGGGTGTCATCCGCCATGCCGAGGACGCGGGCCCCATCCATAGGGAGTGTCCGGTAATGGGAGATCGCATCATTCAACGCGGAAAAACGCTTCACACCCCAGCCGGGTCTTCCGGGCCGGAGATCGTCCACGGTGTAATAGGTCATGCTCATGCAAGTATCCTCCTCACTTCATTTTCATGCCGCCCATTGTGGGGGCGTCCGCCTGTTCCTGTGTCATCAGTTCCTCCAGCTTTTCCCGCGCCCAGTCGGGCAGAAACTTGTCATCCAGTACGCCGATGAAATCCTCCCGGTTCCATCTGGCTGTTTCACCGTCCGAGAGGCAGGTGGCAAAGACTGCTCGACCACTGGAATGCGGCTCGCATCCAAAGCCGCTCCGAGCATACAGAAGTTGGTAATCCTGCCCCCAATACTGCTCCCGCAGCGCCTCTGGCGACAGCACCAGCACCTTGCCGGTGAAGTCCTGCTTCGCACGGTCACCAACGCAATGCTCCGCGCCAAAGAGATTTAACGCCTGCACCGCCTTGCGGTAGAAAGTGACGAAGCCATCCAGCACAGCCGGATGGCTTCGGACAACAAAGTCGCTGTTGTGGTTGGTGTCTTTGGGAATGCAGGCGCGCTCCGCCCACTGCTTGTTGGCATGGCCGAAGCGCCCGTCCCACTTGAGTTCGTGCAAGGTGTTGGCAAGCACCCACGCGGTGCGCTTGTAGCCGTATTCCTCCAGCACTGGCGTGATGCAGTTCTTGTCCAGATGCATTCCGTCGAAATTCTGGCGGATGGCGTCCTCGATGGCGTTGCGGCAGGCGATGTTCGCCTTGTGGCTCTCCCGCCAGAGGGGAAGCTCGTTCCGATCTCTCGCCTCGGTGGAGGAATAGGGGTAGAGATAGGTGTCATTCATTCTGAGATTTCCTCCTTTTCCAACAGACGGCATACGCCCTCCAGCTGCACACCGGAATCCTCCAGCATGGTGCGAACATCATCGTCCAGCTCGTCGATGAGCACATCCGCGGCGGTTTTCTCCGCTGCCTGCACGATGACTCTGCCCTCCTCTACAAAGGACTCCAGCGCGGCAGTGGGCGAGATCCCCGCCTCCGCCAGCTGACAGGGTGGAATTTCAAGGCCGGAGCATTGGGGTTTGCGTTCACAGGCACCGCATGCCGTTTCCGTCATTCCGGCCTCCATTGCCATCTGGCTTCTCTCCGCCAGACGGGAGATCAGCTGCGGCGTTACGGTGGAAAGCAGAGAAATGGTTTTCAGCAGCTCTGCCACGGTGGGATCTCCCGGCAGCAGCAGAACACAGCCGCTGTCGGTATGGAGGATCAGGTCGCTGACATCTGCAAGGCCGGAGAGCTGCAGCGCGGCGCGGGGAATGGCAAGGGTCTTGTTCGCGGGGTCATGGTTCAAATGGAATTTCATGATGTTTGCCTCCTATTTTTTGATTTGTTTAACATTTCAATGGGCACTTTGGCTCGTGGATCATCTCATAGCGGGTATCGCCGTCACCGCCCAGCAGGTTTTCCAAGGAGAGCTGCCAGCAAGCCTTACGGGGATCATAGTTCGTGATGATGATTTCCTCATATTCACTTCCTGCCCTTTGCGACATACTATTTGGGCGCGAGGTCCGGAAAATAAAGCAGCCATCTTGATAGAGATCGCAAATGTATTCCTGATAGTTATACGAAACAATAAAGTACCCCTCACTCCCGATGAGCACATCGTGAAGCCGCTGGTGATCCTCCGGCGGAAACTCTACCGGATAGCAGCCCTCTGCCATATAGTAGGGCGGATCGCAGTAAAGTACGGCATTCTTCCTGTCATATTGGCGAATCAGCTCCTCAAAGTCCTTATTCTCAATGACAACATTGGCCAGCCTGCGGGAGCACTCCCAAATCAGATGGAAGAAGCGGCGGATATCGCAGGGCTTACCGCCAAAGGACTTGGCGCCGCCGCTGAAACTGTATCGCACCAGCTTGAAGTAATCTGCGGCACGGCGAATATCTCCGCGTGGCGCGCGTTCCAACATGAGGGCACGGATGGCTTCCGCGTCGGGAGGATCTAAGAATACCTCAGTCAGATCCATTTCCTCCTGCAGATAATCATCCGTGATCTCATCCTTTGAGAAAAATTTATAGAGGACGTTGAAGTCATCCCGTGTGTTCAGCGGCAGGAACCCCAATTCCGCTAAGAGCGCCATAGTACGGTTTTTCACGCAGCAGAAGAGGTTTGTCAGATTTCCGTTGTAGTCATTGTAGACTTCCATACAGCCCCGCTGGATAGGACGGCTTATCGTCACTGTGCCGCTGCCGCCGAACACATCGATGAAGCGCTTATAGTGATCCGGCATCAGCTTGTTGATGATCCACAGCAGCTTGCCCTTGCCGCCTACCCAGGGGATAAAGCTGTTCAAGATGCACCTTCTTTCAAAGGAAAAGCATCCAGTGACCGCTCTAATCCGCGTCTTGCTGCCGCAAGTCCATTTTCCATGTTTTGAAGCTGCTGAATCGTGGAGTAGACTTCACCGGCAGTCGCCGCGTAGAAGTATCCGCATCGATCGCTCCCAATAGGAACACCCTTGCGTCTCATACGATTTACAAGTTTTCGAAGATCTGTTCCGCTAATCCCTATAGCCGCTTCCAGCGCAGCGCTGCTCGCACTGTACCTTCGCCCGGTACATGCTCCTTTCAGATAACTCAATAATTTTTCTTCTCGCATTTTTGCTCCTTTCCGGGGTTGTACTCCCGGAGGAAGGGACAATGAGCAAAAAAGAAGGGGCCGCTTTCCCCCTCCGGGAATACGGCCCCTAAGTGTGATTGTTTTTCTGAATGTTCCGTTCTTACGGAACGGCAATCGCCCCGTGTGCTCCTGTGAAACAAACGCCATCTCCCATATAATTTAAGAACGGATACCGTTCAAAAGGAGATTGCGTATGGATCAGGTCGCATTGGGTAAACGGATCAAGGCCGCTCGCGAGCGAGTCGGCATGACGCAGGAAGATCTTGCTGCCGCTGTGGATTATAGCGTGGATCATGTGAGCGTTGTAGAGCGGGGCGTGAAGCCGCCAAAGCTGGAAAAGCTGGTTGCCATTGCCAACGTGCTCAATGTTGGGACAGACGAGCTTCTTCAGGACAGTTTGAACGCGGCGACGATGCTCCGAGCCACGGAACTCTCCGAGCGTTTGAAGACGCTCTCCCCGGACGGGCAGCGTAAGGTGATGAATGTGCTGGACGCATTGATCACTGAATTCCAGTAACAGTATGACAGAGGTTTGCTTTTTGCAGACCTCTGTTTTTTTCGACTGCGTTCGACATATTTCCCGTAGACTCCTGTGGTATTGTAGTTCCATGAGAACGATAACCGTTCTAAAAAGCAAGGAGTGAACGATATGAAACAAATGAATATTCGTGCCGAAGCAGCTCTGCTGGAAGTAGCCCGCAGACACCATACCACCGTGGAAGAGGTGCGCAGGGAGATCCGTCTGGCTATGGCGATGGCAATGTGTAACCCTGCCCCTGCCGCGCGGAAAATCTGGGGTGAGATCCCCTGTGATGGAAACGTCCTCACGCCGGAGGATCTTATCACCTATGCCGCGATGCGATGCCGGGAAGGGGAGTTCTGAAAGTTTCTTGCCCGTTTTACGGGTCAAGGCGGTGTTATTTCATTTTCATCTCCATTTTCTGTGTTTCCTGCATTGGTGACAGCATGGGCTGATAGTCCGCACGGTGCAGCAGACCGTAGGGCGAGAGCACTGCGTTGTCCTCTCTGATGAGGTCGCAGCCGTAGGCGTAGAGGTTCACATGGGAGAGCAGCAGCTCCGCCGAATGGTCATCCGTCATGAAGCGTAGGTGGTCAATGGCTGTTTCCTGCGGGGAACTCAAGTCCGGCGTGAGGACGTAGTCCGCCAGATGCTCCGTCAAGAACAGGGCGGTTTCGATGTCCCGTACCTCGAACTGCTCCAACAGAGCCTTCAGCTTTGGCACCTCGGATCTCGGAATGTCCCGCGCGGCCTTGGTGAAGGCGTTAAATTCCTCCAGCTCCATGGGCAGGTCGGTGAAGTCCGCCGCATAGGGGATGATCCCGTCATAATCAATGACCGTGACGCCCTCCCAGCCCTCCACGCCGAGTTGTTCCTGTGCGTCCAGCAGCTCTGCCTCTGCTGCGGGAAGATCCAGTGTCACCGTGCGCGCATCGCCAATGTCGGGATGCAGTCCGAGCGTGAGCCGGAAGAGGTATCCCGGCTTTCCCGGCAGCGTCTTTTGGACGGGCGGTGCAGTGGTCAGCTCGCCGTCGCGCAGTACATAAAGGCTTCCAACAAAGATACCGTTTTCCCCTTGACGCATCATTCTTCCGATGCCGGCGAAGTCCAGCATCTCGAATACCTCGTCGGATATGCCGTCCAGTTCGGGGACAAAGTCGTTTTCCGCATAGAAGCGGCCAAGCTGGGCGTCATCCGCGGCATCCACCACATGATAGCAGTCTGTTCTTGCGCTGACCGCCAGATCTCGCAGATCCTGCAGCGTAATGACGCCGCCGTTGGCGTTTACTTTTCTCTGCACCTCCATGGAAAACAGTCCCTCAAAGGCGGCTTCCTGCACCTCGTCCAGCGGCGACAGCAGTGCGGCAAGGTCGTTGAGCTCGATGAGGCTGATGTCCAACCCGTCCAAATGGGGCGAGAGATACGCAAAGGCATCGTAGTCTTCGATCTCCATGTATAACTGCTCACCCTCGTTCAGCCGTACCTTGTCCAGCGCATCCACCACCTCCCACGGGGAGGCGGGCAAGTCCAGCTTGGCATAGGATTCGTTGTTGGGTACGCTTTCTTTCGCAAGATATACATGAAATATTTTCTTATCCACGGCCGAGACCTCCCATTTTCATCCCGCCCTGCTCATAGGCCTTCGGGTCCGCACCGGGGATGTTCCAGCCGAACATGGAGCCCGTTTTCATGGCTTTCTCCTGTGCGGGGGTAACGCCAAGCCGCTCGTTGTTATAGTCCGCCAGTTCACGATTATGCGTGGGATCGTTGGTGTTCCAATCACTGTGGTAGTAGCCGCTCTCACCGCGCTTGATGCAGATGAGCTCGCCGGTGCCGGGGAGCGTGGAGAAGCACAACTCCGGCAGACCCTCCGCCAGCTTGGGGGAGAAAAGCTCCTGCTCCGTTTGGATGCTCCACTCGTCCGAATTCCAAAAGTGGACATACAATTCACCGCCGTCATCCACGGAAATCTCCCGCTGCTCAAACCCCTCGCACCAGCCATCAGAAGCCTGTCCGGTGATAAACTCTTTCAAAGTATCCATTTCGGTATCCGACAATTTTCCGGCGACGCGGCATTCCGCCACGCCCCAGAGCTGCCGGTCACGTTCCTCTACGATGAAGACGGCGGAGCGCACCTTGCGGTCAACGCTGTCGGCTTCATCATACCAATGCATGATGCCGCGCTCCGCCTCCTCCGGCATCCGGTTTTTCACCAGCGCCGCCGTGATCTGATCCTGATAGCCCCGCAGCTCACTGCCCTCCAGAAGTGTGCTGCTGTCATCAAATTCGCCGTACTCGTTTCGCTCGTAGAGATCGGCGGTCAAGGGCATATACAGCTTGAGGGTGGTCAGCTTGGGCGGCAGCACGGTGAAGCTGTCCTCGCCGGGGATGAGCGGCAGCGTGCGGCCATTGTCCCACTTCATAAAAATTTGCCCCTCATTGTCCACAAAGTCTACTTCGCCCTCCGTGCCGGGAAGAATGGGATGATAAGGGTCCTCCATCGAATTGAGCCGGATGCGGGTGCCGGGGGGATACTGCTCCTTGATAAAATTCACCATTTTTCTGTCCATCATCTTATACCTCCCATTGTCATGCCCTGTTTGGGCGTTTTTTGATATTCCTCCAACTGGCAGGGATTCTCCTCGCCATAAAGGTCGAAGACGATATCGTCCACTGCCTTGCGGACGGCGGGATCATCGGTCAGCACTTCATAGCGCAGACCTGTGGTGGGGTGGTACGGAAGTTCCTCCCGCACACATTTCAGGAATGCTTCGGTATCGGTAAACTCTTGTGCATCTCCATTGGCATAGGTAACACGGCCCACCAGCGGCTTGTCCCGCGCCATGTTCTGCCGCTGGACGGCCAAATCGTATACCGCAAGGTAGCCGTTATAATCTCCGGGGGACGGGTTGCAGCGCAGGCAGTAGCGGTAGCGTTCCGTTTCCACGATGTAACCGTAGTTCTGTACATAGCCGCCATCGATTTTCCCACCGTGGTCATAGCAGAAACGTTCCATAGCGAAGCGGCTTTTCAGCACATCTTCACGGAGCTTACCAACGATCTGCTGCAACTCCGCTTTGAACGCGGGGCTGTTCAGCTCCTCTGGGCCACGGGGCCACCATGTATGCCAGAACTCGTTGCCGCTGCGCCCGAAGTCCATGCGGACACAGCCAACAGCGCCAAGGCGCTTATTTTCTTCGGGGTGCTGGGCATAAAATAAGCCCGCCTCCTCCGGGCGGGCAGGTCGGATATGAAATTGTGTTGCATTTTTCAAGATTTTGGTCTCCTTTCGGTGTAGAATTTGGCTTTACACATTACTGGGGATACGCTATGATGAGGTAAAGAAATCGGGATTTGCAGGTGTGATTGATGAGAATTGTAGAAGTTACAGAAAACAAAAAACAATATCTTGATTTGCTCCTATTGGCGGATGAGCAGGAAGATATGGTTGACCGTTATCTCTATAAAGGTAAAATGTATATTCTCGATGATGATGGAGTGAAGTGCGAGTGTGTCGTAACGGATGAAGGGACTGGAATACTTGAAATTAAGAATATTGCTACAGTTCCCCCATTTCAGCGAAAAGGCTATGCCAAAGCACTGATTGAATTTCTTGTTGAAAAATACCGTGGACAATTTTCGATACTGCAAGTGGGAACCGGCGACAGCCCATTGACGATACCCTTTTATGAAAAATGTGGCTTTGTACGCTCGTATATCGTGCCAAATTTCTTTACGGATCATTATGATCACCCGATATATGAGTGTGGTGTACACCTTGTAGATATGGTGTATTTGCAAAGGCCTCTATAAAACCAATTCGGATTTATCTGCTTAGCAAGCGGCTTGATCCAAATGGATCGAGCCGCTTTTGCTTACATCATCCTCTGTTCCTGCTGCTGCACCGGGAACGGCGGGTCAAAGCGGCGCAGCAGGCCGAACTCTGTTTTTGTCACGCAGTCGTTTTCCATGCAGTCCTGACCGTATTTCTCGAAATCCATGCAGCCACGGCACAGGGATCTGCCTCACACCCGGTCTGCTTACACTTCAGTTCTGCCTGAATGATCATCGTGAAAGCCCTCCCATCACCATGCGGTTGCTTTGACCGCCGTTCATTACTTCTTCCAAGCGAAAAAAGCCCTTGTAGGCGATGTAGCCCCGGTCGGTGAACATCCCATCCTCCTCATTCATCCGCTGCGCACCATACTTCTCATAGTCATAAAAAGCATCGAGGTTTTCGTCATAGTCGAAATGACCGGACTGGCGGATCATGTACTTGCCGTACTCGGCGGGAGAGTGTGCGCCGGGGGCAAAGTCAAAGAGGTCAAGACTTTCCGCAAGGTTTTTGATCTGTGCCGCAGACTTTGGCTCTGCCAGCATGACCACGGCCCCCAGCTTATTCATGTCGCTATCGGAAAGGCTATCCGCGGCCTGTGCCAATGCGTTAAGGTCAGAAAGGTTTTCACACTCCATATCCAGCAGCACATCCACCTCGTTGGGGAATTGGCTGTCCTCCAGCCGCAGGCGGACATCGACGGGATCTGTGATGCCCCCGCGAAGAAGGGCGCGGTCGATCTCCTCCTGCACCATGGGGAGGAACAGCCATGTGATGTGTTCCGTGTCCTCCGGCTCGACTTTGGAGGTCACCGCAACGGTGATGACATCCGGCCCATAGTAATAGCAGGGGAAGAACCGGCCGTCGTAGACCTGTTCCAGTTTCATGCCGTTGTCGTAGACCACGCCGTAGGGCGTGATCGTGCCGCCGCCGCTTTCGATGAGCCGCCGCGCGGTTTCCTCGCCATCCAGCGCATCCAGTTCCTCTGTTTTGGCGCTGCCGCCGTGCAGGTTCATGTAGTGGTCACGGCCAACAGCGGCGAGGTCGGAAAAGTC
>UQMC01000049.1 GCA_900542115.1 uncultured Oscillibacter sp. | reverse complement strand
GGCGACCACCGAGATCTACACTCTTTCCCTACACGACGCTCTTCCGATCTTAGGCGTGATCGGCGGGGGCTTCGGTTCCGGCAGCCAGTGCGGAGACGCACAGCGCGGCGGTGCAGGCCAGCAAAGCCATGATGCGGAAGTATTTTTTCATAGAAACATCCTCCTGTCAATATAACTCGGGAAATTAAGGGTATCTGTCGGTATAGACGCAAGTGCTCCGGAAAAAGTTCCCATAAAAAAATTGTACCGCCTGCCGCGTTTGCGGCAGACGGTACAAGGTGTTACTTCATCAGCTCGCACACCAGATCGGTATAGCCGGAGGGATCGTCCAGCGGCAGACCGGCAATAAGAAGCGCCTGATCGTACAGGAGCTTGGCGTACTTTTTTGCCTTTTCCGGGTCGGCGGAAACGGCGCTCTCCAGCGCGGCAAAAACGGGATGCTCCGTGTTCAGCTCCAGAATCCGCTGGGCCTTGATGCCGCTGTCCGGCTGCATGGCCTGAAAATATTTTTCCATCTCAAAGCTGACGCCCTCACCGGCGCTCAGGCAAACCGGGTGGGACTTCAGGCGGGCAGAGGGCTTTACCTCCGCCACGGCGTCTCCCAGTGTGTCCTTGACAAAAGTGAATACATCCTCATGAGCGTCCGCGGCCTCCTTGGCCTTTTCCTGGTCCTTCGCCTCGGCTACGCCATCCATAGCGGAGCGGAACTCCTTATCCTTGTAGGTCCGCAGCGTTTGTGCCACGAACTCGTCCACCTCCTCGGTGAAGTAAAGAATCTCAATGCCCTGATCCTTCAGCGCCTCAAGCTGGGGCAGTCGGTCGATCTTGTCCACGCTGTCGCCGGCGGCATAATAGATGACCTTCTGATCCTCCTTCATCCGGGAGACGTACTCATCCAGCGTCACCAGCTTCTTCTCCGTGGAGGACCAGAACAGCAGCAGGTCCTGCAAAAGCTCCTTGTGCGCGCCGTAATCGCCCACCACGCCGTATTTCAACTGGCGGCCGAAGTTCTTCCAGAAGGTCTCGTAGGCCTCCCGCTCATCCTTCAGCATTTTGGCAAGCTCGCTCTTGATCTTCTTTTCCAGATTTCCGGCGATGACCTTCAGCTGCCGGTCATGCTGCAAAAGCTCACGGGAGATGTTCAGGCTCAAATCAGGAGAGTCCACCACGCCGCGGACAAAACGGAAATGCTCCGGCAGCAGATCGGCGCACTTGTCCATGATGAGCACGCCGCTGGAATAGAGCTGCAAGCCCTTTTCGTATTCCTTGGTGTAGAAGTCGAAGGGGGTGGCGCCGGGGATGAACAGCAAGGCCTTGTAGGTCACGGCACCCTCGGCGGACACGGTGATGACCCGCTGGGGGTCCGCGAAATCGTGGAACTTCTCCCGATAGAACTCGTTATATTCCTCCGGCTTCACGTCGGCCTTTTTCCGCTGCCAGATGGGGACCATGGAGTTCAGGGTCTCCATCTCCACATAGGGTACCTCGTCCGGCTTGTCGGACATGCAGGAGGCCACCTTTTTCGTTTTCGTGACCGCCATGCGGATGGGGAAGCGGATGTAGTCGGAATACTTCTTTACCAGTTCCCGGAGCTTCCATTCCTCCAGAAATTCACTGTAATGCGCATCCTCGGTATCATCCTTCAGGTGCATGATGACCTCGGTACCGACATCGGACTTATCACACTCTGTAATGGTGTAGCCATCCGCGCCGGAGGACTGCCACTGATAAGCGGTGTCGCTGCCGAACTTCCGGGTACGGACCGTCACCTGATCGCAGACCATGAAGGCGGAGTAGAAGCCCACGCCGAACTGGCCGATCACGTCGGTGTCCTTGGTGTCATCTCCCACCTCCTGCTTGAACTTGTAGGAACCGGAGGAGGCGATGACGCCCAGATTGTTCTCCAGATCCTCCTTGTCCATGCCGATGCCGTTATCCGTAACGGTAATGGTACGGCCTTCTTTATTTACGGACAGGTCAATTTTGAAATCCTTCCGGGTCAGCTTCACGCTGTCATCCGTCAGGGCCTGGTAGCACAGCTTGTCGCAGGCATCGCTGGCGTTGGAGAGAATCTCCCGGAGAAAAATCTCCTTATGGGTATAAATGGAGTTGATCATCAAGTCCAGCAGACGCTTGGACTCCGCCTTGAACTGTTTCTTTGCCATGAACAGAACACTTCCTTTGTGTATTTTAATATCGAGTATATTGTAGCACGGACAGCGAAGAAAGAAATTACTTTTTTGTAAACTTCACAGTCAAACCGTTGCCTTTCTCTGACCTATCCGCTAAAATACAGTGGTAACGAGATACGGCGCCGCTCCGCGCCGATGAAAAGAGGCAGCAGATATATGTTTTATAAATTCAGATGCGCGGTGGCGCGGTTCATGTATGGCCGCAACGGAATGGATCAGATGAACCGAACGCTCCTGTGGGCCTATTTAGCGCTATGTATTCTGCGGGCGCTTCTGGTCATTGTGACCCGGTCCATAGTGCTGAGCCGGATATTTGATCTGCTGATCACAGTGATGGCGGTATATCTGCTGTTCCGGATGTTTTCCAAAAACCTGCCGAAGCGGCGGGAGGAAAACCAGAAATTCATGAGCTGGGTCTGGAAAACCCGGAACAGCGCTGCCGGGGCCAAGGCCCGCCGGGCGGACAAGGAGCATAAATACTTTACCTGCAAATGCGGCGCCGTGTGCCGCGTGCCGGTGGGAAAGGGAAAAATCGTCATCACCTGCCCCAAATGCGGTGCGAAGATCGAAGCGAAAACCTGACAAATAAAAGCAGCCCGGAGGATGTGTCCTCGGGCTGTTTTTTTGTTTTGCTTTAGTGGCTATCCTACCTCCGCATATTTCAGCTTGTAATAGCTCCAGCAGCGCCATTTACGGATAGCAGCCTTCAGCGCGGCGGCGGTCTCGTCCGTCCGCTCGAGTAGGTCGCGGTTGGCGATGAGCTCACCATCGGTGAGGATATAGATCTTCTTCTGCACCACAGGCACCAGCCGCCGCACAGAGGAAAGGAAATCGAACCACGGGCTTTCCCCGGCGCGGTCGGTGAGGTCCAGCAGAACGCTGCCAAGGAACGCGGCGGATACGGTACCGTCCTCCGGCAGTACCAGCTGCTTTGCGGCGGCCTCCCAGTCCAGAGCATCGGCAGCGGCAGCGTTAGTCCATATCACATAGGGCGTCTTGTAGGAGCAGAGGATATCCGTCCGGTCATTTTCGGCAATGGCCACCTCAGAGCCAAGCTCGGCATAGCCTTTCTGGTTATCCCCCAGATAGGGCAGATGGTCTCCGTAAAATACCAGTACCACCGGCTCACTGCGCTCCGCGAAATACGCGGTCAGGCGGCCCAGCATGGCATCTGCGTCCCGGACGCCCTCGGTATAGACCTCCAGCATGGTGCGGGTTTCATCAGAAATGTCCGCCGTTACGGAAACAGGAGCAAAGGTGTGTCCCTCGCCGTACTTGTCGGCGGTGTAGCTCATGTGGTTCTGGATGGTGGTGGTGTAGTTGAACAGGGGACGGCCCTCGCTGACCGCCGTTTCAAATTCTTCCTCGATCAGCCCCGCCATGTAGTCATCCGTGACCCAGCGGCCCTTGTATTCCAAATCTTTCATGTCCTTGGCAAATACCTCGTGCTCCGCGCCCAGCCAGCGGTAAACATTTTCCCGGTTATAGAACCACGCATCGCCGGGGTGATAGAAGGAGGTGCGGTAGCCATCGGCGTCAAACACCCGAAACAGGCTGTCCAGATTGCGGTTGATAACCCGCATAGCGGAGGTGGTGGTATCCGACAGGGCGTTGGTCTGCATCCCGGTCAGTACGTCGAACTCCGTATTGGCCGTGCCGCCGGCAAAGCCCGGAACAACAATGTGACCGGTGAGGGCGTGGGGGTCATTCTGCAAGGCGTGGAGGTTGGGCAGGGGGTCATCCCCCTCCGCCCAATTGAACATGGAGCCATCGGTGATGTCGGAAAATGCCTCGTTCATGACCATGATAATGTTGACGTCCTTACCGAGCCCCGACTGCTCCCCGGTCTCCCACCCAGCGGCCTCGGACTTGGAAAAGCCCTCCGGCTTATCCACGGGATAGGTGGTGAACTGGTGGCAGAAGCAGTACGGAAAGCCCAGCTCGTTGAACACGGCGGGGACATAGTAGGCATTGCTGACGCGGAAGGAATTATAGAGGTCATTGCTGGCGTACACCGTGAAGATCAGGGCGGTCAACACGCCGAAGCTGAGGACTGCGCCCACGATCCGTTCCGGCCAGCAGCGGCCGGGGAACGCGGCCGCGGCGTCCCGCTTTGTCAGCTTGGCCTTCAGGGCGGCAAAGGACACCGGGTGGCTGGGGAACAGCACGCCAAGGCCCACGAGCAGCGCGGTGGTCAGCACCACCACGGCGATGGCCTTCACCGGATAGCGGATGTCGAAGGACTGGATGGCGCTGCCTACCTCCCGCAGAAGGGAGAAGTCCCGGGGGAACACCGGCCCGTCCCGGACCTCAATTTTGACCCGGTTGGCAAGGGACAGCGCGCAGACGAAAAAATTCACCAGCGCTCCGCTGTAAAAGATATTCCGAAACAGGAAGGCGAAGGCCAGCAGCAAAAGTCCGATGGGCAGGGCGTTCAAAACGATCAGCAGGGGCTGGGCCTTGAACACGGCCAGCACAGTCCGTAGAGCGTTGGGCTGGCACCACAGGGCCAGTAAAGTGATACAGCCTGCCAGCAAAACGGCGGCCAGCAGACTCCCCCAGAGGGGCAATTCTCTTTTATAGATCCGCTTTTCTTTCAAAACGTAAAGTCCTTTCATACCAGAATACCTCTATTATATGGATTTGCCAGGAATTTGCAAGTATTCCCGAAATTTTGCGAGCTTTGCGAAGCGGAGAGAAAACCGGCATTCCCGAAAAAATCTTGCGGAATTACAATACAAAATGTCGATTTAAAAGCAAAAATACGAATCGTATTGAAAACGCAGCCGATTTGCCAATGACTTGCACGGTGACAAATATAAGAAGCGCATGCAAGAAGAAAAGCACGTTTCCTCGTCAAAAGGAAACGTGCTTTTTGAATATCAGTAGGTCAGAAGCTCACAACTTCGTTGGCAGGCTTTTCGCAGGCCTTGATGGACATAACGTGCATGACCGGGCCCTTGCCCTTGTAGGCGGGGTGGTTTTCCACGGCCATACGGGCCTCCACCTCTACCCAGTCCCGGTTTTTGTACTTGGAAAGGTCCATACCCTTTGCCACAAGACCGAGGAACTGTACATCTGCCTCGCAGCAGACCATGGCAAAGCGGCCGGGGCAATGGGTGCCGGGGTACTTCTTGGAATGGCACATGAGCAGCTTCATGTGAACGGTCTTGCCTGCCCAGCGGTCGGGGTAGTCCATAACGTCCACATACCACACGCCGTAATCGTTGTCCGGAATGTCAATGACCTTTTGGTTCAGGTCAAAGGGACAGACCTCACCGTTGTTGTAGTCCTCGCTGTTGCCGTTATTGTCCTCCAGATAGATGTCCGCACGGCGGTTCACCATCCGCAGATTCCGCTTCCGCAGGGCGGCCTTCAGCTCGTCCGTACAGCGGTTGAACACCAGCAGATCGGCGTTGGTGATCTTCTCCATCATGATCTGACCCATGTTTTTTGCGTAGGGCTCAAAGGTCCCCGCGTCCACAAAGGTCATCACTTGATAGAGGACCCAGTTGGCGGGCAGCACCTCCCGGTACAGCCGCTCCATGGACCACATACCGTTGTACTCGATCAGGACCTGCTTGGGCTGGTACTGCTTTTCCCACTCCTTGCATTGGGAGCAGGTCAGGGCGCTCTCCTCGTCCACGGTAACAACAGTCACGTTGTCCAGCGCCTTCTGCTCGTACTCCAGTTCGCCTTCCTCGCAGCAGATGAGAAGCGTTTTATCCTCCCGGGCGAAGCCATCCTCTAAAATGCCGTTGATAAATTCAGTTTTGCCGCCGTCCAGAAAGCCGGCGATGAGATATACAGGAATATCAGCCATGAAAATTTTCGCTTACAGGCCGAACAGCTCTGCCAGCTTTTCCTCCTTCAAATCAGAACCGATGACGCACAGGCGGCCGGTATAGTCGGGATGACCGACGCGAATCTCATGCTCCTCCGGCACATAGTCGAACTCGATCCACGCACCGTCCGTGCCGTTCACAATGCCCTTGGCACGGAGAATGGCGCCGTACTCGCCGGAATCCAGCGCGGTGAGGATGCGGTCGATATCCGCCTGCGTATACACCTTGGGTGTTTCCTTACCCCAGGAGGTGAACACCTCATCGGCGTGGTGATGATGGTGATGGTCATGGCAGGAGCAGTTGGGGTCATCGCACTCGCCGTGGTCATGATGATGCTCGTGCTCGTCATGGTCATGGTGCTCGTGGTGATGGTCATACTCGTCATCGTCATCATCGTCATGATGATGGTGGCAGGAGCAGTTGGGATCGTCGCACTCCTCGCCGTCATGATGATGGTGATGGTGCTCGTGCTCGTCGGCCTCATGTTCCGCCCGCATCTTCTCCAGCAGTTCGTCGGCCAGAGAGACCTTTTCGATGGCGGAGAGGATGGCCTTGCCGTCCAGCTCATCCCAGGGGGTAGTGATAATGGCGGCATCGGCGTTTTTCTCCCGGAGCATGGACACGGCGGCCTCCAGCTTCTCCTGCGTCATCTTCTGAGTCCGGGAGAGGATGATAGTGCCGGCGGCCTCGATCTGGTTGTTGTAGAACTCACCGAAGTTCTTCATATAGACCTTTACCTTGGTGGCGTCTGCCACGGTGACGAAGCTGTTGAGCTTCATCTCGGGAACGTCCTTTACGGTGTTCTCCACCGCCACGATCACGTCGCTGAGCTTGCCCACGCCGGAGGGCTCAATGAGGATGCGGTCGGGGTGGAACTGAGCCTCCACGTCCTTCAAAGCCTTGTTGAAATCGCCCACCAGAGAGCAGCAGATGCACCCGGCGGACATTTCGGAGATCTGGATGCCGGATTCCTTTAAGAAGCCGCCGTCAATGTTGATCTCGCCGAATTCGTTTTCGATGAGCACCAGCTTTTCGCCCTTGTAGGCCTCCGCCAGCAGCTTTTTGATGAGCGTGGTCTTGCCGGCACCGAGGAAGCCGGAGACAATATCAATTTTTGTCATGGTATCAGTCCTTTACTAAAATTTTATACCATCGTTATCATACCACCAAAATGAAAAAAAGCAACGCTGTCACAGAAAGTTTACACCTTTTTCCTCAAAAGCTGCGGCAATCCGCCGCGATCTCCCCGGAAAGCAGCAAGAGGTACACCAGATTCGGCAGCGCCATCAGCGCGTTGGAGAGGTCCGCCAGCGCCAGTACCGTTTTCATGGGGACCAGCGCCCCAATTAAAACTGCCGAGCAGTAGAAAAGCCGAATCGGGCGCACAGTACCCGGCCCCAGCAGATACACTGCGGAAACCTCCCCCTGCAGGGCGCAGCCCAGCACGGAGGTAAAGGCGAACAGGCCCAAGGACGCACTGATGAGCCAGCGTGCCCCCCGGCCCAGAACCGTTTCAAAGGCCCGCAGCGTCAGCGCCGCGCCGGTCAAAGGGATGCCTGCGGCGTCCGCCGCCCCCAGCACGCCGGAGCAGCAGATGGCAAGGCCGGTGAGGGTGCAGATCACAAGGGTGTCGAAAAAAACGCCGGTCATGCTGATAAGCCCCTGCCGCAGCGGGTCCTCCGTATCGGCGCAGGCGGCGGCAATGGCGGCAGAGCCCAGCCCGGCTTCGTTGGAAAAAACGCCCCGGGCTATGCCGTGGCGGATGACAGCACGCCGCGTAACCGTCCCCAATGCGCCGCCCAACGCCGCCGAGGGGGCCAGCGCACAGCGGAGCATTTCCGCCGCGGCCCCCGGCAGCCGGGGGAGATTGCCGATAATCACCGCCCCGGCGCCGCCGATGTACAGCAGCGCCATCACCGGCACCAGCACAGAAGAAACATCTGCAATGCGGCGGATGCCGCCAAGCAGGATAACGAGCGCCAGCGCCGCCGTTGCCAGCCCCGTTTCGGCCCGGGGCAGAGAGAACGCGGCGAAAAACGTATCGGCCAGCGCGCCGGACTGAGCCATGGCCCCCATAGAAAAGGACATCAGCAGGGCAAAGAGGGCGTAGAGCCGTCCCATGGGCTTTCCAATCACGCCCAGCCGGGCTTCCATCACCGCCATGGGCCCGCCCCAGCGGGTACCGTCCGGTGCGCGGCTGCGGTATTTGACCGCCAGCATACATTCCGCGAGCTTTAAAGTCAGTCCCAGCAGGGCGGCCAGTTCCATCCACACCAGCGCCCCCGGCCCGCCGGAAACCAGCGCCGCCGCAACGCCCACAATGTTGCCGGTCCCCACCGTAGAGGCAAGCGCGGTCATCAGGGAGCCGAAGGGAGACACACCGTTGTTCCCCTTTCGGCGTGCCTCCCGCCCCAATGACAGCCGCAGTGCCAGCGGCAGCATTCGCTGGGGAAACGCGCCTGTCCGCAGCGTCAGCCATGCCCCGGTCCCCAAAAGCAGCCCCACGGTTCCCGGCCCCCATAAAATTGCGTTCAGCAGCTCCAGCAATCCCATCGCCCCCTTGGGGACAGTCTATGCGCCGGAAAAGGGTACAAGACCCGTGCACAAAAGCAGCGGCAGGACGCAAAAAGGAAACGGCCCGCCTCAGCGGACCGTTCCCGGGAAATTCAGAAAATGCGGTAACATAATGGGCTTATACAATAAAGCCGCCATCGGCAGTGAGGACCTGCCCGGTGATGAAGCCCGCCCGCTCCGAGGCAAAAAAGGAAACGGCGTAGGCGATGTCCTCCGGCGTCCCCAAGCGGCCGAGAGGCGTTTCTTTTGCCAGATCGTCCAGCGTTTCCTGCCCCAAAACCTGCACCATGTCCGTGTTGATGACGCCGGGAGCCACGCAGTTCACCCGGATACCGGAGGGAGCCAGCTCCATGGCAAGAGAGCGGGTCAGGGCGATGATGCCCGCCTTGGTGCAGGCGTAGGCCACCTCGCAGCTTGCGCCCCGCTGGCCCCAGATGGATGAGATATTGACAATGCAGCCCCGCTTTTCGGAGATCATGTGGGGCAGCGCCGCCTTGATGGTGTTGCGGGCGCCGCCCAAATTCACCGCAAGGTATCGGTTCCACATTTCATCGGAAATATCCTGAAAGAGACTTTGCCCCGCAACGCCGGCGTTGTTCACCACCAGCTCCACAGGACTGAACGTTTCCCCCAGTTCCTTGACCATGCTCGCCACGGCGGCACCGTCGGCAACATCCGCCTGAAAGGCGGCGGCCTGACAACCGGCGGCGGTGAGCTCCTCCACCAGCTCCTGTGCCTTATCCTCCCGATGCAGATAGTTGATGCCTACGGCCCAGCCCTGATGGGCCAGTTCCCGGGCCACGGCGCGGCCAATGCCCCGGGAGGACCCGGTAACGAGTGCAGTTTTCATCGTAAATCTCTCCTTGCTGTGCTCAGCAGATTCGCCTTTGCGGCGGTTCTGCGGTTTTTTCGATTAGGTTACATCGTACCATACCGCAAGATCATTTGCAAGGATGTGCAGGGGGAAATTCCACAGCGTGGATCAATCGAACACCTTCAGGGCATTTTCAAAGTCCGCGGCCAGATCATCGGCGTCCTCAATACCCACAGACACGCGAATCATGCCGGGGGTAATGCCCATCTTCCGGCGGGTCTCATCGGGCACGCCCATGTGAGAGGAGGTGACAGGGTGACTCAGCGTGGTGTGGAGGCCGCCCAGCGTAGGAGCGTACTTGGGGAACTTCAGCGCCAGCATAAACTGGTCGATTTTCTCCAAATCCTCCGGCACGATGAAGCTCAGCATGGCGCAGTAGCCATTTTTGCCGAACATCCGGTCCGCCAGCTCCTTCTGGGGATAGGTAGGCAGGCTGGGGTGATTAACCCGGCTGACGTGCTTGTTGGCAGCCAGCGTCGCCGCCAGTTTTTCCGCCGTGTGCATGGCCTGAGGCATCCGGACAGAGGCGGTGTTGATGCCCCGATGGATGAGCCAGGAGCTGAAGGGGTCACCGGGGGTACCCAGTAGCATGGCCACCGGCTGGATTTTGTCACACAATGCCTGCGTGGTGGTGATGGAACCTCCGATGGCATCGCTGTGGCCGTTTAAGAACTTCGTCAGGCTGTTGATAACAATATCCGCGCCAAAGTCGATAGGCCGGATGGCTATGGGGGTGGTGAAGGTGTTATCCACCATGAGGTAGGCACCGTTCTTGTGTGCAATTTCCGCCACGGCCTTTAAATCCACCAGCGTCAGCGTGGGGTTAGAGAGGACCTCGGAGTAGATGAGCTTTGTCTCCGGGCGAACGGCCTTGGCGATATCCTCCGTGTTCTGATAATCCACAAAGGTTACCTCAATGCCGCACTTGCTCAAAATCTCCGTCATGACGCAATAGGTCTCGCCGTAGATATTGGAGTTGCAGATCACATGGTCGCCGTGGCTCAGCAGCGTCATCAGAGTGCTGGTGATGGCGCCCATGCCGGAGGAAAAAATCAGCGTGGATTCGCCGCCCTCAAGGCAGGAGATGACCTCGCCCAGCGCAGTGCGGTTGGGATTGCGGGTGCGGACATAGGTATAGCCCTTGGTAGCGTAGGTCTCCTGAACCTCTTTGAAGCTCCGCATGGTGAATGCGGTAGTCATAAAGCAGGGGATGGTCTCCGGGGTCATGTCCATGCCCCGGACGTGTTCGCCACTGTAAAGCGCCTCAGTTGTATAAGAATATGCCATAGTGATTCTCCTTATAAACAAATCGTTGGATATGCGGGATCAGGATCTGCCCAGATTCTTGTTGATCTTAGCCATCACTTCCGGGTCATCCTCGGCAAAAACGTGGAAATTGGGGTCCACCTGGCCGATTCCCATATAACGGGCCTTATAATCCTTGAGCAGTGCCCAGAACTTCTTCCGCAGCGCGATCAGTGCCAGAACATTGAAGAACAGGGGGAAGGCCGTGACGATGCTGACGATGGTCCAGAACAGCGTGGCGTCGGAGTTGGAATAGTATACCAGAGCGGCGTTCCCCACCATAATTAGTGGGAAAGCAACTGTAAAGATCTTATGCGCAATCTTCTGTGCCTTGGGCCACTTCTCCAGAAGATAGGTCAGGATATTCTGATAGAAAAGGTACCATGTGGTGGAGGTGGTGAACGCGAACAGGACGGTCATGATGCCCAAAAAATACCGGCCCCCTTCACCGAAAGCCGTGGTGAAAGCCAGCACACCCAAGGGGGCGCCCGTGACACCGGAAGTCCATGTGCCAGTGGCGAGAATGGCAAGGCCGGAGCAGGTGCACACGACCAGTGTGTCGCAGAACACCTCCACAGCACCCCAGAGGCCCTGCCGGACCGGATGGATCGTATCGGCGGAACCGTGGATCAGGGGAGAGGTGCCGTTGCCGGCCTCATTGGAGTAGACCGACCGGGCAACGCCCTGCCGGATGGTCAGGGAAACCACGGAGCCAGCAAAGCCGCCCACGGCAGCCGTGCCGGTAAAGGCACCCTTGAAGATCTCGGCAAACATGGTGGGCACATAGGTGATATTCATGAGAAGAATGACGATGGTTGCCAGCAGATAGGCTCCGCACATGATGGGAACCAGCTTTTCTGCTACTCTGCCGATGGCGTTTTCGCCCCGGATCAGCAGGTATACAACGAACAGCACATAAACGATCACAACGGCCATCAGATTTAGACCGAAAGAAGCGCTCAGCGTTTCACCCACAGTGTAGGCACCGCTGCCCTGAAGGACCATCATGAAAAGGGAGACGGCAAAGAGAATTGCCAGAGGCCGGCCGAACTTCCAGCCCATCTCGCCCTTGATGCCCCACTCCATATAGTGCATGGCGCTGCCGCTGTACTTTCCGTCAGGCTCCTTGTGACGGTAATACAGGCCCAGGGAGGTCTCAGCCGTCTTGATCATCATGCCGAAAAACGCCCAGACCCACATCCAGAAGATGGAGCCCGGTCCGCCTACGGCAATGGAGGTCGCCACGCCGGAGATATTGCCCATGCCGACGGCGCCGCCCAGTGCCAGGCAGAATGCTCTGTACGGGGAAATCTTGCCGTCACCGCTCTTGCCGGATTCCGTGCTGCTGGCAAGAACCGTGTTTTTCACCGCATGGCCGAAATGCACAAAGGGAAAGAATTTGCCCTTGACCATGTAGTAGATGCCCACGACCATGATCAGCACGATCAGCGGTGTGCCCCACACCCAGCCGTCCAGCTTGTACAGAAAGTCGATAAATGTCATTTGCGCTCCCTCACTTCTCTTTTTTTCGGTCTCTTTCGTATACGATGCCTGTTGGAATATGCCGGCCTGCTTTTGCGTATACCGGTCATTCCTTTTGATGTCAGCATAGTCCTTTCCTACAGTGTAAAGTCAATCGGAGTTTTCTGTAAAATTCCACAAAATGCTATGGACCGGCTTTGTGACATCTGTCTGCTTTCTTGAAACTTTTTCCGGAAACCTTACAGTCAGGTGTAGACTTTTGCGAAAATTTCTGCGATACTTCCTGTGGAGAAACCGGAAAGGGGAGGTCATTTTTATGAAGGACCGTTATACCATCGGCGAGGTGGCAGAGCTGCTGAATATATCGCCCCAGAGCCTCCGGTTTTATGATAAAGCCGGCGTTGTGGTGCCTGTGTATACCAATCCCAAGACCGGCTACCGCTACTATAGCTATGACCAGATCCATTATATCGACCGGGTCAAGTACCTTCAGCGCTTTGGCTTCACGCTGGAGGATATCCGGGACGCTTTGGACACCAACGACGTGAGTCGCTTCCGCAGGCTGCTGATGCAGCGGCAGGAGCAGATCCGACAGGAGGTCAGCCATCTGCAGGGCCTGCTGGACGAGCTGGACTGGTATGCGGATTATTACAGCCACGCGGCGGACTATGAGCATAATGGCCTGCCCTACCAGCAGCGGGAGACGGAGCGGTATATTTTAGCGGAGCCGTTCCGGCCCGGAGAGGATATTTACGGAACGGCGGGACAGCGGCTCACCAGACTGCGCCACAGCCCCCCGTTTGAAAAGGCGCATTTTCTGCGTCAGACCGGCTATTTGCTGGACTTTCAGGCGCTGCTGCGGGGGAGCATCGTGCCCACCCACTATTTCGTTTATCTGCGGGAACGGCCGGCGGCGGAGCATCCCGGTCTGATGACGCTTCCGGCGGGGAATTGGCTCTGTATGCAGTCCCGCATCCTGGCGGAGCCCTTCCCCGGGCCTGAGCTCAAACGCTATTTCCGGGATCAGGAAACGCCGCGTCTGGTGGTGGCCAATGAGTATGAGGATAACTTCCGCTCCTTCCGCAACTGCATCTATGAGGTGCAGATCTTTCAGCATAGCTGACGACCCCAAGCAAAGCAATACAATCCCTCAAAGCTGTAGTATCAAAGTAAGCGGATGCACACAACAAGGTGTGCATCCGCTTGAGACTGTCGATAAAGTGGTAAATCCTCCGCAACGGTAAGGAAGGGTGTGCGCG
>UQMC01000048.1 GCA_900542115.1 uncultured Oscillibacter sp. | reverse complement strand
GCCGATACGCTGACGGCGGCCGCCGTCCAGCTCGTGGGGGTACAGGGAGTACGTCCGCTCCGCAAGGCCCACAACATCCATGATCTCATGAACCTTTTTCTCCCGCTCCGTCTTTGAATTGCAGAGCTTATAGATTTTCAGGGGCTCGGCGATGATGTCGCCGATGGACATACGGGGATTCAGGGATGCATAAGGGTCCTGAAAGATGATCTGCATATCCTTACGCAGTTCCTTCAGCTTTGCATTGCTGACATCGGAAATATCCTCGCCCTGAAACACGATACGGCCCTCTGTCCGCTCGTGCAGATGCAAAATCACACGGCCCAGCGTGGACTTGCCGCAGCCGGACTCGCCCACGATACCCAGCGTTTTACCGGCGTCCACAGTGAAGGTCACGCCATCCACCGCGTGAAGGGTGCCCTTCTTCGTGGCAAAATATTTTTTCAGGTCTTCAACTCTTAGAATTTCACCCATTGTCAAACCTCCGTATCACTGAAGCGGTTGCAGCGAACCATGTGGGTGTCGGAAATCTTGACCGGCTTGATGTCGCCGCTTCTGCACGCCTCGGTCGCATAGGGGCATCTGGGATTGAACTTGCAGCCCTCCGGCAGATTGGAGGGATCGGGCACGGAGCCCTGAATGACCTTCAATGTCGCGGCATCGTTCTCAATATCCGGCAGAGAGTCGAACAGGCCGATGGTATAGGGATGGCGCTTATCAGTATAGATGTCCTTCAGGGTGCCGGACTCAATGATCTCACCCGCGTACACCACAGCCACCTTGTCGCAGATCTTTGCTACAACGCCCAGATCGTGAGTGATGAGAACCAGAGAGGTGTTATACTCCTTCTTCAGGTTCCGCATCAGCTCCAGCACCTGCGCCTGAATGGTCACGTCCAGAGCCGTGGTAGGCTCGTCCGCGATCAGCAGCTCAGGGCTGCAGGCCAGCGCGATGGCGATCATCACGCGCTGCTTCATGCCGCCGGAGAACTGGTGGGGATAGTCATCGCACCGGCTGCCGGGGATACCCACCTGCTCCAGCATCTCCTTGGCCCGCTCCCGGGCCTCGGCCTTGGAAATTTTGTTGTGCAGCAGCACCACCTCGGCGATCTGCGCGCCGACGGTCATCACGGGGTTCAGAGAGGTCATGGGGTCCTGGAAAATCATGGAGATCTTGCCGCCGCGAATCTCCCGCATCTGCTTTTCCGGCAGCTTCAGAAGGTCCTGATCCTCAAATAGAATGGAGCCGCCCACGATCTCTCCCGGGGGATCTGGCACAAGGCCCATGATACCAAGGGCGGTGGTGGTCTTACCGGCGCCGGTCTCGCCCACGAGGCCGATACTCTCGCCCCGCTCCAGCGTGAAGGACACGCCATTGACCGCACGAACAGTCTCCTCGTCCGTCACATAGCGAATTTGGAGGTCGGAAACCTCTAATATTTTATCAGACATAGATGTTCCTCCTCCCTTACTTCTTTAGTCTGGGATCCAGGCAATCCCGCAGACCGTCGCCCACCACGTTGAGGGCATACACCACTACCATGATAGCAAGGCCAGGGATAACCGTCAGATATGCCTGCGTGCGGATGTACTTCCGTCCGGCGGAAAGCATGGCGCCCCACTCAGGCATGGGAGCCTGAATGCCGAATCCAAGGAAGCTCAGAGCAGAGGCGGAAATGATGGCACCGGCCATAGCCAGCGTGGCCTGCACGATCAGCGCGGAAATGGAGTTAGGCAGAATGTGGTGCAGAATGATGCGGGTGTTGCTGGCGCCGATGGCTCGGGCCGCCTCCACGAACTCCTGCTCGCGGGTAGCCAGCACCGAGGCACGGACCACACGGGCGAATTTCGGCGTGGACGATAGCCCCACGGCCAGCATCAGGTTAAAGAGGCTGGAGCCCAGCGCGGACACGATGCACATAGCCAGCAGCATCTGAGGAATGGCCATGAACAGATCCATGCAGCGCATGATGATGTTATCCAGCTTGGGATAATATGCGGCGATCACGCCGAGGAAGCCGCCGGTGAGCACGGAAATACCAACGGCAAGGAAGCCGATGGACAGGGAATACCGGCTGCCGTAGATCAGGCGGCTCAGCACGTCACGGCCCAGATTGTCCGTACCGAAGGGATACTGGGCGCAGGGGCCGATCATGGCGCGGCTGGCATCCTGATCGTCATACCAATAGGGTGCGATCTGCTTTGCGAAGATAGCCACTAAAATGAAGATAATCAGGACGATCAGGCCCACAATGGCCTGCTTGTTCTTTTTAAAGCGTCTCCAAATCTCGGAGAGCATGGTATGCTTTTTCATGCGGTCTTCTGCTCTCCTTTCTTCTTGGCGCGGGCGGAGCCGCCCTTGGAGCTTTCGTACATGGTCTTCATACGGGGGTCGATG
The DNA here is from genome assembly GCA_900542115.1 of uncultured Oscillibacter sp. Lineage (GTDB taxonomy): Bacteria > Bacillota > Clostridia > Oscillospirales > Oscillospiraceae > Oscillibacter > Oscillibacter faecalis_A. Next base: position 11,332 of record UQMC01000048.1, on the reverse strand, counting down.
AACGTGTAAATAATATCCACGATCAGGTTCAAAATTGCGGACACAAACGCGATAAGCAGCACACAGCCCTGCACGGCGGCGTAGTCACGGGCGTTCATGGAGTCCACCAGATACTTGCCGACACCGGCAATGGAGAAAATGACCTCCGTAACGATGGAACCTGCCAGCAGAACGCCCAACTGGAGGCCAATGACCGTGACAATGGGAATCATGGCATTGCGCAACGCATGGCGAATCACCACGGCCCAGTAGGTCTGGCCCTTGGCCTTGGCGGTACGGATGTAATCCTGCCGCATGACCTCCAACATGGAGCTGCGGGTGGTACGCATGATGGTTGCGGAGGAGTTCACGCCCAGTGCGACGACCGGCATGATCATCTGCTTCCAAGAGCTGCCGTAGCCGGAGGCAGGCAGCCAGCCCAGCCAGACGGAGAACACCAGAATCAGCATCAAGCCCTGCCAGAACATAGGCATGGAAATGCCAAACAGGGCGCAGCCTGTTGAAAGGGAGTCCCAGAGCGTATTCTGTTTCAGTGCCGAGATAATTCCAAAGAATATACCCAGTATGATACCGAGCACAATACTCCACGCGGAGATGTTGAAGGTCACCTTGAAGCGGACCAGAAGCTCATTGAGCACAGGGGTACGGGAACGGTAGGAAAGGCCAAGATCGCCTTTCAGCAGGCCGCCTAACGTCCGGCCAAGACGCTCCCAGTAGGTACCGTTGATACCCATTTCCACGCGGTAGGCTTCCACAGCCTCGGGCGTGGCGTTGTCACCCAGCGCCAGATAGGCCGGGTCACCGGGAGAGAAGTACAGAATCGTAAAAACGATGATCGTGACTCCGATCAGGACGGGGATGATCCAGAGGAGCCGTTTAACAATGTATTTCAGCATAGTTACTCATATCTCCTATTCCCACCTGAAACTACAAAATTTCTTGCAAAAATGCCATTTTTCGCAGTTTTAAGGTATAAAAAAGGAGGGGTGAATATACAAGGCGCAATTCACCCCTCCACGTTCGCTATCAGGCGTCAGCCTGCAAAGAGATTATTCAAAGTAGCAGTACTTCAGCAGAGGAGACTGGAAAGCACCATTGCGGAAGCCCTTCACGGCAGCGCTCAGGCAGTGGATATCCTCCTGCTGATAGATGGGGACGATGATGCACTCATCAAGGACCTTCTTCTGGATGGCGGCGTTCATCTCGCTGCGCTTGGCGGTGTCGACCTCCTGAGCGGCGGCATCGATCATAGCGTCCATCTCGGGATCGCTGTAGCCGAAGATGTTGTTGGGTGCATCGGTGTAGAAGAAGCGGTTGGCAAAGTCGATATCGCCGTTGGTGGGAGCAATGCCCCAGGTATAGATATCAAAGTTGTGCTCCACCTTCAGAGCCTGTGCGTTGGTAGCAGCGTCCAGAGCAACGATCTCAACGTTGATACCGATCTGGGACAGGGCGTTGGCGAAGAACTCACCGTAGGCCTGACGCAGAGCCAGATGGCCAACGTGATAGCGGCAGGAGAAGCCGTTGGGATAACCGGCCTCAGCCAGCAACTCCTTGGCCTTTTCCAGATTGTACTGGTAAACGGGGTAATCCACGTGATAAGGAGAATCCGCCTTGGCGATGGAGTCGGTCACGTTGTCGGGCAGAACACCCTTAGCAGGCTGGCCAACGCCATCCATGCACACGTTCCAGGCACCGTCAATGTCCAGAGCGTAGGCGATAGCCTGACGGACGCGGACGTCGGTGAAAGGCTCCTCGCGCTGGTTGAAGCTCAGGTAGCAGTTATCCATGGTATACTCACGGAACAGCTGAACATCGGAGTTGGCCTCGGCAGCGGCGATATCCACGCCGGAGAGGTTGTAGCAGATGTCAGCGCCGCCGGTCTCGACCTCGATGTAGCGGTTGCCATCCTCGGAGATGACCTTGAACTCCACCTTCTTGATGGCGGGCTGACCCTCGACATAGTAGTCATCAAAGGCGTTCAGCTCAACGGTGTTGCCGATGGACCAGTCACCCCAGGTGTAGGGGCCGGTGCCGATATCCATGTTGGCCCACTCGCCGTTGCCATCCTCATAGCCCTTCTTGCTGAACATAACGCAGGTGGGATAAGACAGGTTGGCGATAACAGGCATATAGGCCTGATCCATCACGATCACGAAGGTCTTGTCATCCACCACATAGCTCTTGTCCAGATCCATGTGGTCGGTAACGGACTTGTTGGCGCTCTCCCGCAGGCACTGCAGGGAGAACAGGCAGTCCTCGGCGGTCAGGGTCTCACCGTTGTGGAATTTCACGCCGTCACGCAGGGTGATGGTCAGCTCGGTACCGTCATCGTTGAACTCCCACTTCTCGGCCAGCAGAGGCTTGTACTCCTGATCGGGAACGGTGCGCTCGATCAGCGTCTCATAAACCTGAGCCTTGATCTTGATGGTGTCATTGGTGGTGCTGCCGTTGATGGGGTCCTTATCCGCCATGTCGGTCTGGACCGCGATCACCAGATTGTCCTTGACAGCAGATGCGTCATCCCCGTTGGAGGAATCTCCGCTGTTGGTGCTGCTGTTGCTGCCGCCGCAGGCGGTGGCCACCATGCAGACGCACATGGCAGCAGCAAGGATTCGAAGCAACTTCTTTCTCATCTTGTCTTGCCCTCTTTCTTTCTTAATATCTTGATATCTTGTAAAATTCAGCTCTGCCGAATAATACCGAAGGGTATGCGCCGGGATCTTTCCTTAAAAATGATCGTAGCTGACGATCTCCTCCAGCGCCTTTTTCTGCTTGCGGGAGCTGTCATCATCGCCGTAGCCCATCGCAATCATGGACACCACCCGCATTTCCTCGGGGATACCCAGAACGCGCTTCACCGCGTCCTCCTCAAATGCGCAGACAATGCAGGTATCCAGTCCCTGCTCCGCTGCTTCCAGCAGCGCAAAGCCGGTGGCCAGAGACATATCCACCACGTAGCCATACTGGCCGCAGGGCATCACAAAGTCCAGCGCGCCGGTGGCGCAGAACACCAGAACGGCGCCCGCCTCCTCCACCATGGGCTGGGTCTGACCCTGCTCCCGAAGCTGCTTTTTCACAGCCTCGTCCTGCACGGCGATAACGCGGATATTCTGGTCATTGTGGCGGGAGGGTGTCAGCCGCACAGACTCCAAAACAGCCTGCAGCTTTTCAGCCTCTACCTTGCGGGGCAGGTACTTCCGCACGCTTCTGCGGGCCTGCATCGCTTCCATGACATTCATACTTGTTCTCCCTCTCCCGTCTCAGCGGACCATTTCCTGGATCTCGGCGGCAGTCTTGCCGGAAAGGCCCAGCTTCTCAGCCGTGCGGCCCTCCGTCCAGAAGTCACGGCCGCAGATGGCGCTGGCGAGGTTCACGAAGGAGTCCATCATCGGCGTGGCAATGCCGAGAGAGTGACCCACGGAGGCCAGAGGCACCAGACCGCTCATGGTATCCTCCACGATAAAGCGGTGCTTGGTAGTGGTGGGGTTCCGCAGCGCTCTATAGGAATCGATGCTTTGAATCAGGTCATACAGATTGTCCTTCTTCTCCAGCTTGTAGGTCTTGGTCAACATGGAAATCAGGTCCAGCGCGTCAACGCCCAGTGCACGGCACACGGCTACCCGCTCCTTATCGCAGGCGGTGATGATATCGGCAATATGGGGGGTAATGCCCTCCATGTAATAATCGTAGCTCTCGCCCAAGTCCATCTTATTGATGTTCATGAGGCTGGGAATGGGGTGCAACATGGCACCGGCGCCCTCAAAGCCGGTTTCCAGCACGTTGGCGGCAGGCTTCAGGCAGGGGAAGATGGGACCCAGTACCTCCAGCAGCTTCGTCACATCACCGGCAGGCAGTGTTGCCACGGGGACATGAACCTTCAGACCGGTGTGCAGGATGTTGCCGATCTCATAGCTCCGGCAGCCGTACATCAGGTCGCCGGCCTCGGCAATGATCAGTTCCTTGCCGCAGCCGTTCTCACCGCGCAGCACATTGGCGATCTCCAGTGCGCCGCCGCAGTGGCCGGGGTTCAGCATCACGATCTGGCCATCTTTCAGATAGGGCTTGATCTGCGCAGCAATGCTGCCGTGAGCGTCCGTGGTGGAAACGATCATCACCACGTCCACATCCGTCATGACCTCCTCGATGCTGTCGGTGATGACAGCAGGCTTGGCCTCGCACTCGATGACGCCGGTGACCTTAATGGTATCCAGCTCCTGAAGACGGTGAATCTTCTCCTTATCAATATCATACAGTCTGGTGGTATAGCCCTTGTCGGTCAAAATGGCGGCCATACTCTGTCCGCCAGCGCCGGCACCGATGATTGCAAACTTCAACATCACGTTTACCCTCCTGTTTGATTTTCGCATCTGTCTCTTAGCTTGATTTTGTCAAAGGTATGCGATATAATACTTGTATCTTACCACATTTTTGTCAAAAGCGGATATATGCGAAAATTGTTACTACTTATGACAATTTGATATGGGTGCGCTGACAGGCACACAATCCACCGGACGGTTGTTTTTTGACGCTGCTCGGCGCTGCTTTCCGCACAGGTGCCCGGCTTGCCGGGCAGGTGTTTTTCCGCGCGCATTTTTGGAAGTTTGAGACAGGGGGAAAGCGTTCCAAATGACATTTCTTCAGCTTACATTCGCGGTGGAGGTCGCAAACAGCACCTCCATCAACAAGGCCGCCGAGCGGCTCTATACGTCCCAGAGCAACGTCAGCAACAGCATCAAGGCTCTGGAGGACGAGCTCGGCATCAAAATCTTTGACCGCACGAAAAAGGGTATCTCCGTCACGGAGCCCGGCCGGGAATTTCTCAGCTACGCCCGGGAGATTCTGGACAAGATGGACTTTGTGGAGGACCTTTATAAAAAGAGCCGCTTCCGGCAGGAATATTTCAGTGTTTCCTCCATGCGCTCCTATTTTCTCAGCTATCCCATCACCCGCCTGTGGCCCGAAATCGAAAAGGGCTACAACGGGCACCGCATTTATGTCCGGCTGAAGAAGCAGTCCTTCAACGATGTCATGGACGATGTGCAGTATGGCCACTCTGACCTTGGCATCGTGTTCCTGACCCGTGCTCACCAGCAGCGGGTGCAGCGGCTGTGCAGCGCAAAGGCGCTGGAATATCACGAGCTGGGTGAGAGCCACATCAGCCTTGTCATGCAGGAGGACCACCCCATTCACGATACCGCCGACCCGGAGGAGCGCCTCGCCCACATCGCGGATTACCCCTATGTTGTTTCCGAGGTCTCTGAGAGCTTCGGCCGCTTTTATGACGATTCCTCCCCCTCCATCCACCATCTTTTCGAGGAGCCGCCCAAATGCGTGATCTCCATCAATGACAGTGCCGGCAGTCAGGACATTGTGGCAAACAGCAACAGCTTTTTCATCAGCTCTACCGTCTGGCAGCACCCGCAGCATTATGACTTCACCTCCATTCCGCTGGAGGAAAATGATGACAACATTCTGACACATTATTATATACTGCGGAAAGATGCCCACCATCCCCTGACAGAGCTGTATATTGAGGAGCTGAAAAAAATGTTCGGCAAGCTCTGAGTCCCCGCTGCTCGCTGCACAAAATTTTAACTTGACTTATGTCCGAAATCGTACTATACTCCGTTGGTACGATTTCGGACATTATTTTTAAGGAGCCAAGCATGAATATTCAATTATCCGAGCATTTTACCTACAGCAAGCTGCTGAAATTCACACTCCCCTCCATGGTCATGATGGTATTTACCTCTATTTATGGTGTGGTGGACGGTGTATTCGTTTCCAATTATGTGGGCTCTGAGTCCTTCGCCGCCGTGAACCTCATCATGCCGTTTCTGATGATCTTAGGCGCGGTGGGCTTTATGCTGGGCAGCGGCGGCAGCGCACTGGTGTCCTATACGCTGGGGACCGGCGACAGCAAACGGGCCAATGAGATTTTTTCCCTGCTGATCTATGTGCTCATCGGGCTGGGCGCGGTATTTACCGTCGGCGGCATTTTGTTTTTAGCGCCCATGTCCCGCTTTCTGGGCGCGGATGAGACCATGCTCCCCATCTGTGTCAGCTATGGGCGCATTGTTCTCTCCGCGATGATTCCCTTTATGCTGCAAAGCACGTTCCAGAGCTTTCTTGTCACGGCGGAGCGGCCCAATCTGGGGCTTTACGTCACCGTGGCCGCCGGTGTTGCCAACATGGTACTGGACACACTGTTCATCGCCGTTTTCAAGTGGGGCGTCATCGGCGCCGCGCTGGCCACCGCTATCAGTCAGTGGATCGGCGGCGTGGTCCCCCTGCTGTATTTCGCCCTTCCCAATAAAAGTAAGCTCCACCTGTGCCGCACCCAATTCGACCTGCGTTCTTTGATAAAGGCCAGCACCAACGGCGCTTCGGAGTTTATGACGAACATCTCCATGTCCATCGTCACCATGCTCTATAACTGGCAGCTCATGCGCCTGATGGGTGCGGACGGTGTAGCGGTCTACGGCGTCATCATGTATGTGAACTTCATCTTCGCGGCCATTTTCCTCGGCTACTCCATGGGAAGCGCCCCTATTGTGGGCTATCATTACGGTGCCGGAAATCAGGACGAGCTGCGGGGCCTGCTGCGAAAAAGCCTGCGGCTCATCGCCCTTATGAGCGTGGTGCTGACCGCCGCCGCGCTGCTGCTGGCAAGACCGCTGTCCATGATCTTTGTGTCCTATGACGCGGCGCTGCTGGCCGTGACTGTCCGGGCATTTTCCATCTATTCCTTCTCCTTCCTGCTGTGCGGCTACAATATTTACGCTTCCTCCTTCTTCACCGCCCTGAATGACGGCTTTACCTCCGCCCTCATCTCCTTTGCCCGGACGCTGATCTTCGAGGTATCCGCCGTTTTGCTGCTGCCGCTGGTCCTCGGCACGGACGGTGTGTGGGGCGCTGTGATCGTAGCGGAGCTCGCAGCGCTGGTGCTCTCCGCCACCTGCCTCGTGCGGAAGCGGAAAAAGTACGGCTACGCATAAGGAGGAACCACCATGAAAAATATGTTCCAGCAGATCAACCAGCTTGACCGGCAGATCGGCGGTATCTACCATGAGGCCGCTTTGAAAATGGGGTTTTCCGACAGTGAGCTCTGGATTTTGTACGCGCTCTCCGTCAGCGCCGCCGGCTGCCGCCAGACGGAGCTGTGTCAATCCACCGGCATGACAAAAACCACCGTCAATTCCGCGCTGAAAAAAATGGAGGAAGCCGGTGTACTCTACCGGGCTCCCGGCAGTGGCCGCAATACACTGGTATTTCTCACAGAGCAGGGCGCCGCGCTGGCGGAGCGGACGGTGTGCCGCCTCATCAAAGCCGAAAACGAGATTTATGAGGGCTGGACGCCGGAGGAACAGTCCGTATTTCTGCGGCTGAACCGTGATTTTATGGAAAAGCTGGACGCTTGGGCCAAAACGCTCTGAGCCACCCCCGCCGTACAGGCACTGTGCGGCGGGGATTTTCGTATCTGCTTGCATTTTCGTGTATCGTTTGTTATTCTTTTCTCAGAATATCGAATGAAAGCACAGGGAGGGAACACCATGCAGACGATCATGCGCCAGCTTCTTTATAGCATTGCGGCGGGGACGGATACCGTTCTGGTGACCATCGCCGCACAGACAGGCTCCGCCCCGCGGGGCGTGGGCAGCCAAATGCTGGTAGGGCCGCAGGGGCGGCTCTGCGGCACAATCGGCGGTGGCCGGGTGGAGCTTTGCTCCGAAGAAACCGCCATGGAACTGTTGACCCGGCACAGCTCCGCTCTGCGGCACTTCGGTCTGGACCTGACTCAAAGTCCGGACAGCCTGAGCATGGCCTGCGGCGGCGCGGTCACGGTGCTGTTCCAATTTATCCCCGGCGGCGACGCCCTGTGGCAAAGGCTGGCGGAAACGGTGCTGGCACGGCTGGAACACGCCCGCCCCGGCTGGCTGGTGCTGCGGGCGGAGGGCTCCGCCCCCGCTCTGCTGGACGAGCAGGGTACGCCGCTGGTGGGTGCCTTTGCAAGCGCTCATCTCCCCATCCGGCCCGCCGTATTGACTGATGGTGTCCTCTGCCTCCCCCTGCCTGTTGGGGAGCGGGTGGTGATTTTCGGCGCGGGCCACATTGCCCGGGCGCTGGTTCCCTTGCTGCGGACCGTTAATTTCCGGCCCGTGGTCTTTGATGACCGGCCGAACTATGCAGATGCCGCCGCGTTCCCGGCGGCTGAGGCCGTTATCTGCGGCGATTTCCGAAACATTGAAGCCTCCCTGCCCCTTTTCGCCGGGGATTACACCGCCGTGATGACCAGCGGCCACCTCCATGATTTAGAGGTGGAGGCCCAGCTCTTACAGCGGGAGCTGGCCTATGTGGGCGTCATCGGCTCCCGCTCCAAAATCGCCGTGGTCAGCCAACGTCTGCGGGAGCTGGGAATCTCAGAGGAGGCGATTGCCTCTGTCCACACCCCCATCGGCACCGCTATCCGTGCGGAAACGCCGGAGGAGATTGCTGTCAGCATTGCTGGTGAGCTGATTTATGTGCGGGCCATCCGCCGGGACGCCGCTGGGCAGAAGGGAGTTTAGGTCATGCCGCTTATTATCATCCGCGGCGCGGGGGATATTGCCTCCGGCATCGCGCTGCGGCTCCACCGGTCAGGCTATTCCATCATCATGACGGACCTCCCTGCTCCCACCTCTATCCGCCGGACCGTCTGCTTTTCCGAGGCGCTGCGGCTGGGCCTCTGCACCGTGGAGGATGTCACCGCCGTTCGGGCCGACGGGACTGAAAATGCTTTGTCCCTTGCGGAGCGGGGGCAAATCGCCGTTCTGGCAGACCCGGAGGGCAGGTGTATTCATCAACTGCGTCCCGCCGCTGTGGTGGACGCCATTCTCGCGAAGCGGAATTTAGGCACTGCTATCACGGACGCCCCGGTGGTCATCGGCATCGGCCCCGGCTTCACCGTCGGCGTTGACTGCCACGCCGCCGTGGAAACCATGCGGGGCCACACGCTGGGGCGAACGCTGTACAGCGGCAGTCCGCTGCCCAACACCGGCATTCCCGGCGAGATCGGCGGCAAAAGCGCCCAGCGGGTACTCCGGGCACCGGCGGCAGGTGTCTTTACACCCTGCATGGAAATTGGACAGTTGGTCCGGGCCAGAGACATCGCCGCCACCGTAAACGGTGTTCCCATGGTCTGCACCATCGATGGCTGCCTCCGGGGATTGCTGCAGGCGGGACTGGAGGTATTCCCCGGCATGAAATGCGGCGATGTGGACCCCCGGGGACAGGCCGCCAACTGCACCACCGCCTCGGATAAGGCGCTGGCCGTGGGCGGCGGCGTGCTGGAGGCGCTGCTGCATTTCCGCTGTCCGCCGACACTGTAGGGCATTTTGTGCGCTTGCCGCGTCCTCTTTGTCCGATTTTACTGACTACATCTTTTCTCAACATTGCTTCTATTAATATCTCGGAATTATATTGCCTTTTTGACAAAATTCTAAAGAATTTTTTAGTTTTATTGACGATTGACCTTTTCATTTTATATGGTAGTATATTGGTCGAAAGTGAGCGTAAACGTTTTTATACTCATTTTTCGCTCAATAACCGTGTTAAAAAATGGAAGGAGAGTTCAACAATGATCAGTTTTCTCATCTGTCTGGCAATTCTGATCGGCGGCTACTTCATCTACGGCTCTCTGGTGGAGCGGACCTTCGGGCCCGATGACCGCGAGACCCCTGCTGTCAAAATCAATGACGGCGTGGACTACGTGGTTCTTCCCCAGTGGAAGCTGTTTATGATTCAACTGCTGAACATTGCCGGCCTTGGCCCCATCTTTGGTGCCCTTCAGGGCGCTCTGTGGGGGCCCATCGTGTTTTTGTGGATTACGTTCGGCACCATCTTCGCCGGCGGTGTTCACGATTACTTCTCCGGCATGATGAGTGAGCGCAACAGCGGTGCCTCTATCTCTGAGATCGCCGGCATTTATCTGGGCGGCTTCATGAAGAACGTCATGCGCGTGTTCAGCGTGGTGCTGCTTATCATGGTGGGCACCGTGTTCGCTGTCGGCCCCGCCGGCCTTATCGTGACCCTGTTCAAAAACAGCGGCGCCTCCGGCATTGTCACTACCACCTTGTTCTGGCTGATTCTCGTGCTGGTGTACTACTTTATCGCCACATTCCTGTCTATCGATAAGATCATCGGCAAGATCTATCCCCTGTTCGGCATCTGCCTGATCATCATGGCTGTGGGCGTTGCCATCGGCATCTTTGTCAAGCCTGAGTACACCATTCCCGAAATTTGGAACAACTTCCGCTCCATGCATCCCTCCGGCACTCCGGTGTGGAGCTTTATGTTCATCACCGTGGCCTGCGGCGCAATTTCCGGTTTCCATGCCACCCAGAGCCCTCTGATGGCCCGCTGCATGAAGAGTGAGAAGCAGGGCCACTTCGTGTTCTACGGTGCCATGGTGTCCGAGGGCATCATCGCTTTGATCTGGGCCGCTGCCGGCTGCGCGCTGTATGAGGTCACTGGCGGCCTGAACACCGGCCTTGCCGCTGCCCTTGCCAACGGCCAGTCTGCCGCTATCTACGATGTCTGCTCCAAGACCATGGGCGGCATCGGCATTGCCCTTGCTATGCTGGGCGTTATCGCCTGCCCCATCACCTCCGGCGATACGGCTTTCCGTTCCGCCCGTCTGGTGCTGGCCGACTGGTTCCATGTGGAGCAGAAGTCCATGGTGGGCCGCCTGAAACTCTGCATCCCTGTGCTGGGCGTCGGTGCCATCCTCGGTATCGGCAACGCGCTGGGCGCCATCGACTATACCGTTATCTGGCGTTACTTCAGTTGGACGAACCAGACCCTTGCCATGATCGTGCTGTGGGCCGCTTCCATGTATCTGTTCTACGATAAGAAGAACTACTGGATCACCGCTGTCCCCGCAACGTTCATGAGCGCTGTGTCCGTTACATACTTCCTGCTGGGCAATGAGTGCCTCGGCCAGTTCCTCAACACCAAAACCGCAGACGGTGCCATTGTGTACAACACCGCTGTGGCCTACCCCATCGGTGTTCTGGTGGCTGCCCTGTTCCTTGGCATCTTCCTGTACAGCATCAAGAAGCGGGATGTGAAGCCCCAGTATGAGACACTGGGCAAGTAAGCTCTGTTTGTAACTGAAAAGCGGCGGAAAGACTCTCTCCTTTCCGCCGCTTTTGGCAATTTAACGTGGAAAGGATCATACGGCAATCCGCCTGATGCTTTCTGCGCTGAATCGACCTTAATTTCCATTCTAATCTTTCAATACGGAGGTACCCCTATGGCACTTACCCCTATACAGCTCGGCGCCGCCGCC
>UQMC01000047.1 GCA_900542115.1 uncultured Oscillibacter sp. | reverse complement strand
CTATCGCTCCGCTCAGTCGCGGTGTTTATCACCCGATACTTCCGTTCCTTACATGAAATATCCTTCCACCCAGTAATTGCGGCAGTCGGTCATCCTCGCAGCAGGTGATACGCCGCGTTGCGGCGCGGCGATTAAAAACGCACTGACGTGCGGCTCCTATCGCTCCGCTCAGTCGCGGTGTTTATCACCCGATACTTCCGTTCCTTACATGAAATATCCTTCCACCCAGTAATTGCGGCAGTCGGTCATCCTCGCAGCAGGTGATACGCCGCGTTGCGGCGCGGCGATTAAAAACGCACTGACGTGCGGCTCCTATCGCTCCGCTCAGTCGCGGTGTTTATCACCCGATACTTCCGTTCCTTACATGGAATATCCTTCCACCCAGTAATTGCGGCAGTCGGTCATCCTCGCAGCAGGTGATAAACACCTGCCCGCCCCGGATGCGGTTCAGTACAAACTCCTGCCGCCGGGGGTCCAGCTCCGAGAGCACATCGTCCAGCAGCAGCACCGGATACTCCCCTGTGTCCTGCTGAAAGATCTCCCGGGCGGCCAACTTCAGACTCAGTGCCGCCGTGCGGGTCTGCCCCTGTGAGGCAAAGCTCTTGGCGCTCCGTCCATCAATCTCCACGGATAAATCATCCTTGTGCGGCCCGGACAGGCATTGCCGGCTGGCGATCTCCGCCGCCCGATGAGCTTCCTGATGTTCTAAAAGCTGACGGTAAATAACCTGCGGCCCTGCCTCGGGGTCCGCGACCGTGGACACTGTTTCGTATTTCAATGTAAGCTTCTCCCGGTTCCCGGAAAAATCTCCGTGTATAGCCGAGGCTGTTTGGCACAGCCGCTTGATGAAATGCGCCCGGTAATGAATCAGCAGCGCTCCCGCCTTGGCCATGCCCATAGAAAATTCATCCAGCGCGTCCAGCAGGGAGGGCTTCTCCTCGCTGTCCCGCAGAATGCGAATCTTGTGCTCATGGAGCCGTTTATATTCCGCCAGCGCCAGCGCGTACCGGGGCCGGAGCTGTGAGATGCATTCATCCAGAAAGCTCCGCCTTGCGGCCGCGCCCTCCCGAATTAAATACAGATCCTCCGGGCAGAACAGCACACTTTGAAAAATACCGGCCAGCTCGCCGCCGTTTTTTAGCTTCACGCCGTTGGACCGCAGAACCCGTCGGGCGCCCCGGTGCAGCTCCGCTTCCAATATAAATTCCCGTTCCCGGGAAAAGACCGTCCCCTTTAAAAAGGCATGGTCCACGCCGAACCCGATGAGCTCCTTATCATACCTTGCCCGGTGACTGACGCCAGAGAGGTACGCCACCGCCTCCAACAAATTCGTTTTTCCCTGGGCGTTATCGCCGTAGATCACATTGATATTGGGGTCAAACACAGCGTCCAGATGGACATAATTTCGGAAAAAATCCAGACTTAACGCGTCAATCCGCATAAGCCGCCGCGTATTCCTCGCCCCGGAACGTCACTGTATCGCCGGGGCGCAGCTTCTTGCCCCGCATGGTGCACACCTCGCCGTTGACTTTTACCTCGCCGCCCTGGATGCACTCCTTGGCCTCGCCGCCGGTCTCCACGGCGTTTGCCAGCTTCAAAAGGTCCTGCAGCTTGATGTATTCCGTTGTAATGGTCATTGTTTTCATGTTCGTTTACTCCGCGCTCTTCAGCCGTACAGGCAATACCATATAAAGGAAGTTTTCCTCGCCCTCCACGGGGACGATGATGGCAGGGGAGACCCCCGTATTCAGTTCGATCTTCACCTTGTCCGCCGGGGCGTACCGCAGCGCCTCCATCAAATAGCGGTTATTGAAGCCGATTTCCAGCTTGTCGCCGTCGCCGCTGACACGGCACACGTCCTTGGCCTCGCCGTTGCCGGTCTTGGCGGACAGCATCACCTTATCATGGTCGAACAGGCACCGCACCGGGCTTTTCAGCTTGTCGGAGATCACCACGGAAACGCGGTCGATGCTCTCAATAAGTGCCTTGGTCTCTGCCACGATCTGAATGGGATTCTTCCGAGGAATCGCATTCTTATAATCCAGGAACTCACCCTCCAGCCGGCGGCAGATCAGCTGGGTATCACCAATTTCAAATAGGATATGCCGCTTACCCAGCGTCACCGTCACCAGATCCTCCGTATCGCCGCAGATGCTCTTGACCTCGTTGAGTGCGGAGCCGGGGCAGACGAAGGAGAACGCGCCGCCCTCCAGCTTTTCCAGCTTCTCCCGCCGGAAGGCCAAACGGAACCCGTCCACCGCCACCATGTTCAGGCACATATTTTCAATTTCAAACAGCGCGCCGGTGTGCACCGGGCGGCTCTCGTTGGTGGAAACCGCAAAGGCCACCTCCTCGATCATCCGCCGCAGCACACTTTGCTTCATGGACACCGCGTATTCGTCCTCCACCTCCGGCAGCTCCGGGTAATCCGCGGCGGAAAGGCCGAGAATATCAAAATCCGCGTCGCCGCAGGAAACGTGGACCATCATTTTCTCGTCGGCGGTAAACGTGATCATATCATCCGGCATCCGGCGGATAATATCACCGAACAGACGGGCATTGAGCACAATGTCGCCGCCCTCTACCACGTTGGCGAACACGTTGGTGCGGATGCCGGTCTGCATATTGTAGCCGGAGATGGTCAACTGCTGGTCGGCGTGAATCAGCAGTCCCTCCAGCGCGGGAATGGAGCTTTTCTGGGCCACGGCGCGGCTGGTAACGGCGATGGCATTTTGCAGGAATACCTTTTCACAGGAAAATTTGATCATAGAGACCGCTTCCTTTCTGTTTGCAATTTCGGATGCCCGCCCCTATCGGACGGAGTTCCGGGGAATCCACCGACGCAGAATCGGGACCGCGAGAACCGCCGCTGCGGCCCGCCCTGAATCCGGCAGAAAATTTGAAAAATGTCTTTTAAAATAAAAAAACAAATTTTTTTAGTACAAGTATACGTAGGGTATCAAAACTGTGGATATCTCTCTTTCCGTCAGGTTTTTCAATGGTTTCCTCTCCCGCCCCTTTTGTGGAAAACAAAGAAAAAACAGGCAGCTCTTTCCACGGCTCCGACTTTTCAACACAGTACTTTTCCTTTTCCACATAAAAACCGTGGAAAACACATCAACTGCGGTTATTAATATTTGCCTTGATTTCCTTCACAGTCTCGGCAAAGGCGGGGTCCGTTTTCATCTGCTTTTCCACCTGCTTTAAAGAGTAAAGCACCGTGGAATGGTCGCGGTTGTCAAACACCTTGCCGATATCCACCACCGACAGCTTTGTGATGCTGCGGATGAGGTACATGGCGATCTGGCGGGCAGCCACTGCGTCCTTCACCCGCTGCTGGCCACAGATGACCTCTTTATCCACGCCGTAGTATTTGCTGATGTAGTCAAGAATGTTGTCCGGCGTGGGGATATACTCCCGGCTGCTCTTGATAATATCCTGCATGGCCCGGGTCACGGTTTCCTCGTCGGCCTCGCTGCCAAGCAGGTCCTTGTAGGCCAGAATTTTATTGACCGTACCCTCCAGCTGCCGGACGTTGGAGGTGACATTTTCGGCAATGTAGCTTGCAATTTTATCCGGCAGGTCCATGCCGAGAGCCGCCGCCTTGTTTTTCACGATGGCCAGCCGTGTTTCCAGATCGGGGGGCGTCACATCTGCCAAAAGGCCCCATTCAAACCTTGTCCGCAACCGATCGTCCAGCAGCGTCATTTCAGAGGGCGGACGGTCCGAGGTCAGTACGATCTGCTTGCCGGACTCATAGAGGTTATTGAACGTATGGAAGAATTCGTTCTGTACCTGCTCCTTGCCGGCTACGAACTGCACATCGTCCACCAGCAGCAAGTCCGCTTCCCGATATTTGGCACGGAACTCGCTGCCCCGGCCGGCACGGATCAGCTCGATGAATTCGTTGATGAAATCGTCGCCCTTGATGTAGACGATCTTGGCGTTTTGATCGTTCCGGCGGATAACGTTGGCAATGGCATAGAGCAGATGAGTCTTACCAAGGCCGGAATCTCCGTAGATCAGCAGGGGGTTATAGTTCTGAGCCGGGTGCTCCGCCACAGCTTGCGAGGCGGCGTAGGCCAGCTTGTTGCTGGGGCCTACCACGAAGGTATCAAAGGTAAACTCTGCGGAGGTAAACCGCTCGCTCTGGTGCTTGGGGGCATTGCCCTGAAATTCGGCAAGGCCCTTTTCGTCTAAGATTTCCACCTCAAATTCTATGGAGAAAATATCCTGCAGGGCGGCCTTGATGTTTTTCAGGAACAGGGATTCGATATATCGTTTCTTGAAGTCGTTGGGGCAGTAGAGCAGGAAGGTATTCTCACGGATGTCCACTGCCGACAGCTCATCAAACCATGTGGCAATGGTGGTCTCCGAGAGGTCCTTCTTTAGCTGCTGCAGGACATTTGCCCATACGTCAGCGACGGAATTCAAATCAGAACACCTCTCTTTTTATTTCGGACAAAAATATACCTCATACATTATACCAGAAAACGCCGTTTCAGGCAACACCTCTTCTAAATTAAAAATCCAAAAAGCAAACAGATATGAAGAAACAAAATGTGGGTATCTCCGGCAAAAATGCCACAACATCTTCCAAAAAGAAACGAAAAGAGGGCGAAATAAAGAAAAATTTCAGCAAATTACAACTTATTCTTGACAGAAAGTAAAAAAGTCTGTATACTATTCGGTGCGTCATAAGCTGGCGCACTGAACTGCTTACTGCGCCGCCGTATCCCGGCGGTGTCGAGTAAATGCCGCCGCAAGGCGGACGGAAATCTGACAGGAGGTGTCTCAACATGGCAACGAAACGTACCTATCAGCCCAAGAAGCTCCATGGCCAGAAGGTCCACGGCTTCCGCAAGAGAATGGCGACCGCTAACGGCCGCAAGGTCCTCTCCCGCCGCCGCGCCAAGGGCCGTGCCCGCCTGAGCTACTAAGAGGCTCAATGCGCGGGAGACACCTGAACAATGTCCTTTAGGGACGGTGGGACTGTGAGCGTCCTCCGTCCCTTGGGTTGCATCTATTATATCTGGACTGCGTTCAGGCGGAAAGGACAGGGAAAAGCATGAGAGCAGCAGTCACTCTGAAGGAAAATTATGAGTTTCGGCGGCTTTACCAGAAGGGCGCTTCGGCTGTGAGTCCCGTCATGGTGCTCTATTGCCGGAAAAACCGTCTGGGACATAACCGTTTGGGACTGGTCTCGTCCACAAAGCTGGGCCACGCCGTGGTGCGCAACCGCTGCCGGCGGCGCTTAAGAGAGGTTTACCGTCTGGAGACCCCCCGGCTCCGGCAGGGCTATGACATCATTTTGGTGGCCCGTACCCGGACAGCCACGGCCCCGTGGCCAGAGCTGCAAAGGCAGTTCCGAAGACTCTGCCGCAAGCTGGATCTGCTGGAGGAGGAGCCATGAAGCATGTGCTTTTAGCGCTGGTGCGCTTTTACCGTGCTGCGATCTCTCCCTACCGGCCACCCTGCTGCCGCTTCACGCCCACCTGTTCTCAATACGCGCTGGAGGCCATTGAAAAGTATGGTGCCCTGAAGGGCGGCTGGCTGGCCTTTCGCCGTATCCTGCGCTGCAACCCCTTTCACAAAGGCGGCTACGATCCCGTTCCCTGATTCAAAAGAATATCGGAGGAAAAACAAGAATGTCCACCATTGGCTACTACATTTGCGTACCCTTTGCCTGGCTGGTCCGTCTTTTTTATAATCTGACGGGCTCCTATGGTGTGGCTCTGATTCTGTTCACGCTGGTCATCAAGCTCATTATGCTGCCCTTCCAGATGAAATCCAAGAAGAGCATGATGCGTATGAGCCGTGTTTCCGGCCAGATGCAGGATATCCAGAAGCGCTACGCCAATAATCAGGTCAAGCTGCAGGAGGAAATGCAGAAGATCTATGAAGAAGAGGGCGTCAATCCCATGAGCGGATGCCTCTGGGGCTTTCTCCCCTTGCCGATTCTCATGGCGCTGTACTCCATCATTCGTCAGCCCATCACCCACTTCATGATGCTCTCCAAGGATGTGCTGCAATCCGTGGTGCAGACTGTCGCAGACGCCGGCGTTGACCTGACGAACATCGTCATGATGGATAAGGCAACCGGTGCCCCGGCCCTAAAGGACGGTCTCTATCAGATGGCGTCCTACGGTCAGATCAATCTGGTCAAGACCGTGCAGGAGCTGGGCCTTCCCACCCCGGAGGGCTGGTTCAACGTGAACTATAAGTTCATCGGTATGGACCTTGCCGAGACCCCCTGGACGCTGGTAAAGAACTTCACGTTCACCTGGGCGGTCATCGGCGTGATTCTCATCCCCATTCTGGCGGGCCTGAGCCAGTTTGTGCTCAGCAAGATCACCATGAATAGCCAGCCGCAGGCCAATGCCGGCGGTAACTCCATGAAGTCCATGATGTATACCATGCCCCTGTTCAGCGTGTACATCGCCTTTATCATGCCCGCCGCTCTCGGCGTTTACTGGATTGCCCAGAGCGTGTTCTCTCTCATTCAGGAGCTTGCGCTCAACAAAACGCTGAGCGCGAAGATGGCCGAGGAGGAAGAAGCCGCGTTCCAGGCCCGGCAGGCAGATCGCCGCCGCCGTATGGAGGAGGCCCGGGTACAGGAGCAGCAGAGAAAGCAGGAGGAACAGAAGAAAAAGACCCTGCGTGAAAAGCAGCAGGCTGCACAGGAGGCTAAGGCCGCCAAGGCTGCCCGCGCTGCTGTCAGCACCACGGAGGCAGGCCGGGTGGGAGACCGTCCCTATGCCCGGGGCCGTTCCTACAAGGCTGACCGTTATGATGACAACAAATAAGGAGTCGTTATGAGACAGTTTATTGATGTAACGGGCAAGACGGAGGATGAGGCCATCAGCCGTGCTCTGGAGCAGCTGGGGCTGGATCGGGACGATGTATCCGTAGAGATTCTGGAGCGTGCCAAGGCCGGATTTTTGGGTCTCGGCAGCTGTCCCGCCAAGGTCCGTGTCAGCTACGGACCCGAGGAGGAGTCTGCCTCTCAGCAGCCCAGAGCGGAAAAGGTCCGGGAGGAGCGGGTGGAAAAGCCCAGAGCGCCCCGGCCTGAGAAAAAAACCGTCGAGAAGCCTGCGGAAAAGCCTCAGCACCGCGAGGAGCCTAAGCAGGAGCCTGTTCAGAGCGTAAAAACGGAGGAACTGGGCGAAGAGGTCAATGATGACCGCGCACAGGAAATCAAAAAGTTCCTCTCAGGCCTCCTTCAGCAGTTGGAGGTGCAGGCGGAGATTAAGGTATACCTTCCCGAAAAGGGCCGTTATAAGGTCTTTTTGGAGGGGCAGGGCCTCGGTGCCATCATCGGCCGCCGGGGCGAGACGCTGGATGCCATCCAGCAGCTCACCAGTTATTCCGTCAACCGTACCGGCAGCCGGGTCCGTATCCAGCTGGATGCGGAAAATTACCGTGCCAAGCGGGAGCAGAGCCTGGAGCGCCTTGCAAACAAGGTGGCTGGAAAGGTAGTCAAGTACCGCCGCAGCGTCACGCTGGAGCCTATGAACGCCTATGAACGCCATGTGATTCACACCGCGCTGCAGGAGGTTCCCGGCGTCACCACCTACTCTACCGGTGTTGACCCCAACCGCCGCGTCATTGTTGCCTTTGACCGGGAGAAAAAGTAATGAAAAGCAGCCCTGTCCGCCGGATAGGGCTGCTTTTTCCAATTTTTCACCAAACGCTTCCACATTGTTGAAAAATGGCGCACTTTTTTCATTGCATTGTCTGTTTTTGGCCTTTATTCGGCGGTTCTCCTTGACAATGGGGAAAAACCGTGCTAAAGTGGCCGTTAGAAAAGCTGTGAAAGGGAAGTCCCCTGTTGATTTGCTTCAGAGAGAGCGCGGTCGGTGAAAGCGCTCCAAGTCACGCCGGGATGGCGCCCTTGAGCTGCGGAACGGAAATGTTCCGTCGGCCCCCGCCGTTACCGGGAATGAAGTGCCCCGCCTCCAACGGGGAATTCAGGTGGAACCACGGACAAGAATTTGTTCGCCCTGAGCCGAATATCGGCTCAGGGCGTTTTTTACTCCTTGAGCCAGAAAATCAGAAAAGGAGACTGTATCATGAACAACACCGAAAAGACCATGGACAAAATCGTTGCCCTGTGCAAGAACCGGGGCTTCGTGTTCCCCGGCAGCGAAATTTACGGCGGCCTTGCCAACACCTGGGACTATGGCCCCCTCGGCGCGGAGCTGAAGAAAAACATCAAGAACGCCTGGTGGAAGAAGTTCGTGCAGGAGAACCCCTATAACGTGGGTCTGGATGCCGCTATCCTCATGAACCCTCAGACTTGGGTGGCCAGCGGACACCTCAACGGCTTCTCCGACCCTTTGATGGACTGCCGCGAGTGCCACGAGCGCTTCCGCGCCGATAAGCTCATTGAGGACTGGTGCGCCGAAACGGGCTTTGAACTGCCCAAGGCGGTGGACGCCTTCTCTCAGGCCGAGATGAAAGACTTCATTGAGGAGCACAACATTCCCTGCCCCACCTGCGGCAAGCACAACTTCACCGACATCCGTCAGTTCAACCTGATGTTCAAGACGTTTCAGGGCGTCACGGAGGACGCCAAGAACACTGTGTACCTCCGTCCCGAAACGGCACAGGGCATCTTTGTGAACTTCAACAATGTCCAGCGTACCACCCGGAAAAAGCTGCCCTTCGGCATCGGTCAGATCGGTAAGTCCTTCCGTAACGAGATCACTCCGGGCAACTTTATCTTCCGCGTCCGCGAGTTCGAGCAGATGGAGCTGGAATTCTTCTGCAAGCCCGGCACGGACCTTGAGTGGTTCAACTATTGGCGCACGTTCTGCCATAACTGGCTGCTGTCCATCGGCCTGAAGGACGAAAATATCCGCCTCCGTGACCATGACCCCGAGGAGCTTTGCTTCTACTCCAAGGCCACTACGGACTTTGAGTTCCTGTTCCCCTTCGGCTGGGGCGAGCTGTGGGGCGTGGCCGACCGTACTGACTATGACCTGACCCAGCATCAGAATACCAGCGGTCAGAAGATGGTTTACCGCGAGGGTGAAGGTAAGGACATGGTGGAATATATCCCCTATGTCATCGAGCCCTCTCTGGGCGTGGAACGCAGCGTACTGGCGGTTTTGTGCGACGCTTACGATGAAGAGGTTGTCGGTCAGGACAAGAACGGCAAGGATGATATTCGTGTGGTCATGCACTTCCACCCCGCGCTGGCCCCCTTCAAGGCCGCCATTCTGCCCCTGAGCAAGAAGGAGGTCCTCTCCGGCCCCGCCATGGAGCTTTACAACGAGCTTTCCAAGGACTTCATGGTGGACTATGACGAGACCGGCTCCATCGGCAAGCGCTATCGCCGGCAGGACGAGATCGGCACGCCGTACTGCATCACGCTGGACTTTGAGACCGTGGGCGATGAGAACACCCCCGCTGACCACTGTGTCACCATCCGTGAGCGTGATACCATGGAGCAGGTGCGAATCCCCATCAGCGAGGTCAAGAGCTTCTTAGAGGAGAAGGTCAAGTTCTGATTTCAAAAAGCAATCAAGCAACCCCGGCAGAGCGAAGGCTCCGCCGGGGTTGCTTTTATATCCGCATACCGCTTGATAGGGGAGGAAAGCCCTCTTTCTCAGAAAAACATCCCCATAAATCCGTCCGGCCGCTCCTGTGCCTGTCCCCAGACCTCTAAGAACATCTGCCGGGAAATGCTCCGCACCTCGCACTCGCCGGGGCGGTTCAGCGTCCGCAGCTCCGCCGGAAACGGCGTCGGATCAAGAACCTCGTCGTGTCCCATGTCCCCGCCGTAGGCAAAGCATACGCCGCCGGGATAAAATTCCACCCGCCGGATCTCTTTGCGCTCACTGTCCAGTTCGGAGTAGACATACCTCGCCTCATCGTCCTCCTCTGGGTGCAGCAGCTCCTTTACGATATACTCCATGTCACTTCTCCTTGAAAAACGCTTCAATGGCGCCCTGCTCCGCCTCTACACTACCCTGCGCGAAGCCGTTCCGCCCGCCGCCCCGTCCATGGAGCGCGGCGTTCATGGTCTTGACCAGCGCGCTGATATCCGTCCCGTCCGCGCGTCCCAGCGCGTAATGGAAGTATCCGTTTTCACCTGCAAATACCGCTGCCAAACCGCCGCAGGTCTTGCTTACGGCGTCCGCCAGACGCCGCACGCTGTCCGGATTCATGGCGGGGCGGAACAGCAGCGCATCGCCCTTTCCGGTGTACTCCCGGGCGTCGGCGGCGAACACGGCCTCCTCCAGCGCGGCGCACCGGGCCTTGGTCTCCGCCAGCTCCCCCTTCAGACGTTCCACAGCCGCCCCGGCGTCTACGGGCTTGACGCTGAGGCTCTGCCCGATGTCCCGGGCCTGCGCCCATGTGCGGGAGAGATAGTCCAGCGCCCGTTTGCCGCACAGCAGCTCAATGCGAACGCCCTCTCGGAATTTCTGTACGGACAGGAACTTCACAAGTCCCACCTGTCCGCTCCGCAGCACGTGGGTGCCGCAGCAGGCGCAGCAGTCCGCGCCGGGAAATGTCACAATGCGGACGTCCCCCTCCAACGGCTTCTTGCTGCGGTAATCAATGGCCTCCAGCTCCGCGCCCCGGTGGAGCTGAATGTCGATGGGATGATTCTCATAAATGTATTGGTTGGCCGCCGCCTCAATTTCCAGCAGCGCCTCCCATGAAATATCCGCGTTGAAGTCGATGGTCACGATGTCCGCGCCCATGTGAAAGCCCACATTATCGCAGTGGAACCGCTCACAGATCAGCCCGGAGCAGATGTGCTCCCCGGAGTGCTGCTGCATATGGTCGAACCGCCGCGCCCAATCGATGCTTCCCACCACGGTTTTCCCAATTTCCACGGCGGCTTCCACATTGTGGAGAACCACGCCGCTTTTTTCATGAACGTCCGTCACGGCAATGCCGTCCAGCGTGCCGTGGTCCGCCGGCTGACCGCCGCCCTCCGGGTAAAAGGCCGTGCGGTCCAGCGTCACGATATAGCCGTTTTTGCCCGGCTGGCAGTCCAGCACCGTTGCGGTAAATTCCGTCAGAAAGGGGTCCTTGTAGAATAGCTTTTCCGTTTCCATGGGGGAAATTCCTTTCGTTTTATGAGATGGTGACTAAGAAATGCCACAGAGGATCAATGAGCCACAGGCCAAAGGCCGCGGAGCAGACGTTGGCGGTGATCGCATACACGGCGGCGCGGGCCTTGCTTTTTTCCGTCAGCAGTCGGCGGTACAAAAGCAGTTCTACTAATGTAATGACGATCTCAATCGGCAGGTAGAAGAATATGGTCATCCATGCGTTGGCACCATTCTGCAAAACGCTGACCGCCAGATAGACGGAGAAGCCTCCCTGCGTTATCAGATTTACCAGCAGGAAGCTGTACCAGCTTTTTTTGCTCCGGTAGCCAAATAGAAACAGCAGGACACCCTCGATCAGCAGGGTAGGGAGGAGGGTGCACAGGAATTGCAGCGCATAGGCCATGGCCGGACTGGGCGCGTTGGCGATCCTTGCCGCCCAATCCACCGTTGCGCTGGATTGCAGCGTTGCCCGGTGCAGAACTCCGGATACCCAGCTTTCGCCGCTTTTTGTTACGAGAATGATCCGATACGTATCCGGTACGCCATGGTAACGGAAGGAATGGAGCCGCACCCCGCCTGCGTCGCTGCCGATCAGGTCGCCCCACATGGGCACACCGTTGGTGCCCTGCGCGGTGCAGGCGTGCCAGCCCTCCGGCACCGCCGCCCGCAGCGCGTCCAGCAGCTCGCTGTCCAGTGCAGCGATCTCCTCCTCGGAGTAGCTCCAATCCAGCCCGCTGTATGTGTCATCCCCGTCTCCTGAGCCATAGGTGTGCCCCTGATAATCCCCCTTTTCCAAAAGATCGAGGTAGTATGGCTCCTCCGGGGCGTTTTTCACCAGCACCTTTAACTGCGCCTTCGGCCCCGTGTCCGCAAAGGCGGAGACCGTCAGCAGTGCGGCGGCCAAGACCATTAAAATGCAAAAACGCAGAGACCTTTTCATAGAATTACTCCTTTTCTCCGTGCCGCACTTTTTGGCGGCCCTTCCATAAGATAGACGAAAAAAGGGGAGGACTTTGTTCCCAAACACTTAAAATAATACAATTTGGAATATTTATAGAAAATATTCCAATCAGGAATATAAGCTGGGGATGTATATATGGTCATCCTTGCATTTCAGCACCCGCAGACACGCGCTGTCGATGACGCTTTCCGCCAGCGTCCCCTCCTGCACCGCCGCAATCACGGCGGGAATTTGGGTGCGGTAGTCCGTGGTAATGACCATGTCATTCCCGGCCTGAAGGGCCATCACCGCCACAGCGCCTTCCTTGGCATAGGCTTTTACGGCGTCCATGGCTAAATCGTCGGTGATAGCGATGCCCTCAAAGCCGCAGGTCTCCCGCAGAACCTTATGTACCGCCGGAGACAGGGAGGCGGGCAGCTCCGTATCCATGCACTTGACAATGTTGTGGCTCACCAGCACAAAGGGCGCTCCCGCCTCAATTCCCGCCTTAAAGGGCAGCAGGTCAGAGGTCTCAAAGGTCTCCATGGGCCGCTCGTCCACGGCAATGCCGGTGTGGGTGTCGGCGTTGTTTCCGTAGCCGGGGAAGTGCTTCAGCACTGACATTTCTCCGGCGTCGCCCATGGTCAGCACCGTCCGGGTGATGTAGTCCGCCGTGGTCTCCGCATCCTGGCCAAGGGTGCGGTCATAGATAAAGTCGTTGGGGTCGATGGATACGTCACACACCGGGGCAAAGTTCACATTGATGCCCAGGTCCAGCAGGGACTGACTTTTATCCAGGGCGTCCTGAGCCAGGGCCTCCATGCCGCCGGTGCTGTAAATCGCCTGGGGGGATTGGAAGGCTTCGGAAAAGAGGTTCGGGTTCCGGCTGGCCCGGGTGACGGTGCCGCCCTCCTCGTCGCTTCCAATAAACAGGGGGATAGCGGCCGCATCCTGGTAGCTCTCGATTTTCTGGATGAATTGCTCCCACGTCAGCCAACTGTCGCCGTCCTTGTAGTCTCGTCCGAACAGCAGATAGCCTCCTAAATGGTAGGTGGAAATATCCTCCACGGCGTTGGTCTCCGGGCATCGGACAAAGAATAGCTGTCCCACCTTTTCCTCTAAGGTCATGGAGTCCAGCAGTCCCTGCAACCGTTCCTCACGGGCCTTTTCCGCCGCCAGACGCTCCTGCTCCGCGATTTCCTCCGGCGTCAGCTCCGGTTCCGTGGGCGCGGCGGGTTCCTCCCCCTGTCCCGGTGTCACCGGCTCTGTGGGGCATTCCACTTTTGCACAGCCCGACAGGGAAAATAAGGTCAGCGCTGCTATAACTGCGGCTAAAAATCGTCTCATGGCGTCCTCCGTTTCGAATTATTCTTCCGCTTCTTTCCAATAGTTTACCATACGAAAACAAAAATTGGAACCACCAAATTTGCAGGCTTACCACGGGTAGTGCCGCTATGCGGCACAGCATTGCGGCCCCACTTTTCTTTTGTCTTGGCAAAAGAAAAGTGGAGGCCGCAGCGGTGGAAAAGAAAACCTTTTAGGGATGAGTTGACCGGCGAAGCGGTCAACTCACCCAAAACGGGGGGCTGACCGGTACGGACTGCCGACTGGGCCTGCAAATCCGCTGGCGGCTGCACTGTACCCTTGCTTTGAAAGAGTGCGTTCCCGCAATCAAGGTGCGGCAGCAATTCGTGCTGCAAATAGGACGCTCTCTGTGTCTTTTTTAGATCGGAAGAGCACACG
>UQMC01000046.1 GCA_900542115.1 uncultured Oscillibacter sp. | reverse complement strand
CAGAATTCACCGAGCCTTTTCGCACATCGCCCACAAACGCCGCAACGTTCGTTTCAAGAGGCTGCGGCGGGTACACACGCCACCCCAGCCTCTAACCGCGCACACAACGGCTCACAGGGCGAAACACGGGGCCATCTCTCCATCGGCCACAGCGTGGCTTTGTGCTGTCAGCGAAATTGCCACCGAAAGAACAGCCGGAGAAAGTGGATGCACGCCTTATGGCGTGTGTCCGCTTTCGCCGGCGTCGCGGCCCCGCTGGGCTGCGCAGCCTGGACGCTGTTGTTTCCGCAGCCGTGAGCGTTTCAGCCTTGCTGAGTTTGTGCTTACAGTTTCATCACTGGCCCCTGCCGCTGTTCCGGTTCCTCTCGAAACTGCTGTGCGTAGTCGCGGAGACTCATGCCGGTCTGCTGTTGACAGTATTCCCCCATCTTCCGCAGCAGAACATCCTGCTCGGCTGCGTTGAGCCGGTAGCTCCAGGTTTCCTCTGTGCCGTCCGCTTTGCAGAGGCACAGCTCCAGCGTGTCGCAGGGTCTATCCTCCGCGATGTCATAGTTGGCGTAGATGTTGAGCCAGTCATCGTTTTTATCCGTGCAGACGAAGGTGCCGAAGACAGCATCCACATCGAACTCCGTCTGCACATAAAAATTGAGCTTGCCGTCCGACTCGATGATCTCATCACCGAAAGAGAAATTTCGCGCGGAGAGATGTCCCGCCGAGGTGATCTCTTTGCCGCTCAGATGCTCCAGCAGCTTGCGCCACTGAGCATCGCTCGACGCGAATTGTGACCGGGTGGCATGGTACGCCGCCACGGATACATCCCGCATCGCCCAGGTCTGCCAGCCGTCCATGATGTGAACGGCGGAGAACTCCCGCTTGTCGAAGTTGATGTCGAACACACCGCGCACCTTGCCGGTGTTCTCCATGCGTACAGCGGTCAGTGCATTGTACTCCTCTGCGGTAATGGGGCGGCCATCTGCGAACAGCTTGATGAACAGATCCGGCGCGGAGCCTTTCTCCGCAGTGACATAGCCGCGCAGCTTTTCTGCGGCATCCAGCAGTTCCTCACCGGGGGAGGTCTTGAAGTACCACTCCTGCCCGTTCTCTACCACATGGTAGGCGGCGTAGGTGCGGGCTGCTTCTTCCTCTGCGCGCCGCGCGGCATCCTCCGCGTAAATTTCGGCACTGATGCGTTTGTATTCCTGCTCCGGGAGTTGGTTGCACAGCTCATCCAGTACATCCTCCAGATGCTCCTGCAAGGTTTCATCCTTGAGATGCTTTTCAATGGCATCCTTCCATCGCCGGTCGATCCACAGTGTGATGTCTACATGATCTGCCATCTCACTCACCATTCCTTTCGTCAGTGGGCTGCGCCAACGCGGAGGGGATCTCCTCACGCGGCTGCGGCTTCGCCGGTCTTGCCGGACGGCGGGGACGGGCAGCGGGCGCCGCGCGGCTGTCCAGATACTCCCGCACCGGCTCCGGCACCTCGGATTCATAAAGGCATTTGAGCAGCTCCTCCAACTGCGCCTGTATGCTGGTGTTCTTCTTTTTAAGTGAAAATTCGAGAGCGGCAAGCTGCTCACTCTCGAATGAGATCGTGACATTTTCCTTTTTCATGATTGCTATTCAACCTCCTGGTAGTAATCGCCGAGCTGGAAGCCCAGCGCCTCCATATCGCTGTGATCCATGCTTTTTTGTGTTTTTGTGTTGTGGGTGGTATCACTACCCTCCGGCGGTCGTGCGCGGTCTCAATTATCCCCGCGCGGGGTTTTCCGACGGGCAGAAACGGCCTTTTCACACGCCTTTCTGCTTGCCTCTTTTTGCGCTTCACTTGCGATCCGCGGCGACACGATCCTTATCCATGATTTTGGGATGGTGTAGTCAACTGCCCGCCCGCTGCGGGACACTTTGACGAGCCTGCAATCCTCCGGTCTGTCCCGCGCCAGCGCTTCCAGCTTCTGACGCAGCACCTTGTTGTGAGTATAAATCCCGGCGGTCTTTTCTTCCTCGTTGAAGCCGATAATGGTTTCCTGCTCATAACGAGCCATGTTCATAATCATTTCCTTCCTTTCAGCCTTTCGGCAGATACGCCCTCGGATTCGTCCGCTCCCCATTGACGCGCACCTCGAAATGGAGGTGCGGCCCGGTGGAGCGCCCGGTGCTGCCGGACAGGGCGATGATGTCTCCCGCCTCCACCGTCTGTCCCACTTTTGCCAGCAGCTTGGAGCAGTGGCCGTATAGCGTGGCAAGGCCATTGCCGTGGTCGATCATGACATAATAGCCGTAGCCGCCGGCGTTGTACTTGGAGACTGTTACCGTCCCGCCCAGCGCCGCGCGGATGGGCGTACCGGTAGGGACGGCCAAGTCCATGCCGCCGTGCCCCTTGCGCTTCCCGGTGATGGGATCGACGCGGTTTCCGAATTCAGAGGTGACTCGGCGCTCCCAGCCGGAACCAATGGGGGAGCAGAAACCGTCCGCACCAATAAACGGCACATTCGCGCCGGGTATCCAGCCCTCGGTGCCACCGGCTATGCCATAGCGCGCCAGATTGTACACACTGTCTGCGTTGGACTTCTGCTCCGCAGATATTTCCAAGTGAAGCACGTTTTCAAGATTGCCATACACGGCGGCTATGTCCGCAACGGGAATCGCTACGGTGTAGCTCTCCTCGGTTTCCGTCCCGTCCCCGGCGGTGACGGTGCGGGTGCGCTCCTCGTAGGTCACGAAGCAGTCCGTGAACTGTCGGTGCGCTCGGCGGCTGGGGGTGTCCTCCCCAAAGAAAATGGCATAGAAAACAGCCTTGACGCGGATACCGTCAAGGCCGTTTTCGCCCTCCGTCATGTCATTGACGGCATCAATGGCGCTGTCCAGCAGCGTGAAGCTGCGGCGCATATCTTCGATGTAAGCAACATATTCCGCAGGCGTTTTGCCCGGAATGTTGCCGCCGTTGAAGCAGAGCAAAACAGCGGAATTGTTATGCTCCGCACTGCCGGAGAGCAGAGAGCAGATCAGCGCCAGCGTCAGGATCAGCGGTGAACAGATCGCCGCCACGATCCAGCCCAGCTTTCGCCGGGTGTCCTCATCCGAGAGAACGGCAGCGGCAATCTTCGCCAGTGCCGCGACGGGTACCGCCATTACCGTCCACCTGCCGTTCCGAAGATGGCCTGCTTGTACTCCGGGGCCTGCACCTGCAATAGATAGCGTTCATTGCCGCACTTGTAGAGGCAGGAGCCGCGCTGCGGGTCCCGGATCAGGGCATACTCAGATTCCTCTAATTGGAGGTTATCCATGAAGAACTTCTTGTCCACGTTGCCGCCGTTAAAGATGAACTGATGGACGGGGATGGAAAAGAGGGGGCGTGTCAGCTCCCGTATTCCCGGCTGGGTGAAGTCCTCCAAATTCTGGCTGGCAAGGAACAGGGCGGATTCCTTTTTTCGTACTCTTTTAAGGGCATTGCGGATGTAGGTGATGACGGTGGGATCGGACAGCCACAGGTACAGTTCGTCGATAGCGGCCACGGAATTGCCCTGCGTCAGAAGCTGATCCGACATATAGGACAGCAGGCTGAACAGCAGGGTGTTCCGCAGATTCTCCGCCATGTTATCCAGTCCCTTGACGCAGAAAACAAGGAATTTGGAGCGGTCAATATTGGTATGCCCGTTGAAGAACCGGGCGTCCGCGCCGCGGCACATGGAATGGAGCCCCAGCAGCAGATCCCGCAGCATCTCCCGTGGGTAGAGGCTGTCTGCGGCCTCGTAATGGTCGTAGCTTTCCTGAATGGCATCGTAGAGGTCAGAGAGAATGGGATAGTCTTCCGGTTTCATCTGCGCGAAGTCCGTGCGGTCGGTGATGTTCCACTTTTGATAGAGCCGCTCTACCATCAGCTCCAACGTGTCGATGTGGGGCGTATCGAAGCCCTTATACACCCGAAACACGTCCCGCAGGAAGGAGATGTGCTGTGCCAACAGCGTTCCGTGAAACGCGTCCGGCGTGTCCGGGTCTTCCGGCCCGCTGCCATCATCCCAGCAGCGGGGCTCCAGCAGGTTGATGCGGTACTGCCCACTGAGGTAGTCCAAAAAGCAGCCGCCCAGGGCGCGGCACTCGTCCTCCATCTCATGCTCGGAGTCCAGAGAGATGACGCTCTTGCCTGCCTCCCGCACATTGCAGAGCAGGAGCTTCAGAAGATAACTTTTGCCCTGTCCGGTGTTGCCAAGGATGAGGGCGCTGGCGTTGGTCTTGTCGGCGGCACGGCGGTCGAAGTCCACAATGATGTTGGAGCCGAAGCGGTCACGGCCAATGAAGAAGCCCTTGGGATCGGTTTTGCCGGAATAGTTCATGGGGTACAGATTGGCAACGCTCCTGGCAGGCAGAACACGTTCCGCAAAATTGGCAAGCTGGCTGCCGCCCGCGGGGTTGGCGGAGAGAAAGCCCTCCCGCTGGCGCAGGAGCAGCGGATCGGCGCCCATGCGGGAGCGCACCAGTTGGGCGGATACCGTGTCCCGCGCCGCGCGCAGCTTTTCCGTATCTGCTGCGGCAATGTCCAGATACACGCCGCAGTGGATGAGCGGCTCCTTTTCCTGCCGCTGCTTTGCCAGCAGCTCCGCCATATCCCGCAGGTTGGCCTCCGCCGTGACGCTCTGCTTGTAGTCATTGGTGTTGCTCCGCTCCATGCGGCTTTTGTTGGTGGCGGCATGAAGGATGGCGTCCTCCTCGGCAGGCGTGACCTGCCGCGCCGTCAGACGCAGGTTGACGCCACCCATATCGCCAAGGCCCCGCAGCAGTGCCAGCTCATCCGTCATGGGCGGGTAGCTTTTCAGCGCCATCGCCGTGTGATACCGGCTGCCGAGGATGAAGTGATCTGTGTTGAACTTCACCGCCGCGGGCGCAATCATATCCAGAAAGTCCTTCGGACGCGGGGCCTGCTCCGGCATCTTCTTTTTCTTCTTCTGTTTCTTTTTAGCCATGTACATACTCCTCTCCATCGAAATCACGGAATACCTCCGTGGTGAGATCCTGCCGGTAGTAGATCGCCAGCAGGCGCTTCACATCCTGCTCCTCTGCCAGACGCACACGGAGCCCGTGGTCGCAGATGGCTTTCTCCAACTGCCGCAGCGCACCTTCATCCGCACCGGCTTTTTCATCCAGTGGGAGCACCAGCACAAATTTGCGGGAGGAGGCGGAGGAGAACTGGATGGCGTCTAAATGGGCCATGTCCCGCTCCAGCAGCTCCCGCACGGCAGGCTCCGTTTCCTCCTCCAGTCGCCGCAGGTAATATTCCTTGTTCCGTTGGAAGGATTCGCGGGAGTCCAATGCCAAAATCTCCAGCGAGGGCTGGGTGCTCAGAAGCATGGTGAGGGAGCGGACACGGCCCCGGATGACCTCCGGGGACAGGACGGAGAGGTTGTCCGGCTGGATCAGGAAGAAGACCCGCTCTCCGGAATCTGTCACGATGCCGTGGGGCGTCACACGGACGATGCCCATGAGCTGCCGGGTGGATTGCCGCTGGCGCAGTTCTTTTTTCTGTTTTCGGTTCATGGGTCCAGCCTCCATTCATAATATTGCTGCCGCAGAAAGAGAAAGCAGGCGGCACGGCGCAGGAAGTCCAGAATGCTGCTGCCATCCACCTGAATGGTGAGGAAGGCGTACAGCACCGTGACCACCAGCAGTCCCATGCCGAGGCCCTGGGTCAGCGCCAGCACAGAGAGCAAAGCGCCGATGCCAATCACGGCGATGTCCCGCAGCAGCCAGAGCCACAGCATGGGCTTGGCTTTCAGGTTTTCGGGATAAATAAACATTTTGTTCCTCCAAAGCGAAACCGCTGCCGAGAATCTCAGCAGCGGTTCGCACGATGTATTTCTTATTCTTCGGCAGTGCCGGTGTCCCCTGCCAGCGCCTGTTGGATGCAGTTCAGGAAGAAGGCGTTCTGCTTGATGCCGTTCCGCTTGAGGTATGCCTTGAGCTGCTCAAACAGCTCGGTGGGCACCTGAAACGCCACCGTCCTCACATTGTCCTTGTCCATCTTCACATTTTCCTCCATTTCATAAAATTTGGTGATGAGCGCGGTCATGTACCGGCTCAGTGTCTCGCCGGATTCCGCCTGTCGCTGCCGTACTTTGGTATGCAGCTCCAAGGGAATTTCAGCACAGAGGTTGCGCGTTTTTTCTGCCATAGCAGTTCCTCCAATCTTTTTAATGGTAAAGCTAAGATACCCGAAAGCAAGCACAAAAGCTATGACCAAAGCCAACGAAGAAGCGGCGTGAAACAGCGGCGATACCAATAAAGCGGCTATGCTACCCGCATGGCCGCGGCGATCCGCGACATAATAAACTCCACACAGGGTATCGCCACGCTGTTGCCCAAAGCTTTGTACCTTGCACTATCCGACGCGCCGGGGATGTCTGTCCAGCCGTCCGGGAAGCCCTGAAGCCGTTCACATTCCAAAGGTGTCAGGCGGCGAATGAGGTGATGTGTTTCAGAACAGGATGCGTTGATGATACACTTATCCTGACTGACGTATTGATTACCGATACCTTTTTCATCTCCGCGGCATAATGCTCCAACTGTTTTTTGATAAAGTTCTACGACCGCGTGGCGGTCTGTGGCGGTCAATGTATACGCCAAATTCTCCTGACAGCCAAGACCGTTGCCGCCGTTCTCCGGCTGGCGGTCTACAATATTTCCGGCAATGCAGATGGCACCCGCGTTCTGCTCAACCAGAGGTATATTGTTACCACCTGTGCCATAACGGGCAGACATGGTGGGCGCTACCTTGTGGGGGCCGGTGTAACGGCTGTCAATGCCGTGATTTTCGTAAACAAGAGGTTGGTGTCCATGCTCCTGTGCTCGGAGGGTTCCGGACACGTTTTCGCTGCATTCCATCACGCTGCCGCCCTGGTCATTAAGGCATAAAACAGACGGCATACAGTTCCCGCCGGGGCTGCCCTTGAGGGTTGGAGCAACTGATTCGTTGTATCCAATGCCGCCTGCGCTGGCGCCTGCTCCGGCGGAAAAACCGGCTACAAAGGTCTGCTGCTTCATCCCCGGCTGTGCGCCCAGCGCGCCAGCTACATCGCGCAGGTCACGCACCTCGTCCCGCTGGTTGGCGGCAAAGGCCATGACGCCGTTATAGCCGTCAAAGCCCTCCGCGGCTCCATTTGGCTGTGTCACGGAGGTCTGCATCTGCATATTGGTGGTTGCCATCAGCGCGCCGGACACGCCGTTCAGGTCAATGCCCTCGTTGCGCTGGTTGACATGAAATGCCTTCAGGTCAGTAGGTTGGCTGTCCGGCTTCATGAGCCCCGCTTGGATCTTCAGCGCACGCGCCAGCATCTTCGGCAGCTCCTTGCCGCGCTCAAAGGCGCGGCGCAGGATGCCCAGACAGGCGGTTTTCGATAAATAATACTTTAGAGACGGGTACGCCTCCAGTATGCCGGACAGTGAGACGCGGATCGGGCGGCGGGGCGCGGCCCCGGTATTGAGGGGCCGCTTGCCTTCCCGCCATGGAGATCGGAGCTCCCAATGGCGCTGTCCAAAGAGATCCACGGGAGAGGACAGCAGATCCAAGTGGAAATACGGGATCGAAACCAGTTCGGAGTCCGGCTTGCCCGGTCTGCGCTTGGGCGGTGCTCCGCCCCTTTCAGCCGTGTCTAACCCAAGCATCGTCATCTGCCCGTTCGTGTCGAATCGGTACATCTATGAGACCTCCTTCCCGCTGTTTTCCGTTTCGTCAAATACATCAAATAAAAGCTGGGGCGCAAGCGGCCCGGCGAAGTCCGCAAGCAGAAAAATGCGCTTGCGGCGCTGCGCGACGCCACACAATTGCGCGTCCAGACAGCGCCACGCAATAGAAAACATATCGCCTGCCGTGAGATCACCGACATCGGGCCATCCGTAAGGATAGGGGCCTGGGATAAGTTCGTTGGGAAAGCAGATCCGCACGATCTCCTCCAGCACAATCCGAAAGTCCTCATACTTCGGTTTTCCGCTTGAAAAAGCCCCCGGCACGTTCTCCCAACACATCCAGCGCGGCCGTATGTTGACACTCTCCCGGCCACGGGCTTTCTCTGCCAACCGCATTTCACGCACAATGCGCATCTGCTCCATAAAGAGGCCAGAACGCGCGCCGACAAGACCTGCCCTTGCGCCAGCAACGGAGAGATCTTGACACGGGCTGCCCCCGCAGATGATGTCCACAGGCGGCAGCTCCGCGCCACGCAGCTTAGTGATGTCGCCTACATGGATCATGCCGGGAAAGCGCAGCTTTGTCACCTCAATGGGAAATGCTTCGATCTCCGACGCCC
This sequence comes from uncultured Oscillibacter sp., assembly GCA_900542115.1. Taxonomy (GTDB): domain Bacteria; phylum Bacillota; class Clostridia; order Oscillospirales; family Oscillospiraceae; genus Oscillibacter; species Oscillibacter faecalis_A. Next base: position 5,658 of record UQMC01000046.1, on the reverse strand, counting down.
ATACCGGCGTGATGCCGTTGCGGACCGCAGCCAAAGGGAATCCGCCGATACCGTCGAACAGGCTGCCCATGGTGATTTGTGTTAACCAGGTCATATCATCACCCTTTCATTTGATCGCCGCGGCGATGGTTCGGGTGGTGTTGACGGCAGCCTGCGCCGTATACACGGCGCTCGTAATATTGGCCTTTGTTGTGGTGTCCAAGCCGAAGCTGCCGGCGATACGGGGCACCTCTCCCGCCGAGAGCATAAGCCCCACGCCCATCAGTGCGTGGTCCTTGAACACCATGAGTCCCGCAATGAGGATGGTAGACTGGAGGAAGGCCGTCAGGCACAAGCCGATGACCTGCCGCATCCAGCCCATAAAGCCGTCCAGATAGCCCCGTGGGACGCTGAACATATAGAGGCTGCCCACCGCAATCTGGATGAGCAAAATGCCCCCGCGTTTCAGATTGGCGAAAAACACCTTCAGCACCGCGTAGCCCATGAGGATCACGCAAAAAAGGAGCATAATGGGGCTGGTGATGACGCCAAGGCCGAAGTGAGAGCTATTTACCACATCGGCAAGGGTCTGGATCTCGTTGAGCTCCGTTATGATGTCCTGTCCCACCTCACCGATGCTCCGTCCGTAGCCGGTGAGTCCCGCAGAAAAGGTTCCCTGCAGCGACACCGATAAGGCGTAGAGCCGGACGGGGACAACGGTGAACAGGCTCACCGCCAGAAAGCCCTTGATGATATTCATCCCGCACTGCTGGAGATTGCCCCTGCCGGTGGAGTATTCGATGCCGCACTCAAAGGCGCAGACCACTACGCTGACCGTAAATAACGCCCACGCGAGGCGTGAGAAAAAGAGGACGATGGCGCTGACCCATTCCAGCTCGAACAGTTCCACGCCCATATTGCCCATGAGGGCAAAGAAGTTGCCGAGAAAGCCTATGGCCTGCCCATAGACCCAGTCCATGAGCTGATCCAGGACTGTCGCGGCGACAAAATCCCAAATAAATATTGTTCATTCACCTCCGGAGACGCGACAAGGCCGCCGCCCTTTCGGGCGACGGCCTTGACTGCTGTCTTTACTTATTTCATTGTCTGTCCAAAGCTTTGGGTATCTTTGCTTTCCGGTTCATATCCAAGTTTCTGGCAAACAAAGTCTTGAACGAGCCTGCATTCCTTTAATGCGCAGACGGCGTCGGATTCATCCAGTTCTAAATTGGATGGATAGCGAACTTGAACGCCGTATGGCGTCAGTTCAATACAGGAGTCTGCCAGTTGCTCAAATCGCGTGTCTACTTCACAGCACAGCTTACAAAGCTGGATAAGGTCATGCGTTTTGGGCGGCTCTCTGTCGAATTGAACAAGCGTGGCTTTTAGAAATTTTTCGGCAGCCTGTTCACAGTGATAGCAAATAATTTCCACAGGCAGCGGACGCATCGTCAGCAGATGTTCCGCGGCGCTGAGATCCATATAGGCAAAGTCAAGCCATTCGCTGCTCCAGCCGGTGCTCATACAGCAAGACCCCCTCTCTTGCGATTTTCCGCTCCAGAGAAGCGTGTTCCGCTCTCTGATGGAATGCGTTAGAGCGATAAACAATTACATCCAAGGGGACGGACTGCGCTGAAAAGAGCGCACGGCGGATCGCCTTGACCGCGTCTGCCGGACGCATGGAATTTTCCGGGATAATGACGCACAAATCGTAGTCACTATCATCGGTTGGTGTACCATAGGCGTATGAGCCGAAAAGATAGATCTTCTCTGTATCCACAGTTGCGTCAATAATCCGGCAGATATCAGAAAGCTCATTTTTCACAGATTCTGTCATTCGCGCCGCCTCCTTTCCTAATTTCCATTATACCCAGCACACAGAAAATAAGCAACTGATTTTTACCCTTGCACCTTTTAGATCCCAATGATGCTCCAAATGTATTTCGGGGCCGTCAGGGTGAAGATGAGGCAGGCAAAGAGGATAGCGGGGCCGGTCCACTCAAATTGACCTCGCTGGCGAAAATCAAAATACGCGCCGCCAAGTTTTACGAAGAACGCGATGGCGAGGATCATATCCAGCGCCGGGAACACCACCTTCTCCACCACAGCCTTGATCTGTTTAGCTGCCTCCGTCCATGTCTGCTCCACAGCGCCTGCCACATCGCCGCCCGCGGCGAGGGCGGAGGTGCAGCAGAGCGCGGTCAGGAGCAGGAGCGCCAACGCCAAAATCATGATTTTTTTGTGTTTCAAGATATTAACCTCCTTAATTTGGGGGCGCCGCCCCTTGCGGAGCGGCATCCGTTGTTGTTAGCTCTTAATAACCGGTGCGGGGCAGGGGCTTGCTGGGGGCATAGACACGGGTGACCCAGCGGGAGGTCGCCATGATCCACTGCCCGTTGTAGACGCCGCCCGCGTCCGCCTGGTTGACGAACTGCGTACCGCCGGTGAGCTTGGCAAGGGCCTTGCAGTCCACGCGAGGGGCTTCCACCTGCCGGAAGTTAGCGGGGACGATGCCGAACGCCGCCATGAACTCCGTCACATACTCGTTGGCGGCAAGTCCCAGCGCCGCAGGGGAAGCATCCAGCACATAGTTCTTGCTGGTGGAAAGATTATCCGCCAGCGTGCGCCAGCTCTCCCCGCTGAGATTCGTGCGATACACGATCTTATAATTTCCAGGGGTATTCCACGTGCCAGTATAGATGGTCTGGAGCCGAACCGCCTTGACAGGCAAAGTGTCTCTCCAATAAAAAGATCCCAGCGCCGTGGTGGAATTGTTGGCGATGCCGGTGAAATTGTAGCGGACGAGCTGCCCCGGCATGACCTCCACATAGCCGGTCTTCTTGATCGACACATTCGTTGAGAGGGATTTGTTAGTCATGCTTGCCTTGACGATCTGACCGGCGTACTCGATCTCCACCTCAATGGGCGTCTTATCCAGTCCGTAAAACTCCGCCGCCTTGGATTCCACGATCTTATACCGCGCCAGCGGCAAAGGCTTGCTCACCGCCAAGCCGTTTTTGTCCGTCTTAATGGTATCCACCAGACGGTTCGTGCGGGCGTTGTAGATCTCAAAGACGGTGTTGGGAATGGGCGTCCCGGCAGGCCAGCCATTCATGGCGTTGTAGTCGGCACTGACCTTCGTCACTTGGATCTGGCCGGTGACGGGGGTATTCTTCCACTCGATTTCCGTGGTTTCACCAGACTTTACATACACGGTCTTTTTCTGCGTGTCGGGGATATAGCCCTCATTTTCCAGTTCCCGCAGATAGTAGCGGCCATCTTCCAGTCCCTCAAACCGGACATAGCCCCGGTCATCGCTGGTTTCCTGCGCGATGGGGGTGTTGCCGCTGTCATAGAGGATGAAGGACACGCCGGGGATGCCCTCGCCGGTGACGGCATTGACCTTGTGGAGCAGGATGCCGGAGATGGCCTTGTTGGTGATCTCCAGCGTGGCGGTCTGCCCATCCCTGACCTCGACCCGATGGGGCGTGTCATCCAGACGGTAGCCCTCGGCAGTTTTCAGCTCCGTCACGGTGTACCAGCCGTTTTCCGCTTCGGGGAGATAGATCACGCCGTTTTCATCAGTGGTGAAGGTGCCGACGATCTCGCCATCCATTTTCCGGATCTCAAACTGGACGCCGGGGATGCGCGCTCCGGTTTTTTCGTCCTTCTTAATGACGGTAAGCCCGCCCGCGCGGACATTATAAAAGCGAAGGGTCTGTACCTCACCCGCCTTGATGAGAATGGATTTCGGGGAACTATCCAGCACAAAACCCTCCACGGTCTTGACCTCCCGCGCCGTAACGGTGGTGCCGGGGATCAGGTCATGGATAACGACGCGGCCATTCTCATCGGTGATGAACTCTCCGTTGGAGTTGCCCACAACAGCGCCGCTGCTGTCGGTCACAAGGAAGGTCACGCCCTTCAGCGGCGTCGTGGTGCCCTCGATATACTTTTCAATCACAAGGGTGGTGCTGGGCGTGTTGGTGAAATGCAGCGTCTGGGTGTCATTGGGATCAACTACCACGGTCTGGGTGCGGCTGGCCTCGTCGATGGTGTAGCCGGGAATGGTGGCCGTTTCCGTCACCACCAGCGTCCCCACCACACCATGGATGGTGATTTTGCCGTCCTTGTCGGTGAAGTACAGGCCGTTGCTGCTGATCTGTCCGTTTTCAGCGGGTACAAACTCACCGGTAGAGGTCGTCACCTTGAAGGTCACGCCCTGCAAGGCCTTCCCGGTGAGGGAATCCCGCTTGTCGATCACCAGGGTTCCGGCCTTGGAGTTTTTCACAACGACAGTCTGTGTATCACCGTTTTTGCCGATGACCACGTTGGTGCTGGGACTGTCCATGACGTACCCTGTCGAGGCCTTGATCTCAGTCAGCACATAAGCGCCGGGGGCCAGATTGGTGATCGTGATCTCGCCCTGCCCATCCGTGGTAAAGATACCGTTCTGCGTCAGGGTGCTGGTGCCGATCACGCCATCCAGTCCCACCTCACAGCCAGCGGCAGTGGTCACACGGAACTCCGCGCCGGGAAGGGGCTGACCGGTGGCACTGTCCCGCTTCTGAATGATGAGCTTGCCCTTGGGCTGGTTCTTGAAGGTCAGGCTGACCGTGCGGCCTTCCTTGATCTGAACGGTCTGGGATTGAGTATCAATGATATAGCCGTCCGGAGCCTTTGTTTCCGTCACAATGACGCTCTTGCCGGGTTTCAGGCCGGGGACGCGGATCTCGCCGTGCTCATCCGTCCGGAAGATGCCGTTGCTGTCCCCGATCAGCGTACCGTCCGCGTAGGTGATCTTGAATTCCGCGTTGGCGAGGGTCACGCTGGGGTTCACGGAACAGACCTTGCGGATCAGGAGGATGCCATCCGGGGCGTTGTCAAAGAGGACGGTGACAACACTCTGCTCACCACTGTCCGCCAGATAGATTGTTTCGGAGGCGTTGATGATGCTGTACCCATCGGCAGGGTCAACCTCCTCCACGATATAGGTGCCGCTTTTCAGCCCCGTCCAGATGGCGGTGCCGTTCTTGCCGGTGACCTTCTGCCCGATGGTCGTGCCGCCGGTGCCGGAGGTGCCGCCCAAAAACCGCAGCTGGAAGGTGCAGCCGGGGAGCGCTTCGTGGGTCACGCTGTCATACTTCTCAACAACAATGGCATTCAGCGGAGTATTCTGGAAGGTCAGGGTCTTGCTCTCACTGCCGTGGAGGATGATTTTCTGGGTGGAGGGCTCCTTCATCTGGAAGCCGGGAGCGGGTTCCACTTCCGTCACGGTGTACTCGCCGGGATAGAGCCGCTTGCCCTGCTCATGGAGCCGGATCTCGCCCTTGGCATCTGTGAGGATATTTCCGTAATCGATGGTGGCAGGGGCCTCGGCGGATTCGCCGCTGCTGGTGTAGGTGATGTGGAACTTGGCTCCCGCCACAGGCGCGCCCGCCACGCTGTCCTCCTTGTAGATGGTGAGCTGGGGCATTTTCCAATTTTTGAAGGTGACATTCACCTCGTCACCGGCGTTCAGGCTGACAGTCTGCTCCCTGTCGGCGTTTTTGCTGGGCAGGTAGTACGGGGCGGGAACAGACTTTTCTGTAATTTTATAGCTGCCGGGGGCCACGCGATCCGTCACCGTGCCATCCTCGCCGGTGGTCCAATCGGCGGAGAAATCACTGTTGATGCCCT
>UQMC01000045.1 GCA_900542115.1 uncultured Oscillibacter sp. | reverse complement strand
CGCGCACACCCTTCCTTACCGTTGCGGAGGATTTACCACTTTATCGACAGTCTCGCCCCCGGCACCGTAAACGGTGCCGGGGACTTTGTATGGAGTTCTTAAATGATTCAGCCGCCGATCTCATCAAATACAGCGGTGATCTCCTTCTCCGGGGCCGGTGTTGCCAGAGACACGATCACCGTGACCAGACAGTTCACCGCGAAGGCGGGCAGCAGCTCATAAATATCCCAGATGCCGCCCATAGGCCGGACGCAGAACTTCCAGATGAAGATCATCAGTCCACCGGCCGCAAGACCGGCCAGCACACCCTGCCGGTTGCTGCGCTTCCAGAACAGTGCAAAAAGCATGGCGGGGCCGAAGGTTGCGCCGAAGCCCGCCCACGCAAAGGAGACGATCTTGAACACGTTACTGTTGGGGTCCGCCGCAAGGAAAATGGCGATAAACGCGATGACCACTACCGTCAGCCGTGCGGCCAGCATATTCTGCTTGGCAGTCAGCTTCACGCCGAATACATCCTGCAAAACATTTTCCGAAAACGCGGAGGCCGCCGCCAAAAGCTGAGAGTCCGCCGTGGACATGGTAGCCGCCAGAATACCCGCTAAAATGCAGCCGGCGACGATGGCGGGCAGCAAGCCGTAGGACGAGAGCAGGTCGGACAGTCGGACGATGACGGTCTCTGTGGCGCTGCCCTCCAGCAGCGGAATACGGCCCTCATTGGATACGGCATGGCCCACGATACCGATAAACACCGCAACGGCCATGGAAATGACCACCCAGATGGCCGCGATGCGGCGGGAGAGCTTCAGCTCATCCTCATGCCGGATCGCCATAAAGCGCACCAGAATGTGCGGCATTCCGAAATAGCCGAGGCCCCATGCCAGCATGGAGACAATACGGATGATACCGTAGGGCTCCGCCTGCCCGGAGGCGGCGTTGTACGTCTGGCTGAAGCTCAAAAAGCCGGGAAGACTCCGGGCATGGGCCAGCACGGCGTCCATGCCTCCGGCCTGTACTACGCCGAAGGTCACGATGATGCACAGGGCAACGGTCATGATAATGGACTGAATGAGGTCCATGGTGGCAACGGCACTGAAGCCGCCCACAGAGGTATAGCTGATGATAACGATGGCGCCCACCACCACGGAGGCCATGTAGCTCCAGCCGAACAGGCTGTTGAACAGCTTGCCGATGGCAGCAAGGCCGGAGGCCACATAGGGCACGAAAAACACCAGAATGATCAGTGCGGAAATCCCCATGATGACCGGCTTTTTCTCCCCATAGCGCTTGGAGATAAAGCTGGGGATGGTGATGGCGTCCAGCCGGACGCTGTAGCGCCGCAGGCGGCGGGCCACCAGCAGAAAGTTCAAATATGTACCGATGGCAAGGCCGATAGCGGTCCAGCTTGCGTCCGCCACGCCGCTGAGATAGGCGAGGCCGGGGATACCCATAAGCAGATAGCTGCTCATGTCACTGGCCTCGGCGCTCATGGCCGTGACCAGCGGGCCCATGCCACGGCCGCCGAGATAAAAGCCCTCGGCGCTCTTTTTGCTTCTTTTCCCGATCATAACGCCGGTAAAAATCACCAGACAGAGATACAGGATGATCGTTGCCATAATGGCGATCTGTGCGGATGTCATACAACTCTCTCCTTTATGCTTCAATGTCTGGTATCATATCATAACATAAACAAGAACGAAATACAGAATACAGTATAGAATAAATTCTATACTGTATTCTGTATTTATCTAAATTATCGTTTTATTTTCAATGCTTTATTAATAGAACGAATTATGGAAAGCAAGTAAAACCAAAAAATAAATTTTATTTAGGAGCGCGGAAGCTCTCCAAAAACAGCGGCGTCATTTTCTCCGCATAGCTCACCAGCGAGTAATCCCCGCCGCACAGGCACCAGTCATAAAGCTGTGCCCGCTCCCACATGGCAAAGGCCCGCACCAGCTCATCCACCGAAACCTCCCGGCGCAGCTCGCCCCGCTCCGCCCCCTGCCGGACAATGCGCCGCAGCAGGCGGAAATAGACCCGGCTCCGGTCCAGCAGATGCTTTTCGCCCCGGGCCAAAAGCTGTGTGGACAGCAGCCGGGTCAAAAGGTCAATGGACACACTGGCCTCGATCATCACATACAGCTCGTGGTTAATGTAGGCCAGCGTTTCCAGCGCGCCCATGTTCGGGTCCAGCGCCGGAATCAACTCCTCATACTTCTCATCAAACACATAGGCCAGCGTTCCCATCAGGGCGTCCTTCCCGTCAAAATAGTGGTAGAACGAGCCCTTGGAGGTGCCGGATTCAAAAACGATGTCCTCAACGGTCGTCCCCTCATAGCCCTGCTCGTAAAAGAGCTTCCACGCAGCGGAGATGATACGCCCCTTGGTGTTGCGGCTGTTCTTCTTTGCCATGGCGGCCTCCCCCTTGTTTTTTGCTCATTTTAGCACAAGCCGCCGCCGCTGGCAAGTGCGCCCCTGCGTGCCAGCCGAAAGCTCTTTTGTAAAACACACCCCCGGAGTTGCCTCCGGGGGTGTGCTTTTAATCGTACCGCAGGGCGTCGATGGGGTTCAGCTTGGCCGCCTTATTGGCAGGCAGATATCCAAACAGAATACCGATGAACACGCTGACGCCGAAGCTCACGGCAATGTCGGAAAGGGTCGGCACCGCGCTGAAGGTGACGCCGTTCATAGAACTGGACATAACGGCTCCCACCGCAATGGTGGCGGCTCTGGCCAGCAGCAGTCCGAAGCCGATTCCCAGCACACCGCCCATGGCGGAGGTGGTCCCGGCCTCAATGACAAACTGCCCCCGGATGTCCTTTTGCTTTGCGCCCAGGGATTTTCGGATGCCGATCTCCCTTGTCCGTTCCGTGACGGACACCAGCATGATGTTCATAATGCCGATGCCGCCCACCACCAGAGAAATGGCGGCAATGGCCACCAGCACGATCATCATGGTATTCATCATGGCGTTCATGCTGTCCATCATCTCTGCGGAGGTCATGACCATGTAGTAGTCCGAGGACTGATAGGTTTTATACAGTCGCTTTTCCACAATACCCTTGGCAGCGGATGCCGTATCCCGGCTGGTGGAGGTCAGCAGGAACACTTCGTTGGTGCCCATCATCATGGTGCCGGTGCCCATCCGCTGGGCGTTTTCATAGGGGATGTAGATCACATCGTCGGCGCTGCCCTCGCTGCTGTCGCCGCTTTTACTCAACACGCCGATGACGGTGTAAGGCACACCGCTCAACGAGATGGTCTTACCCATTGCGTCGCCCCGAAAGGCGGTCTGCGCCAGATAATCGCCGATGACGCAGACATTCTGATGCCGATCCACGTCGATGTAGCTGAGGAAGCGTCCCTCTGCCAGGGTTTCGCCCTGCATGGTACCCTTCGTGTCCTCCTTGAAAAATGCCTCGCTGACGCCGTAGACCGAGGTGCGGTCATAGTCATCCGTCTGGTAGCGCACCTTGGCAGAAGCGGAGACATAGGGGGTCACGCCGGTGAGGTACTGGGGGTACTTGTCCACCAGTTCATAGAGATCCTCCACATCCACGTCACGGGTGCCGCCGGTCCCCCGGCCATAGGTCATGACCTGAATCAAATTGGAGCCCATTTTCTCAAACTGGCTGTTCATCATATTGGTCATGCCGTTGCCGAGAGACAGGATCACGATCACAGCGCCGACGCCGATGATGATACCCAGCATGGTGAGGAATGCCCGCATTTTGCTGGTTTTCAGAGATTTCAGCGCCAGCTTGAAGGATTGGGTAAAGTTCATACGCCCACCTCCCCGTCTGCGCCTGTCTCCTCCGGCTGCACCACGGCGGCGGGATCGGAGGCGTCACCGTCATAGATGATGCGGCCGTCCTGAAGGCGGACGATGCGCTTGGCTTTTACGGCGATGGAGTTATCGTGGGTAATGAGCACCACGGTATCCCCCTCCTGATTCAGCTTCTGGAGGAAGCCCAGCACCTCCCGGCCCGTCCGGGAATCCAGTGCGCCGGTGGGCTCATCCGCCAGAATGACAGAGGGATTCCCCGCCAGCGCTCTTGCGATGGATACCCGCTGCTGCTGACCGCCGGAAAGCTGGCTGGGCAGATTTTTCTGCTTGTCAGCCAAGCCCACACGGCCCAGTGCGGCCACAGCCCGCTCCTTCCGCTCCTCCGCGCCCACACCGGCGTACAGCAGGGGCAGCTCCACGTTTTCCAGCACCGTCAGCTTTGGAATCAGGTTATACTGCTGAAAAATAAACCCCAGCATTTTGTTCCGTATTTCCGCCTGCTGGTCATCATCCATGGTGGAAACATCCACGCCGCCCAGATGATACGTCCCGCTGGTGGGAACGTCCAGACAGCCGATGATATTCATGGCCGTGGACTTGCCGGAACCGGACTGACCCACAATAGCCACAAATTCGCCCTTGTCGATGGTAAGGGATACCCCATCCAACGCGTGAACGTCTTCATCGCCCATGTGGTAGATCTTATAGACGTTTTTTAATTCGATCAGATGCTCCATGGCTTACATCCCCATTACCATATTCATCATGCTGGAGCTCTGATTTGCAATCAGGACGGTATCGCCCTCCTCCAGACCGCCGGTGACCTCAATGTAGTCGCCGTCGCTCTTTCCCAGCGTCACTTCCCGTGTTTCCAGCTTGGAGACATCCGCCACGGCGGTATTGTCCGCGTTCATGGCGCCGGGGCCGGGGACCGTCACGGTGTTGCCCCGGTTCACAGCGTCCACGGGGATGCACAGGGCATTGGGGACCCGGTCGCCCTCGATGGTTGCGGAGACATTCATGCCGGGCTTCAGCTCACCGTAATTTTCAATGACGATGGTAACGGGATAGCTGGTAGCACCGCCGGAGGTGGTGCCGTTGATGCTGACCTTATCCACAACGCCGGTGAAGGTCTGGCCCTCCAGCGCGTCGGCGGTGATGGAAACGCTCTGGCCCACAGCCACCTTGCCGATGTCCAGCTCATCCACAGCCAGCTCCAGCTTCAGGTAGCTCATGTCATAGATCACGGCCAAAGAGCCGGAGTTCATGCCCTCCACCTTATCGCCGGCCTTGAAATTCTTTTCAATGACCCGGCCGGTGATCTGAGAGGTGATGTTGTAGTCATCCAGACTGTCGGCAGCCATAGAGGCGGCCAGCTCCGCGTTCTGAAGGTTCAGCCGTGCGTTTTGCAGCTGGTCCCGGACGGTCTCGGAGGAGACTGTGCACAGCACCTCACCCTGCTTGACGGTGCTGCCCGCCAGCTTGCTCAGGTTTTGAATCGTACCGCTGCCGGAGGCATACACCGTGGTGGAGCCGCCCATGTTGATAGAGGTCTGGCCGTAGCTTGCGTAAGTGCCGATGCGGGCAGAGGCCGTATAGGCATCGGAAATGCCGCCGGGATTGGTGATCTTCACCCGGACACTGACGGAGTTCATGCCGTTGCTGGTCAGAGTGGTCTCGTTGGAAACAGACTCCACCGTACCATCCACCGGCGCGTCAAAATTCCCCACGTATACAGAGGCGGGCTGACCCACATAGAAATCCGTGGGCTTGGCGTAGGGGAACAGGAAATCCACCGTCAAATCGCGGCTGGAAATGAGCTTTGCAATGGGAGAGCCCACGCTCACGCTGTCGCCGTTATGGACATACAGCTCATTGATGGTGCCGCTGATGGTGGCGGTGGGATTGGCCGCCTCGGACGCCTGCTGATAGGCGATCTTTGCCTGTGACACGGAGATGGATGCCTGATCCACCCGGTTCTGAGCGTCGCTGCTGTCCATAGCAAACAGAAGGTCACCCTTTTCCACCTGATCGTCCTCCTCAAAGGGGGCGTCCTCAATGGTGCCGGAGAGCAGCGTGGTGACATTGTAGGAATCGGCAGGCTTCAGCGTTGCCGTGCCGGTCACGGACAGCACAAGGTCCTGCCGGACAGCCTGCGCCACCAGATAACCGCCTGCTATCTGGCTGTTGACCTTTTTCGCGGCGTTTGCCACACAGCCAACGGCGATGGCCGCCACAACTGCCACGGCAATCAGTATCTTCAGCCATTTCTTGCCCTTTTTACCCTTCGGCAATGAAAAGCGCGGCTTTTTTTCCGCCTGTGCACCGGCAGTCGGCTGCGCGGCACTCTGCGCCGCCTGCGTGTCCTTCATCATTTCTTCCATACGTCTTCTCCTTATCTATGTCCGGCGGCGGGCTTCGCGCCCATGCCCCGCCTTAAAATTTCCAGTGTTTTTGAAAGCTCCTCCCGGCTCTCCGCCGTTTCGGTGTGAACTGCATCATATATGAGTGGGAGCGCCACGGTCAGCACTGTCCGCACAATGCGCTCTAAATCAGATGCCTCCCAAATATCCAGCAGGTCCGGGTTCACGGCGGCAGCAAGCTGCGCCAGCACCGCTTGGGTATCCAGAAGATCGATCAGGCAGCTTTTTTGCAGTTCGCCGTTCCGCTCCACGATTGCGGACAGCATTCCCATGCCGCCAAGCCCACGGTCCGCCTTATGGGATCGCAAATACTCGCACAGGCCCGGTATCGCGTTGAACAGATCGCCGCCACTGCGCGTCAGCAGCTCCCGAAACGCCAGCAGCAGCGGCTCCGTACTCTCCCGGACAAGGTATTGAAACAGCTCCTCCTTATCCCGGAAATACATATAAAAGCTGCCCCTTGGAATCCCCGCCGCCCGAATCATACTGTTGATGGACGCCTCGTGAAAGGGCTGGGCCGCAAACTCCCGTGCCGCCGCTGTCAGCAGCCGTTCCTGCTTTTCCGGCCGCAGATTGAAAAATGTACTGGTAGGCAAATCACCGCTCCCCCTCAGTGCCGGACGCATCCCACACCGGCGCCCGGTACTGTTCTATGTTATTCATACAGTTAAGGCTGCTTAATATGACAACCTGACGCCTATCATAAACGTCAGGTTGTCATATTTCAAGATATTTTCAGGATTGTTCACAGAATCTTCACATTGTATGAGCCAGCTCATACAATGGCACCCGCCGGTCATATGGCTGGGGACAGTAGGTCACGGAGGCAATCTTCCGCCCGCTGACACCGTATTTCGGGTGTACGCCGAACAGGTCTATGTACTGTGTCAGGTCATCTCGCTCCGCCGCCATGGCCTCCAGTAGCAGCACGGTAGCCCGGGCGTCATCCACAGCGCGGTGGCTGTTTTCCGCCTCCGTCAGCCCGTAGGCCTCAATGGCGTTGCACAGCTTATGGGGATAGTCCCGCCGGTCGCGATACACCGTCAGGGCATCTAAAAACCGCGGCTTTTTCAGCACGGAGACCAAATTCAGCGGGCGTAACAGATGATAGAGAAAATTCAAATCGAACTGCTCGTTATACGCCACCAGCAGCGGCCGCTCCGCCCCTTCCAGCAGTCGGCAGAAGCCCTCCGCCGCCGTGCGGTCATCCACGCCCTCCCGCGCAAGCTGTTCATCGGTAATGCCGGTGAGCTGCGTAATGAACGGCGGCAGGGTCCGCCCCTCCGGCAGACGAATCAGCGCGTTGAAATCACCGCTCTCCCCCTGCTCCTTCAGGGCCACAGCGCCGATCTCAATAATGCGGTCACGGTCAAATTCAATGCCCGTGGTCTCCGTGTCAAAGACCACCATGCGGTCAAACTCGTTCCACAGCTTCATCATGCCGCCCAGTTCTCCCCTGTTGCGTAATCGATCTCCACGCCGGGCTGCACATTGTAGCAATACACATGGAAGCACACGCCGCGGCCCTCGTCCTCTACGGAGTACGCCTCCATCTCCACACCCCGGGCCACCAGCTCGGAGCCAATAAAAGCCGGCGTCACCCGGTAGAGCACATGGTTGCCGGTGGAGGCCACATAATCCGCCACCTCGTTTTCAAAGGGCAGCATCCCCTCCACATTCATGTACCGCGTACCTGTGATGAGGTTTTTCTCGTTAGCGTTCTCGCCGGTGAGCTGGAAGCCGATAAGGTGGCAGCGGTTATAAAGGCTCTTTCCGTCTACAAAATCATACTGGTTCTGCACCCAGCCGGTGGGCTTGACCTTGCTGATGCTCTCCCGCTCCTCTGTCGGCATGAGATCCACGCCGATGCAGGCCTCTGTCACGCCGCAGCGGCCAAGGCTGTCCAAATCGCTGTAATATTCATAGGAATCAGTGGTGTATTCGTCCTCGGTGAAGGAGGGCTGGTTCCGGTCGATCACGGTGTAGGCGCTGGTCCCGTCATAGTCCGGGATGCTGCTCATGTCATAGCTGGGGGTCGACATCTGCCGCACCAGGCTCAGCAGAACTGCCAGCGCGATGACCACCAGCGCCTCCTTCCAACCGGGCTTCCGGGATGCGCGTTGCTTTTTTGCCATGGTTTTTCTCCTTTGGAAAATTTTTCGCTTTTCATCATACCAGCTTTCACCGCGCTTCGCAACCGCGCATAAAATTTTCCCCCGCCGCACAGACTACTCATGACTTCTATGCAAACGGAGGGGCATTTATGCGTAAGCGCCTACAGTTCTTTTTTCTGCTTTTGCTGCCGTGTCTGGCTTTGGCCGGGGTTCTTGGCCGCGGCTCGCCCCCTGCCCTGACCGCCGCCTCGGACGCCGCCATCCCCGTCTCCGCCGATAACTGGGGCCTGTCCTTCCCGGAGGAGGGGCAAACGCCTGTCGGCAATGCCACGGCGGAATTTCTGTCGCAGTACGATGCGTGGTACGTGGGGGACACCAGCCGGAAGGTCATTTACCTCACGTTTGACTGCGGCTATGAAAACGGCAATACCGAAGCGATTTTGGACGCGCTGAAAAAGCACAATGCCCCGGCGGCCTTCTTTGTGGTGGGGCACATGGTCGAATCCGCGCCGGACATCGTCCGCCGCATGGCGGCAGAGGGGCACATCGTAGGCAACCACACCTACCACCACCCGGATATGTCCGCCATTGCCGATGAGGCCGCCTTCCAGAAGGAGTTGGACAGCCTTGCCGCGCTGTACCGGGACACCACCGGGCAGGAGCTGTCCCGGTTCTATCGCCCGCCGCAGGGCAAATACAGCAAGGAAAACCTGAAAATGGCACACAATCTTGGCTACACCACCGTATTCTGGAGCCTTGCCTATGTGGACTGGTACGCGGACAAGCAGCCCACGGCGGAGCAGGCCTACGCCAAGCTGCTGCCCCGCATCCATAACGGCGCCATTGTGCTGCTGCACTCCACCTCCTCCACCAACGCCGCTATTTTGGATGAGCTGCTGACGCGCTGGGAGGACATGGGCTACACCTTCGCGTCGCTGACGGAGCTGCAGCCTGCAAATGGAAAAATTTAAGCGCATAGACCGCCGCTTTCCGGTCACACTAAGGAGCGGCGCAAGCCAAAATCAATCTTGACCGGAGGAATCGAATTATGAAGGACTGCACCAACAACGGCTGCCAGTGCACACCTAACCAGAGTATCAACTGCACCGTCAACAACTGCGCGCACCATTGCCAGGACTCCAACTACTGCGGCCTGACCTCCATCCGCGTCGGCACCCACGAGACCAATCCAACCGAGATCAAGTGCACCGACTGCCAGAGCTTCGAGCTGAAGTAAGCGGCACGGGAGGGGCGCGAGCGCACCCCTCCCAAAGCATACGTCTTTATGTACATCTATCTGCTTTCAGGGGGTAGCTTCTATGGCGTCAAATTGGCCCGCCCGCATCGCCGGCGGCGCCGCCGGGCTTGCCAACGGCCTGTTCGGCGGGGGCGGCGGCATGGTATTTCTCCCCATTCTCTCCCGGTTTGGGACGCTGGAACAGCGCCGCCTGTATGCCACCTGTGTCGGCGTCATTTTCCCGGTGTGCGCCGTGTCCGCTGCCGTTTACCTCTGGCGGGGTGAAATCGAACTTATGACAGCGCTGCCGTATCTGATTGGCGGGCCCATCGGCGGCTGGCTGGGCGGAAAGCTCTACGGAAAAGTCTCCGTGAAGCTCCTGAAATGGATGTTTGCCGCCTTTTTGTTCTATGCGGGGGTGAGGTATCTGCTGTGAGCGCCTTTGTTCTTCCCTTTCTCTGCGGACTGGGCGCCGCCGTTATCTCCGCATGGGGCGTTGGCGGCGGGACGCTGCTTTTGCTGGTGATGACGCTGTTCCTCGGCGTTGACCAGCGGACAGCGCAGGGCATCAATCTGCTGTTCTTTCTCCCCACAGCTCTTTCAGCCCTGCTCTGCCACCGAAAAAACGGCTGTCTGGACACGCCCACGCTGCGTGCCGCCGTTCCTATCGCGGTCCCGGCAGCTCTGCTGGGAGCGTGGATCGCCACGGCGGTAGATGTGGAAATTTTGCGGCGACCCTTCGGTGTCTACCTGCTGCTCTCCGGCATTTCCCTGCTTCTGCCGCAAAAAAGTGCAAAAAAGTCCGGCGGTTGATGAACTCAGCCGCCGGTTTTTTCTGTATCGGGTCTGTTTGCCGCTGCGGGGCAGTTTAGTTCTGCACCGCCTGCTTCAGCTCCAGCGTCACGGTGAAAATCTCACCGTCCCGCCAGATCGTCATGGTCATGGTGTCCCCTACGTGGTGCTGCCAGCGGGCCTTGAGCACATCGCTGCTGCTGAGGGTCTCCCGGTCATCTGCCGCCAGCACATAGTCGCCCTCTTGGATTCCGGCCCGCTCCGCCGCTCCACCGGGGGTCACGGACTCCACCCGGATGCCCCAGAGCTTATCCGCCAGTTGATCCGGGAGCTGCCGGACCATCAGGCCCAGAACCGGCTCCGGCTGCACCGCGCCGTAGGTCAGCAGATCGTTGACCACACGCTCCACCTGTACGGAGGGGATGGCGAAGCCCAGTCCCTCCACCGTGGATGCGCGGGCATACATTTTCATAAAGTTGATGCCTACCACCTGACCGCAGGAATTGATGAGCGGTCCGCCGGAATTGCCGTTATTCAGGGCAGCGTTCGTTTGAATCAGCGGCATGGAGGTCCCCGCTGTCTGCTGCATTTCCCGGTTGACGGAGGACACAATACCGTCGGTAAACGTGCCGCCCATTTCCAGGTTCAGCGGCGTGCCGATAGCATACACGGTCTCACCCACCTCCAGTGTATCCGAATTGCCGAAATCCGCCGTAGGAAAGCCTGTCCCATCAATTTTCAGCACTGCCACATCATAGTCCGCGTCACTGGCAATGTAATTTGCTTCATAGGGCGTCCCGTCCGCCAGCAGCACCGTGCAGGCGCTACCGCCTGCCACTACGTGCTGATTGGTGACAAAGTACCCGTCCTCCCGGAACAATATGCCCGTTCCCACGGACATTTTTCCGCCGCCAAGGTCTACCGCCACTGTCACAACGGCATCCTTCACAGTCTGATAGACCTCCTGCGCGGTCAGCGTCCGGGTCCGGCCCGCTGTCAGCGTCAGCTCCGCGTCCGCAGCCGCCTCCACGGTGGGAATCGTGATGGGGCTGTCCGTTGTGTCCTCCTGCCAGTCTCGGTCATAGTAATCATACTCCCCGGTATACGCACCCCGGAGCATCCCCAGTACCCATTGACCGCCGCCGATGACCGCCGTAATGCCTGCCGCGATCACCAGCAGAAGCAGAAAGCCCCGCCAGCGGCGCCGCTTCGGTTTTTTTGCCGCCTGCGGCTTTGCGGGCGCCATGGACGCCGGCAGAGGGCGGGTATAGGTCTCCACAACCTCGCCCGGAAAGGGCCGGCTGTATTCCTCAATGACTTCGTCCTGCATCCGCAGGGTCCTGCGCTTATCCATCATACCTCTTTTTCTGCGTTACTCCACCCGCAGAGAGAACGTAAATGTTGTCACGCCGTTCTCGCTGGTCACGCTGATGTCCTCCTTGTGCTGCTGCAAAATGGTCTTGACGATATAAAGGCCAAGCCCATAACCGTCCTTGTCCTCGCTGCGGGACTTGTCGCTCTTATGGAACCGTTCAAACAGCAACGGCAGCTCCTCGGCGGGAATGGTATCGCCCACGTTCCGCACCGTGACCCGGGCCTTTCCGTCCATCATGGCCACGCCCAAATACAGCGTGGAGCCCTCCCGGGCGAACTTGGCGGCATTTTCCAGCAGATTGTAGAGCACCTGCGTGATCATGTCATTATCGCCCAGCACCAAAATCGGCTCATCAGGAATATCGGCCTCTACGTCCAGATGCCGGTCATTGATCTTCTTTTCCATGGAGATCAGCACCCGGCGCATGGATTCGCAGATGTCAAAGTGGTTGCCGTTCCGCAGAGGGTCCATGGCCTGAAGCTGGCTGACATCCAGCATCCGCCGCACCAGCCGGCTCAGTCGGCGGCTCTCATTTGCGATGATCTGTAAATACTGCTTTTCATTTTCCGGGGGAATCGTTCCGTCCAGAATACCGTCCGTATAACCAGCAATAGTGGTCATGGGCGTTTTCAGCTCATGGGAAATATTGGCAATGAACTCCCGACGCTGCCGCTCCGTCTGCTGCAGGCGCTCCGCCATGTTGTTGAAGGAGGCCGCCAGCTCGCCGATCTCATCGTCCCGGCCATAATCGTTCATGCGGATGTCAAAATCTCCCTCCGCATAGCAGCGGGTGGCCTGTGCCATTTCCCGGATAGGCTTGATCTGCCGCATGGTGGTCACGGAGGTGGCCACAAAGGAGATCATCAGCACCACCAGCGCGGTCATCACCAGCAGCCCCGCAAACGTCCGCCACAGAGCGTCCACCGTATCGCCGGAGGACACGGTGAACACCGTTCCCAGCACATTGCTCGTGGTGGGACTGACAACGGATACGCCGCCTACGAACCGCTTGCTCTCATAGAGCTGGTCCAGGCGGCTGCGGCCCGCCCATGTTCCCTGCTCCAGTACGGCGGACATCACACCCTCGGGTATGGTGATAGACTGGCCCTCCATGGTCTCGTCCGTAGAAAGGAGCACATGGCCCTCCTCGTCGCACACCAGAATATCCATATCGGAGATCATGGCCGCCGTGGCGGCAAGCTGCTGGAATACCTGATCCTGCCGCAGCTCCTCCATGGTGAGGTAGCGGCCGCTTTCCAGATATCGCACGGACAGGCGGCTCACCACCTGCGCCCGCTCCAGCAGCTCATCGGTCTTTTGCCCCCGGGCATAGTTATAGCTTAGAGAGAAGAATACCGTTCCCAGCAGCACCAGCGTCAGCAGCACCATACCCACCGTAATGGACATCTGCCGCCAGTAAAGCCCCCGGAACTGTTCCCGCAGACGCTTCATGCCTTTTTCTCCGCGCTCTGGCCCGCTGCGGTCTCGAACTTGTAGCCCACGCCCCAGACGGTTTTCAGCGCCCACTGGTCACTGACGCCCTCCACCTTTTCCCGCAGACGCTTGATATGTACGTCCACGGTGCGGCTGTCGCCAAAGTAGTCAAAGCCCCACACCTCGTCCAAAAGCTGATTGCGGGTATAGACCCGGTTGGGGGTGGAGGCCAGATGGTAGAGAAGCTCCAATTCCTTGGGCGGTGTGTCGATCTTCTTTCCGTCCACGATGAGCTCATAGGAATCAAGGTCGATGGTCAGCTTGTCAAAATGCAGCTTTTTGCTGGTGTCATTGGGAATCTCCATCCGCCGCAGAACAGCGTTGATGCGGGCGATAAGCTCCTTCATCTCAAAGGGCTTGACGATGTAATCGTCCGCGCCCATCTCAAGGCCCTGAATACGGTCAAAGACCTCGCTTTTGGCAGTCAGCATGATGATGGGGACCTTGCTGGTCTCCCGGATTTTGGCGCAGACAGCCCAGCCGTCCATCACCGGCAGCATGATGTCCAGCAATATCAGATCCGGCTCCTTTTTCCGAAATTCCTCCAGCGCCTTGCCTCCGTCTCCGGCGATGCGGACGTCAAAGCCCTCCTTCACCAGATACATATAGATGAGATCGGAAATGTTCTTGTCATCCTCTACTACCAGAATATTGCGTCCCATACGCTCTCCTCCAGTTTTGCGGGCCACCGGCCTGTTTTTTCTTTATGATACCCGAATTTTTCTTCGGTTGGTTGAACGATTTGTAAATCTTACTCTGTCATGGCGCGGCAGTAATGCCCCTCCCGCTGAGCAGAGGAAACAAACTCCTTCACGCCTGCGGCGGAGGCGGTGGTCCCCAGCCATACGGACACGTCCCTCCGCCGGGCCGACACCCGCTTGAGCAGCGCCGCGGCGTTGGCGGCGCTTTCCAGCTTGTAGTCCGTCCGGTCCATGTCCGGCGTCAGGCAGCTATACCCCAACTGCTCCAACGCCTGCAGCGTTTCCTCTCCGCCGTCGGCATAAACGAGGCGGGTCCGCGTCAGCGTGGCCCGGTACAGGGCGTCATTACCCCGCTTGAGCTGCTGGTCTAAGCTCTCCGCCGGGTCCTCCGGGTCCAGCAGCAGCCCCACGGCACTGCCGGACACCGCTAAGCGCCGCAGCAGATCGCCGTTATTTTCCATGAATTCCGGCGTACAGTAAAATGTGGCCCAGCCGTTGGCCCGCTCCAACGCGTCCAGCAGACTGCCGGCCCGCTAGATCGGAAGAGCGTCGTGTAGGGAAAGAGTGTAGATCTCGGTGGTCGC
>UQMC01000044.1 GCA_900542115.1 uncultured Oscillibacter sp. | reverse complement strand
GCATACGAGATGTAGCCGTGACTGGAGTTCAGACGTGTGCTCTTCCGATCTGGAAGTTCTGCTGCAATTCCATACGGCCCGCGTCTCCGACGCCGCCC
Source organism: uncultured Oscillibacter sp. (assembly GCA_900542115.1). Taxonomy (GTDB): domain Bacteria; phylum Bacillota; class Clostridia; order Oscillospirales; family Oscillospiraceae; genus Oscillibacter; species Oscillibacter faecalis_A. The sequence goes on along the minus strand of UQMC01000044.1, from coordinate 14,462 downwards.
TTGTTATAGCCGTAGGGACTGTCATGGTCATTCTTACGCCAGCGGATGACCTGCATGGCATCGTCACCGTCCAAATGCCGCAGGCCCGCCGGCTGCTCAATGACCAGTTTCTGCGCCGGGTCATGGTAATCCATGGGATAGGGCACGTCAAAATCCACACCGCCGATGGCGTCCACGATCTTGCCAACGGCCTCCCATTCCACAATGACCTGATAATCCGGCTCAAAGCCCACCAATTGTGAAATTTCTTTATAAAGCGCCTTGATGCCCTTTTCCCCGCCGCCGTTCATATTGTAAACGGAGTTGATCTTCTTGACATCCCAGCTCACGTTCACCATGGTGTCCCGGGGGATAGACATGACAGTGGCCTTCTGGTTCGTTACATCGTAGCTTGCCAGCAGCATCGTGTCGGTGTTTCCGCCGCCGCCGGTGTCCCGACCCAGAATCAGCACCGTGTAATAATCCTGACTCTTGCGCTCACCGCTGACTCTGGGCTGCACGCCATCGCCATAGTCAATGACGTCCTCGCCCTGCGTATCGCCGCCTTGCGTGTCCTCTCCTTTGTTGGGCAGCTCCGGCTTTACAAACAGCGTTTTCAGCGTAACCGTTACCGCCAGTGCTGCGGCCAAAACCGCCACCAGCACCAGCAGCCACTTCTGCCCCCGGCTCAGGCGGCTGGGACGCTTCTCCTTCGCTTCTTTTTTCTGTATCCGCTTTCCGTTTTGTTCTGACATGGGTTTATCTCTTTCCTTTCAGCCAGTCCCGCGCCTCAATCGTCGCATGGTGGACGGGATTTCCCATTTCCGTCATCTCTTGGACCGTCATTTCCAGCCCCATCAACAGGCCCCGGTCCAAATCCTCATACACACATTTGCGGAGCACCTCCACCCCCGGAAAATCCCGGGATGGCTCAATGTAATCCGCAAGATAAATGATTTTCTCCAGCAGCGTCATATCCGCATGGCCGGTGGTGTGCCACCAAATAGCGCTGTAAATTTCATCGTCCACGCCGTAAATGTCCCTTGCAATGGCCGCGCCGGTCTTTGCGTGGAGGAGCTTCAGGGCCTTCTGCTCCAGCTCGTCCAGCTCAATGCCATATTTACGGCACAGCGCCAGCTGCTCCTCCATCTCCAGCTTCTTCGTGCAGTCATGCAGCAGCGCAGCCACTCTTGCCTTTTCAATATCCGCGCCATAGCGCTCTGCCAGCCGGATCGCCTCCTGCTCCGTTCCCAGCACATGGGGGATGCGCTTGTGCTTGAGATAGCTCAGCGCCACAGGGCGAAGCTGTGAGAGCATCAGGTGCTTCAAATCGGCATTTGTTCCGTAGAGATGGTTCCGCAGAATATAGCCGTACACCGCCGGCGGCAGCAGGTTTTCTCCCGTTCCCTCTGCCAGCCGCTCCCGCAGCTCTGTGGAGGATATGTCAATAACGCCGGGGACCGTCAGCGTGAAAATTCGGATATCCGGGTACTCATGGTACAGCCGGTCCCGCTGCACAGAAAACAGCGGCTCCATATCTTCCTCCGTCCGTCCGAAAGCGGCAATGCCCGCCAGGGACGCGACCTTTTCCGGCTCATGCCAGGTCTGGAAGCTCAGGAACATATCCGCCCCCATCAAAAGCCAGAGCTCATCGTCAGGATACAGTGCCTTCAGCTCCACCAGTGTATCGGAGGTATAGCTTTTCCCTCCGCGCCGCAGCTCTATGTCCAGCGTTTCCACCTTGCCGCCAAGGCCCAACTGTTCCCCCGCCAAGCGGGTCATTTCCAGCCGCTGCTCCGCAGTGGAGCTGCCCTCCGGCAGTGCCTTATGGGGCGGGATGCTGGCGGGAATCAGCAACAGCTTGTCCAGCTTCAGCGTGGAAACCACCGCCGCAGCCGCCGTCAAGTGTCCCCGATGCGGCGGATTGAATGTCCCGCCGTAAATACCGATTTTCAAGAAAATTCCATCTCCTGTGTGTTTAGTCGATTTTTCCGGCTTTCCGAAGCTGTATAATTTCATTCAACAGTTCATACAGCGGGCCGCAATCTGCTTCATAGACCCTATTGTCGACCCGCATTATATCCGGCGCGATATGCAAATGGCAGAGGTATTGACGATACCCCGCTACAAAAACATCCCAATCCGCTTCCATCATATCAAAGGACTTCCGGGCCTCTGTTTTTTCCATTTGGTTCAGTGTATCCACAAAGGTCTGGGTAAATTTCTCGTCCGTGATGATGTACTTGCCCAGAGTCCACTCTCCATTTGCGTCCCGCCCGTTAATTTCTAAGGCCATCGGGACCCGCTGAATGGGCAGCGGGCCGTCGCTTCGGACGCTCTCCGCGCCGATCAGCAGTGCCACCGCACTGACGATGACCAGAATGCCGAGAGCAAGTCCTTTGCTTTCCCGTATCTCCCGCATAGCACCTCCTTGTTTCGCTTACACCTGTCGCTTTTTCGCCGGCTTCACCAACTGGATACGCTTCTCCTTCGGCTTGCTGTGGGTCTCCCGGTACAGTACAAATTTCGTACCGATGACCTGCACCACCTCGCTGCGGGTAGCCGCCGCCAGCTCCTGTGCCGCAAGGCGTGCATCATACTCAATATTGTTTTCAAGGACACGGCCCTTGATGAGCTCCCGGGCCTCCAGCGCATCATCGGCCTGCTTGATGAGGTTTTCGCCGATTCCGTCCTTCCCCACATGGATGATGGTGTCGATGGTGTTGGCCAGTCCGCGAAGCTGTGCCCTCTGCTTGCTTGTCAGTTCCATAAAAATCCTTTCATTGGGCCGTTTCCGCCCAATATTCTCTAATTTTTTCCAAATCGTCCTCCCGCAGCCATTCCTCGGAAAAGCCACAGCCACAGCAGATATACCGGTCCACCGGTGCACTCCGAAAGCCACACGTCACAAAATTCTGTGTGCTGTCCATGGTACTCCTGATTCCGCCGGGGACCCGCACGATGTCCGTTCCCTTGCATTTGGGGCATACACCTGCTTTTTTCATGGAACAGTTCCTCCCTTTGAAACGGTTCTGCTTATTAGACGTTTATTTCCGCAAATATGTTTCCAATTTTTTTGTAAATTCCCGCAAGGCCTTGCCCCGGTGGGAAATCTCTGCCTTTTCCTCTTGGGTCAGCTGTGCAAAGGTCTTTGCCTTGTCAGGCACGAAAAACACCGGGTCATAACCAAAGCCCCCCTCGCCCATCGGTGCAAAGGCGATGGTGCCGGGGGCCTGTCCCTCCGCCGTGATGGTATCCCCGTTAGGAAACACGCAGGCAATGGAGCAGGTAAAGTGCGCCGCCCGGCTGGTCTGCCCCCGCATAGTTTGCAGCAGCAGCGTATACCGTCCCCTGTCATCCAGCCCCTCGCCGCCGTACCGGGCGGAGTACACACCGGGGCCGCCGTTGAGGGCATCCACGCAGAGGCCGGAGTCATCAGCAATGGCCGGGAGTTTCGCAAGCTCACAGATGGCTCTGGCCTTCAACATAGCGTTTTCCGCAAACGTGGTGCCGGTTTCCTCCACCTCCACAGTGATTCCAAGCTCCTTGGGGCTGACAACCTCTACGCCGAACTGCCCTAAAATGGCGCTCATCTCCCGGACCTTATTAGGATTGTGTGTTGCAAGTACAAATTTCATACCGTTGTTTCCTCCTTGGCTGCCATACGGTCCAGAGAGCGGTTGCGGAAGGTCAGCGCAAGGTCGATGCTCACCATCAGGATGTCCGCCACATAGAACGCAGCCACGTATGTAATATTTCTGCTGATAAACTTCCCGGCAAGACCGCACAGATAGCCGATGATAATCACGATCTCAAACATCACACTCTTGCCCTTGGCAGTCCTTGCCCGCAGAGACTTTGTAATATTGAACGGCCATGACAGGCCAAAGCAGACCAGCATGATCATTTCAAAAATCTGTGCCATCGTACCGCGCTCCTTATCCCAGTATCTGCTTCTGGAGCTTCAGCAGTTCCCGGTTGCCCTTGGCGCACAGACGCACCAGCTCCTGCTGCTCCGCCAGTGTAAAGGCCCGGCCCTCGCCAGTTCCCTGAAGCTCAATGATCTCGCCCAGCTCGTTCATCACGCAGTTCAGATCCACCTGTGCGCGGCTGTCCTCGCTGTACTGAAGGTCCAGCATAGGCTGCTCGTCCACGATTCCAGCGGAAACGCCTGTCACAAAATGCCGGATAGGGCTGGACCCGAGATATCCGTCCTCCACCAGTTTCCGGCAGGCCAGAGCCAGCGCGATAAAGCCGCCGGTAACGGAGGCCGTGCGGGTGCCGCCATCGCCCTGCAGCACATCGCAGTCGATGTTGATGGTCCGCTCACCCAAGGCCTTCCTATCCACGGCAGCCCGAAGACTGCGGCCCACAAGCCGCTGGATTTCCGCGCTGCGGGGGCTTAGCTTCAGCTTGGCAATGTCCCGCTTGCTGCGCTCCCGGTTTGCCCGGGGCAGCATGGAGTATTCCGCCGTGACCCAGCCCTCGCCCTCGGGAACATGGGGCGGTGTCTTGTCCTCAATGCTGGCGCAACAAAGCACCTTGGTGTCACCGCACTCAATGAGGCAGCTCCCCTCCGGGAATTTCACAAAATCCGTGGTGATTTTAATGGGGCGCAGCTCGTCATACGCCCGTCCGTCCTGTCTTGTCATCGCTGTTTTCTCCCCCTTCTCAGATGATAGCCTCCGCGTAATCATGCGCGTCAAAGGGCTTCAAATCGTCAATGCCCTCGCCCACACCGGCCAGCTTCACAGGCACACCCAGCTCCCGGGCGATGGCTACCACAATTCCGCCCTTGGCCGTTCCGTCCAGCTTTGTCAGGACAATGCCGGTCAGCCCTGCGGTCTCCTTGAAGCTTCGGGCCTGAAGCAAGCCGTTCTGTCCGGTGGTGGCATCCAGCACCAGCAGCGTCTCCCGGTCGCAGCTGGGGCACTCCCGGTCAATGATCTTGGATAGCTTACCAAGCTCCGCCATAAGATTTGCCTTGTTGTGGAGGCGCCCCGCCGTGTCGCACAGCACTACGTCCACGTTCCGGGCCTTAGCCGCCTGCAATGCGTCAAACAGCACCGCGCCGGGGTCCGCCCCCTCGTACTGGCGGACGATCTCGCAGCCGGCCCGCTCCGCCCAGATTTCCAACTGATCGGCAGCGGCGGCGCGGAACGTGTCCGCCGCGCACAGCAGCACACGCTTTCCCTGCTTTTTCAGGCTGGCCGCCACCTTGCCAATGGAGGTGGTTTTGCCAACGCCGTTGACGCCGATAAAAATGCACACGCTGGGCTTTGTGTCCAGCTTCAGCGCGGTATCGCCCACATCCATTTCCTCGGCCAAAATTTCTCGGAGCCCCTCCCGGACAGCCTCCTGTCCTTCAAGATGCTCCCGGCGCACCTTAGTGCGGAGCTTTTCCACGGCGTCCGTGGCGGCGTCCACGCCGAGGTCCGCCATAATGAGCGTTTCCTCCAGCTCCTCAAAGAACGCCTCGTCCGCCTCCGTAAAGCCGGAGAACAGGCTGCTGGTGATTTTTTTCAGTTTGTCAAAAAAGCCCATCGTGAACTCCTTTTTATTTGATTTTCAGTTCCTTCGCCATATCGTTGAGATTGATGGTCAGAATCTTGGAAACGCCCTGCTCCTGCATGGTCACGCCATAAAGCACATCCGCGCCCTCCATGGTGCCGCGCCGATGGGTGATGACGATGAACTGCGTCTTATCCGCAAGCGTCCGCATATAGCGCGCGGTCCGCACCACGTTGGCCTCGTCCAGTGCCGCCTCGATCTCGTCCATAATGCAAAACGGCGTGGGGTGCACCTTCAAAATAGCAAAATACAGTGCAATAGCCACAAACGCCTTCTCTCCGCCGGAGAGCAGTGAGATGGTCTTCAGCGTCTTTCCCGGCGGCTGGGCCTTGATTTCAATGCCGCATTCCAGAATGTTCTCCGGGTCCTCCAGCTCCAGCTTAGCCTGTCCGCCGCCGAAAAGCTCCGTGAACGTTGTCTCAAAGCTCTCGCTGAGCAGCTTGAACTGCCGGCCGAAAATATCCATCATCTGCGTTGTGATCTCCCGAATGATTCCGGTCAGCTCGCCCTTTGCCTTTTCCACATCGTTGCGCTGATCCGTCAGGTAGGTATACCGTCCGTTCACCCGCTCAAATTCCTCGATGGCGCCGATGTTAATGGTGCCGAGGCCATTGATCTCCCGCTTCAGCTCCGCCACCCGGCGGGATGCTTTCTGTACGCTTTCCAGCTCAATTCGCTGGGCCGCAGCGTCGGAATGGCTCAGCTCATAGGTTTCCCACAGCTTGTCCAATATCTGCTTTTCCTCCATGGCGGAGGTAGCCAGCTTACTTTCCAGTCTCGACGCCGCCCGTTCCAAATTCAGCAGCGTCTCGTTCATCTCCTGACCGGCCCGGGTCTTGGCGGTGCGTTCCGCCTCCAGCGCGATTTTTTCCTGACTGATGGTCTGCAGGCGCTGCCGTGCGTCCTCGCCCTGTGCACGCAGAACAGTCTGCGCGTCCGTTCTCTGCCGGATATCCGCCTGCGCCGTTTCGATCTGCTCCTGATAGCGCTTCAGCGCCGCCTCCTTTTGTTCCCGGTCTCCCGACAGGTCCTCCGCCAACTGCCGCAAATCAGCGGCGCGGCGGAGAATGCCCTCCCGGTTGGCGTTCAGGGAAGCCAGCTCCGTCTTGCACGCGGTCACATTCTCCGCCAGACGCCCGGACTCCGCCAGCAGCTCGCTCTGGCCGGACAGCACGCGCTCCGCGCTCTCCCGCAGGGCTGCGGCCTCTGCTTCTCGCTCCGCTATGGTCTTTTCTGCCCCGGCGGCACACTCCGCGTTCGCCCGCAGGCGTTCGTCAATGGCTGTCAGCTCACCGGTAAGGCTCTCAACGCTCTCCCGCAGTCCGGATAGGAGCATTTGAAATTGGTTTTGTACGCCCTCCAGCCGCAGGACCTCGTCCTCGGCGGCACGGCGCTGCGCCTCGGCGGTGGTCAGCTCATAGCGCGCCGCCTCCAGCTCCCGTCCGGCTGCCGCCTCCGCCACCTTGGCGTCCTCCAGCCGTTGATGCAGCTCCCCGATGCGGCTGTTCAGCCGTTCCAGCTCCGCTGTCCGGCTAAGCACTCCGGCACTGCGGCTGACAGAGCCGCCGGTCATGGAGCCGCCCCGGTTGATGACCTGTCCGTCCAGCGTCACGATGCGGAAAGCGTTGCGGTATTTCCGCGCCATGGCGATACCACAGTCCAAATCCTCCGCAATGACCGTCCGGCCCAGCAAATTGTTGAAGATCTGCGTATACTTCGGGTCAAAGCACACCAACCGGGATGCAACGCCCACAAAGCCGAACTCCCGCTCCACGCCGTTTTCCCGCAGCTCCTCGCCGTGGATGGCGGTCAACGGCAAAAACGTTGCGCGTCCGCCGTCCCGCCTTTTCAGGAAGGCAATGGCACTCTTGGCGTCCTCCTCCCGGTCCACCACGATGTTCTGAAGTCCCGCTCCCAGCGCAATCTCGATGGCAAGGGAATAGCGGCTCTCCGTTTTTATCAGGCTTGCCACCGGGCCGTGAATGCCCCGCAGCTCGCCCTTGGCCTGACAGACCAGCTTTACGGCCTTGTTAAAGCCCTCGTAGTCCTTTTCCATTTCCGTCAGCAGGCGGATACGGCTGTCCAGCGCGCCTGTGTCCATGGTGAGCTTCACGCGCTCATCTGCGGCAGCGGCGGCTTTTTTCTCCCGCTCCTTCATCCGCAGCGTGTGGCCGCTGATGATATTCGCGGCGGCCTCCGCCTCGTCACGGGCATCCTCCAACGCCCGCCGGTTGGCCTTGGCCTCGGTTTCCTTTTCCGCCAGCTGCTTTTCCGCGGCGGCCTTGTCCGCCTCCGCCGCAAGGCGTCTTGTTTCGATTTGCTGATTCTCCGCCCGGATGGCGGCGGCCTCCGCCTTGGCATCTGCGGCGGCTGCCGCCGCAATGGCTTCCCGGCTCCGTAGCGCCTCTGCCTCTGTGGACGCGCCGCCAGCCTTCTCCGCCGCCGCCTGTGCCTGAGCCAGCATTTGCGTGAGCTGTTCGCCCAGCGCTGCGGCCTGCGTTTCCAGCTCTGCCGCCTGTGCCTCCTGCTCCGCCGCCTGTGCCGCATAGCCGCCGGTGCGCTGCTCCGTTTCCGCCAGCTCCGCCTTGACCTGCCGCATATTTTCCTCCAGATGGCCGATGGTGCTCTCCAGCACCGCGATGGCGGAGTCCTCCTCCGCCGCCTTGGCATCCAGTTCCGCAAGGCCGCTTCGCAGCATTTCGGCCTCCATATCCTTTTCCTGCATCCGCCTGCCGAACTGCTCCGTTTCAGCAAACAACGCGTCCATGGCGGAGCGGGCCTCGTCCCGCTGCCCCTCGGCGTCCCGCAGGTCGGTTTCCAGCTTGCGGGCATCCCGCTTCAGCGCCTCCAGATTTTCCAGCCACAGGGAAATTTCCAGCACGCGCATCTCATCCCGAAGGACCAGATATTTCTTCGCTGTTTCCGCCTGCGCCCGCAACGGCTCTACCTGAAGCTCCAATTCGGCAATCTTATCGTTGATGCGGACGAGGTTTTCCTCCGTCCGCTCCAGCTTCCGCTCCGCCTCCTCTTTCCGGTGGCGGTACTTCGAGATTCCGGCGGCCTCCTCAAAAATCTCCCGGCGGTCCGTGCTTTTCGTGGACAAAATTTCGTCCACACGGCCCTGCCCCACGATGGAGTAGCCCTCCCGGCCCATGCCGGTGTCCATGAACAGCTCCGTCACGTCTTTCAGCCGGGCGGACTGGCGATTGATGTAATATTCGCTCTCTCCGCTGCGGTAATAGCGCCGGGTAACCGCCACCTCCGCCTCCTCTAAGGACGGGAAAATATGGCCGGTGTTGTCCAGTACCAGCGTCACCTGCGCGAAGCCTACCGGCGCGCGCTTCTCCGTTCCGCCGAAGATCACATCCTCCATCTTGCCGCCCCGCAGCGCCTTGCTGGACTGCTCGCCCATGACCCAGCGAATCGCGTCGGAGATATTGGACTTGCCGGAGCCGTTAGGACCGACGATGGCGGTGATGTCCTCGCCGAATGTGAGCACCGTTTTATCGGGAAACGATTTAAACCCCTGCAATTCGAGGGCCTTCAGGTACATTCTGTCACCTCGCCATAGCTTTTCATACTTTAACTAAGATACTATAGCAGAAAAGCCCTTTTATTTCAAGGGAAATCTGTTGCTTTTCCGGGTAAAACGGCCTATTCTGCGCGATTTGCCTCTAACCGGACCGTCACCTGCCCGGGCCGCAGAGCACCGTGCTCCCACAGGACGGACAACAGCTGTCCTCGGTTCACTCCCTTCGGGAGACACGCCTCAATGGAGGGCGGCAGCAGTAACGCCGGCAGCGGCAGCTGCTCGTCATACAGCGGCAAAAAGCCGCCGCTCGCCGCCTCGACCGGGTCAAAGGCGATCTGTACAGCGGCCTCTGCCATCTGCTCCGCCGTTGGATTGAGCAAAACAGACACGCCGTACTCCCGCCGAAGACGGCGACACAGCTCTTCACCGCCAAAGGGAACGGTCAGCAGCAAATAGCGGTGGCGCAGCGCCAGCTCCGTCACCGTCCGCACTACCTCGCCGGAGAGTGCGTTGGCCGTTACCAGCACCCGTGCCCCACCGGGCGGCTGCTGCCGCAGCCGCAGCAACTCACCGGCCCAATCCGCCGCTATCGCCCGCCGCAGTGCTAATGTACTTACCGGCCGCAGTCCCTTGGGAAGTACGTCCGCCGCGCTGCCCTCCGGCAGCACTACCCGCTCCACACCCTGCCGCAGCAGCCTTCGCCCCGCTGTCCGCAGGCGGTGGCTCCGCGCCACCGCCGCCGTGCGCTCCCGCGCCGTGACCTCCCCGCAGAGAAAGCGGACATGGAGCACGCTTATTTCCTTCATACGCACCGGGCGCAAGCCGTGTCCCGCCCGGTCCCAGATAAGCATTCCAATCATAAAAACAACCTCCTGTCCCATGGTATGGAACAGGAGGCTGTTTCAGAACGTTTCTGACTGCTTACTTCTTTTTCAATTCACCGAGAATGCAGAGTCCCATGGCCAGCACCGGCAGCAGCACCCGCAGGTACAACATCTGCCAATCGCCGGCGCCCAAATTCACATCGATCAAAAGGCCCACCAGCCATGCGGCCAGCGTAGCCGCGGTCGCTTTCAGGTACATCTGCAATTCTCCCTTTCTTAGCTTCCCACAGAAGAGCCAGAGAGGGTATACCCCGTCAGATAGCCCTTCTTGGGGGCTGCACCATGGCTCAAGGGGTTCACGCGAACGCCGCCCTCTACCACCTCAAAATGCAGGTGCGGGCCGGTAGAATGGCCGGTAGAGCCGGTAATACCGATGGTCTGTCCCTGCTGGACATAGGTGCCTACGCTGACCTTGATACTGCTCATGTGGGCGTACAGCGTAGTATTGCCGGTGCCGTGGGAAATGACCACATAGTTGCCGTAGGAGCTGGAGCGCTGTGCCACAATGACCGTACCCGCCTTGGCGGCGTAAACCGGACTGGTGTAGCCCACCCGGCCAATATCCGTTCCCTTGTGGTTTGTGGAACCAACGCCGCCGGGGGAGCTGCGCCCGCCCACGGTGGAAGTGATGTACCGGCTGTCCACCGGCCAGATGTAGCCGCCGGGGTTTGTGTTATAGTTCTTCCCCTCCGCCGCCATCTGTTCCTCCAGTTGCTTCTGGAGCTGCTTGACCTGCTGCTCGATTCGGCGCTCCTCAGCCTCCAGATCCTTCAGGGTTGCCTGATACTCTGCGGCGTTGTCATCAATTTCCCTAACGAGCTTATTGGCCTCGTCCCGCTGACTGCTAAGCTGCCGCTTCTGGCTCTCTAAAGACGCCTTCGCCGCCTCCAAATCAGCCTTACTTGCCTCAAGCCCCGTCTTTTTTTCCTCGATTTCTGCCTGAAGCGCCTGCAGATCGTCAATAACCTTCTGGTCATAGTCCATGACCTCATTGACGATATCCAGCCGCCCCAACAGGTCAGAAAAGCTGGTGGCCTTAAACAGCACAGACCAGTAACTCACTGTTCCCTGCTCCTCCATCTCCCGGACGCGCTTGCAGAACAGGTCATACTGGTCGGCCTCCCGCTGCTCCGCGTCGGCCAACTCATCCTCCGCCTGCAAGATCAGTGCGTTATAATCTGTGATCTGGGATTCCGTGTTGCTGATCTGTGAGGTTGTGTTTGCGATTTGCTGATCCAGTAGATTTTTCTTTTGCAGCGCCGCCGCCTTGTCATCCTTCAGGTCATTGAGCTTGCTTTGAATCTCCTTCTGCTTTTTGTCAAGGTCCGAGGCGCTGCCTTTCAGCGCGTCGATATCTGCCTGCGTCACCTTGGCCGCCATGGCGGGTGCAGTGTCCACCGTCAGCAGCACCAGCATACAGACAAGAGCGGTCAATGACCGCAAAAAGCGTTTGCCCTTTTTCATTGCCGCCTCCTTACACCTGCAAAAAGCGGCGGATGGCGGAAAGGCTTCCCCCTACGCCGATGAGGATGCCCGCTGCCAGAAAGACTCCCGCCACCGGCTGCCAGAGCTGTGCAAAGGGCACCACGGAAATAAGCTGCAGCGTATCACTCTCGCCAACGCCCTTGGCAATGGCCTCGTAAAGCCCCCATTGCAGCAAAAACGCCAGCACAGCACCGGTGAGACCCAGCATAAAGCCCTCATACACAAAGGGCCAGCGGATAAAGCCGTTGGTAGCACCCACCATTTTCATAATGGCGATCTCGTCCTTGCGGTCAAAGGTGGTGAGCTTGATGGTGTTGGAAATGATAAATACGGACACCACAAACAGCACCGCGATCAGTGCCACACAGATAACCGTGGCGATATTGCGGATGGTGATAAAGCCGCCGGCCAGCTCCTCATAGGCATTGACCTTGGCAATGCCCGCCACAGCCTTAATCTGCGTTACGGTCTGGCTCTGCCTTGTCAAATCCTTGACCTTGATGGCATACCTGTCCCGCAGAATACTGGGGTCCAAGTCCTGAAAATAGTCCTCATCGGGATATTTTGCGATGAAGTCCTCCATGGCCTGTTCCTTTGTGATGAACGTTGCGGAGGCCACATTGTCCACGGCCTCCAGCCGGCTTTGCAGCGCTTTTGCCTGCGCCTGTGTGTAATTCTCGTCCACGTAGGCCAGAATCTCATTGTCCCGCTCCAGATCCTTGAGCTGCGCGTCCGCGTTCACCGCCACCAGCGTAAACGTCCCCATGATCAAAAGGCACGCCACCGTAATGCCGATGGCCGCAAAAGACATGAAGCCGTGGCTGAACATATTGGAAATGCCCTCGTGGAAGAAATATCCGAAATCATGCCTTCTCATGGATATGCCCTCCCACATAGCCGCCGACGCTGTCATTGATAATACATCCCTTGTCGATGGTAATGACCCGCTTGCCGAATTTATTCACCAAATCCTTTTCATGGGTCACCACCAGCACCGTTGTACCAAGCTGGTTGATCTTCACCAGCAGCGTCATGATCTCCATAGAGCGCTCCGGGTCAAGGTTTCCGGTAGGCTCGTCAGCGATAATGGTGCTGGGATTGTTCACCAGCGCCCGGGCAATAGCCACCCGCTGCTGCTCACCGCCGGAAAGCTCGTTGGGATAGCTCTCCGCCTTCTGCTCCAGCCCCACCAGCAGCAGCACGTATGCAATGCGGTTCTTGATCTCCTTCATAGGCATCCCCACAGCCCGCATGACAAATTCCAGATTTTCATACACGGTTTTCTTTTCAATGAGCCGGAAATCCTGAAAAATAATTCCCAGTGTGCGGCGCATCATGGGAATCTGCCGCTCGGCAATATTGTTGACGGAAAAGCCGTTAATCATAATGCGCCCCGCCGTGGGAATTTCCTCCCCGGTGAGCATTTTGATGATGGTGGACTTCCCCGAGCCGGAGGGTCCTACCAGAAACACAAATTCACCATCCTCAATGGTGGTGCTGATACCCCGGATGGCCCGGGTGCCGTTTGGGTACTCCATTTCTACGTCCTTCAGCCGAATCATAGGGCAATTCTCCTTTTATCTGACACGGGACTCGGATACGCTCGTATTCAGGTCTACATAATTCTACACATGGTCTCATTATATACGGACTTTCGCCGCAATGCAACCGGCGTCCGAAAATCTTCCCAAGTTTTTCTGCGGAAAATTTTTCCATACATTCATGCCAATCATTACTATGGACAAATATGTCTGCCGACGTGTTTCACCGGCACAAAAAAATTCCATGGACCTGACAGTCCATGGAATTTCGTATTTTTTTGTTCAGGACTCGATGCCCCGGCTGGTCAGATACTTCTTGACCATCAGCGCCACCTTAAAAGTGATGGCATCGTCAAACTCCCGCAGGTCCAGTCCCGTGAGCTTCTTGATCTTCTCAAGACGGTACACCAGCGTATTGCGGTGGACAAAGAGCTTCCGGGCCGTTTCGGAAACGTTCAGGTTGTTTTCAAAGAACTTGTGGATGGTAAAGAGCGTTTCCTTATCCAGTGCGTCAATGGGGTTCTTCTTAAATACCTCCTGCAAAAACATCTCGCACAGCGTAGTGGGCAGCTGGTAGATCAGACGGCCGATACCCAAATTTTCGTAGTTGATGATATACTTTTCCGTGTCGAACACCTTGCCGACCTCAATGGCGATCTGCGCCTCCTTGTAGCTCTTGGCAAGGTCCCGCAGATGCGTGGCAATGGTGCCGATGCCGACAACCACCGTGCTCTCGCCGCCGACCCGCAACGCCTCCTCGATCTGGGCGGCGGTCTTGTTCAGCTCCTTGGAGCCGGCACCCTCCGGCAGCTGGCGAATCAGAACCACATCGCCCTCGCCCACGCTGAGCACAAAGTCATTCTGCCGGTCCGGGAACATATTCTGAATGGTCTCCGTGGGAACGGACTCGCCCTTTTGCAGACTTCGGATGGCAAACACGCCGCGGCTGACATAGGTAGCCACCCGCAGTTCCTTTGCCCGCATATAAATATCGCCCAGCATGATATTATCGGAGATGATGTCCTTTACAAAGGAACCCCGGTCATGCTTTTCCTCGTAATAGCTCTTGGCGGCGTTCAGCGCCACCGTGGCCATGGAGCAGATGGTCTTGCTGATCTCATTGTCTCCAAAGGCAAAGGCCGCATAGTCAAACTGATTGCCCCAGCCGCTGAGGGCCTTGAAGGTCTTACCGTCAAAGCAGACCATGCTGCCGGCAGCGCCGTTCACCGCCGCCACATACTCTCCCCAGCGCTGACCGATCATGGAAAGCTCGCTGCACGCGATCACAACGCCCTCACCGTCAATGACGCCAACGGTTCGGTCCGTGTTCTCCTTTAATTGCAGCACTACATTCTGAAAAATTCTCCCGGACATAGCTGTTCCTCCTCAACACGAAAAGCTCGGTATCACGCAGGAGCCGCCCACGCAACCTGTTTGTGCAATTTGTCAACGAAGATATTATAGCGATTT
>UQMC01000043.1 GCA_900542115.1 uncultured Oscillibacter sp. | reverse complement strand
CGGCATACGAGCTGTAGCCGTGACTGGAGTTCAGACGTGTGCTCTTCCGATCTATGTGGGCCTCCAGCACCTTCAGATCGGCTTTCAGGCTGTGGCCCACATGGTAGACGCCGACGTCGCTGCCCTCGCTGGGGACCTGCGTTGTGAGGACGATGAGCCGCCCTTTAGACATCCAGTCCCGCAGGCAGTCAAAAAAGCCGCCCTGCTCCGGCAGGCCGCCCACGCCGAAGCTCTCAATGATAAGCGCGTCATTTCGCTCCAGCAGAAAGTCGGCGGCGGCGCGGTCCTGTCCCGGCGTCAGCTTCAAAAGCGCTACCTTGGAATCCAGCGTGTCGAAAAATACCGGGGCGGCATGGCAGTCCTGCCGGATATAACGCAGAAGCACACCGTCCCGCAGAACGCCCAAATCGGGATAGTTGATGCTGGAAAAGGCCTGAAAGCTCTTGGAGCGGGTCTTGCGGGCACGGGTGCCTAAAATAACGTGGCTGTTGAACACGATGGACACGCCGGGAAGGTCGGACGCGGCGCAGCGGAAGGCATCTGCCAGGTTGATTTTGGAATCCGTGGAATCAAAGCCGATGGGCTTCTGCGCGCCGGTGAGGATGATGGGCTTGGGACTGCCCTGAATGAGATAGCTCAGTGCCGCCGCCGTGTAGGCCATGGTGTCTGTACCGTGGGTGATGACAAAGCCATCGTAGCGGTCATAGCTTTCCCGGATACAGCGGACCATTTTCAGCCAGTGCTCCGGGCGCATATTCGTGCTGTCCAAATTCAAAAGCTGTACGCAGTCCACATTGCAGATGCCGGAGATGGCGGGGAGATGGCTCAAAAGCTGCTCTGTGGTCAGCTCCGGGGCCAGACCGTCCTCCGTCACATCGGAGGCGATGGTGCCGCCGGTGCCGATGAGTAAGATGTTCTTCATGAGTGCTCCTTACGAATCAAGGTCCCGATGATCCAGCGCCGCAAGGCCGAACCGGGCAGCCATAGTGATCTGCTGCCGAACCTCGTCGGTTTCGGCGGCGTCCAGCCGGGCCTTCAAGTCCTTGAGGAACAGGCCACGGAGAGAATCCTCCTCCGCTCTGGCCCATAGATCCTCCGCAAGATGGGTCCTGTCCCGGATTTCCAGTGTATAGAAGCGGCCAGCCAGCGCCTCCTGTAAGGCGGAGGGATGGACGCCGCCCGCCCCGGTCTCACCGGTGAGGATGATGCGGTACAAGTCCCGGCTCGTGTCAAAGGGCAGAGCGGCCTCGATGGCGGCCCGGGGGTCTTGACCGGTGACATTGACCTCTAAAATTTCATATTTCCGCCCGGCAAAGGGGACAAACGTCAGGGAAACGGCACCGCTGTCCTCTAAAACGCCGGCATAAAAGCCCTTTTCCCCCAGCTCGTCAAAGCCACGGCCCTCGGGACACCCCGGCCACGCGCAGATGGTGCGGCCCAGCGTCAGCGCTTCCGTCCGCTTATGGATGTGACCCAGCGCCAGATAGGCAAGGCCGCTTTCGGCAATTTCCTCCCGGCGGAGGGGATCGTACCGGGTCTCGGAGGGGGCCAGCTCCCCGTGGAGCAGACCGATGTGGAGCCGCCCATCCGCCGGGGCGATGAAGCCGGTGAGAAAGCCCTCGGCCTGCTCCGGGGCGGTGAAGGCCGCGCCGTGGAGCACCAGATTTTTTTCAGGCCATTCCAGCGCCTCGATACGGGACTGCGTGAAAATATGCACGTTGTCCGGCCACTCCACAGTCAGATAGGGACTGCCGGGGCCGTACCAGTCATGGTTGCCGGGGGCGATATAGACCTGCGCGGCCATCTGCCCCAGCGCGGCGGACAGACTTTCCGCCGTGTCCCGATAGGCGTCGGCGCTGTCAAAAAGGTCACCGGCAAGCAGCACCAGCTCAATGCCGTTCTGGTTGACGTAGTTGGCAAGACGCACCGGCAGGTCACGGCTTTCCCGGCGGCGGGCGGCGGCCTGCTGGGGCGTCAGCGCGGCAAAGGCGCTGTCAAGATGAAAGTCCGCCGCGTGAATGAATTTCAGCATGGCCCCTCCCTGTCAGTTCTCCTTTTCCTCGGGACGCCAACCCTTTGTAACGTCAATCCAGCCCATAAAGTTGGAGGAATATTTTTCCAGCTCGTCACAGGTCAGCTCAATGGCGCTGTTGCTGCTGCCGGCGGCGGGGAACACGGTATCGAACCGCTTCAAGGAGATGTCTAAATACGTTTTCACATTGTCCGGCAGGGCAAAGGAGCACACGCCGCCGGGATCGTGGCCGATCATGGTATGGGCCTCGTCAAAGGTCAGCATTTTGGCCTTGGTGTGGAACTGGGCCTTGTAGCGGCTGTTGTCCACCTTGGCATCTCCGGCCATGACGATGATGATGGGCTCCTCGCCGATTTTGAAGCTCATGGATTTGGCAATACGGGCACCCTCCACGCCGACAGCGATCGCCGCCAGCTCCACCGTGGCGGAGGAGATGTCGAATTCCCGGATGCGGTCTTCGATGCCGAAGCCCTTGAAATACTCTCGTACCTTTTGAATAGACATGGTAGCTTTCCTCTTTTTCTGTTTCTATATTTTGAATAGCGGTCAAGGCGTGACCGGCACATCATGAATGACCTCACTGTAAGGCTGGCCCCGCAGACAGGGGAGCAGCATGGCCTCCACCGCCGAGCTGATATTCTCCGGCAGGGCGTCCGTGGGGAACCAGTGGAGCCCAGCGTTTTTCTCCGGCTCCATCACGGCGGGCTCGCCGCTGTAGCGCCGGATTCGGAAGCACAAATCGTAATAGGTGCGGCCGTCGCCCCCGGCAACCCGGTGGCACAGGTGGATAAATTCTGCATCGGCAGGCTCTACCGTGATGCCAAGCTCCTCCTGACACTCCCGGGCCACGGCCTGACGGGCCGTTTCGTTTTCGTCTACATGTCCGCTGCCGGCAAAATCCCAGTGACCGTCCATATAGCCGGTGTTCTGCCGCAGGTGCAGCAGGACCTCCTGTCCGTGCGGGCCGCTCCGCAGCAAAATGGGAAACACGGCGGAATAGGAACGGAATTGCTCAGGTCTTGTCATACAACGGCCCCCTTACCGGATGTCCACCCGCTCCACGGCGGTGCAGAGCCCTGTGGCGCTGTCCAGCGTGAACACGGCGCCCTGCAGCTTGCAGGGACCGTTGGGGTTGCGGTAGCGCCCCGGCAGGCCGCCTAAAAACGACTCTACGGACTGCTCCGGCTCCACGCCCAGCACGGAGCGGATAGGACCGGTCATGCCAAGGTCGGTGATATAGCCGGTGCCCTTGGGATAGATCTGCTCATCGGCGGTGGGGACATGGGTGTGGGTGCCCCACAGGGCGCTGACGCGGCCATCGAGATAATAGCCCAGCGCCAGCTTTTCGCTGGTGGCCTCCGCGTGGAAATCCACCAGTGTGAAGTCCGCGTCCCCGGATTTCAGCAGCCGGTCCGCCAGCGTGAAGGGGTTTTCGGCGTTCCATTGCAGGCCGCAGCGGCCGATGAGGCTCATTACGCGAATCCGCACGCCGTTGCAGTCAAAAATCTCACAGCCGTGTCCCGGTGCGCGGGCGGAGAGGTTAGCGGGGCGCAGGAGCCAGTGGGCCTCGTCCAGCAGCGGACAGATTTCCATTTTGCCGAAGGTATGGTTCCCCAGCGTTACGGCATCGGCCCCGGCGTCATAGACCCGCAGCGCCTGCTTGCGGGTCAGGCCCGTGGCGGAGATGTTTTCACCGTTTACAACGGTGAAGGAAATGTTTTTCAGCTTTTGCAGGGGGCGGAGATGGCGCTCTAAGTGTGCGAGGCCGGACTCGCCCACCACATCGCCCACCGCCAGAACGGAATACAGCATAGGACCTCCTGAAAACGGTGTAAAAATGATTCAGCTTATTGTAGCGCAATCCCCAGCGTTTTGCAACGGCTTTCCATCGGAAACGGCGGCGGGAGTGCAGTCGGAAAAGCGAAAAAATCGCCGCCTTCCGGTTGCAATTTTTTGGATAACTGCTTATAATGCTTCTGATAGCAATCAGAAGCGCTGATGATGGAGGAAACACTATGGCAGTCAAGCTGGAACTATACCGGGTATTCAAGGAAGTGGCGGAAACGGGCAATATCTCGGCGGCGGCGAAAAACCTGTACATTTCGCAGTCGGCGGTGAGCCAGTCCGTCAAGCAGCTGGAAACGGCTTTGCAGGCGCGGCTGTTCGCCCGGTCCCCCCGGGGTGTGACGCTGACGGGAGAGGGCCGGATGCTCTACCAATATGTCCGCAACGCGCTGGGCCTGCTGGCCACGGGTGAGGACAAGCTCTCTCAGGCCCAGCAGCTTTTGCTGGGTACGCTGACCATCGGCGCCAGCGACACGGTGACGGGCCAATTCCTTACGCCGTATCTGGAGAGCTTTCACCGCCAGCACCCCGGCATCCGGCTGCGAATCATCTCCGGCCGCAGCGCCAAGGTGCTCAGTATGCTCCGCTCTGGCGCGGTGGACATCGCGTTTGCCTCCTCGCCAAAGGACGAGGCGCTGGAGACATGGCCCTGCTTTGCCACCCATTCCGTATTTGTGGCGGGCAAAAATTATGACTGCGACCTTGACCGCATCTATACCCGGCAGGAGATCGCGGCCTTTCCGCTGATTCTTTTAGAGCGCAAGGCCAGCTCCCGGGTATTTTTGGAGCAGGAATTCCTGAAGGCCGGCGTGACGCTGACACCAGAAATCGAGCTTTCTTCCCGGCAGCTTTTGGTGACGCTGGCGGAGATCGGCCTCGGCGTAGCGGGCGTTACGCTGGAGTTCGTACATAAGGAGCTGGAAAGCGGCGGCATCCGCCTGCTGAAAACAGACTTTGACATTCCTGAGCGCAGCGTGGATATGTGCACGCTGCGGGAGGTGCATCCCACGGCGGCGGCCGCGGCCTTTATGGAAATGGTGCGGAGAGGCGGATAAAGGAATGGAGCGCTTTCTCTTTATTTTTGAGATGATCGGCACAGTGGCCTTTGCCGCCTCCGGCGCCATTTTGGGTATCCGCAAGGGAATGGACATTTTCGGCGTGTGCATTCTGGGCCTGACCACGGCCTGCGGCGGAGGAATGGTGCGGGATGTGCTGCTGGGAAATACGCCGCCTGCCGCATTTCAAAATCCAATGGCCTCGGCGGTGGCGGTGGTGACTTCCCTGATTTTGTTCCTCTCCGGTGTGCGGCACGGACTGATGGGGAACCAGCGGCGCTATGACCTGTTCATGCTGTGGATGGACAGCGCGGGCCTTGGAATTTTCACGGTCATGGGCGTCCGGGTGGTGTGGGGCTGTGTAGCTGAGCCCTCCTTGTATCTGCTGGTGTTTGTGGGCGTGGTTACCGGCGTGGGCGGCGGACTGCTGCGGGATGTGATGGCCGGGGAGACGCCGTACATTTTTGTCAAGCATATTTATGCCTGCGCCTCGCTGATCGGGGCGGTGATCTGCGGCGTGCTGTGGCACCCGGCGGGAGAGGTGGCGGCCATGCTGACCGGCGCGGCGGCGGTGTTTGCCATCCGGTGCCTGTCGGCCCACTACCGCTGGAACCTGCCCAAGCCCCATGAATAAAAAGCGGCGGAAATTTCCGCGTCTGCCGAAAATTTCCTGTGAAAATCGCCGGGGCGCCCCCCTTGACAACGGCGGAGGCAAGTGCTATATTGTTTCCATTCTGAAAAAGGCTTAGAAAAGGACACTGTCCGGGGAGAGCTTCAGAGAGATGCCGCCATGGGCTGAAAGCGGCGTCAGCAGGAGCCGGAACAGTCACCGCCTTGGAGCCGCCCGCCGATATGTAGGCCGGGACGGGACCTCCCGTTACAGAGGACACGAGCGGCACAACGATGCCGAAAGAACGCTTTGACGTGCGTACTTCCTTCGGAAAGGAAGGGTGTGTGCGGGAAACCCATCAGGGGTTTCCTGTACCATTGAAATCAGGCAAAAGCCTGAAAGGGTTTTGCCTGCTTGCACACAAGGCGGGTTTTCGCCTTGTGTGCAAGCAGGGTGGAACCGTGGAGCTTTACGCCTCACCCCTGATTAAAACAGGGGTGAGGCGTTTTTGTTTTGCCCCGGGCGGAAGCACCGCCAAAGGAAAGGAGACAGTATCATGTCTGAGGAAAATAAGGAATTCAGCTTTGAAAGTGAGGAATATCGGCAGACCTACTGGCATACCTGCTCTCACATCATGGCGCAGGCCGTTAAGCGCCTGTGGCCGGAGGTGAAGCTGGCTATCGGCCCGGCCATCAAGGAAGGCTGGTATTACGATATGGACGCGCCCTTCGCCTTTACTCCGGAGCACATGGCCGAGATCGAGGCTGAGATGCGGAAGATCTGCAAGGAGAAGCTGAAGCTGGAGCGCTTTGAGCTGCCCCGGGCGGAGGCCATCCAGTTCATGAAGGAAAAGGGCGAGCCCTACAAGGTGGAGCTCATTGAGGATTTGCCGGAGGATGCCCATATCTCCTTCTATAAGCAGGGCGAGTTCACCGACCTGTGCGCCGGTCCCCATCTGGACTCCACCGGCCGGGTCAAGGGCAACGCCATCAAGCTGCTGTCCTGCAACGCCGCCTATTGGCGGGGTGACTCCAACCGCGAGACCCTCCAGCGCATTTACGGCATCGCTTTCCCCAAGAAGGAGGAGCTGGACGCCTATCTGGAGCGCATTGAGGAGGCCAAGCGCCGGGACCACCGCAAGCTGGGCCGTGAGCTGGGCCTGTTCGCTTTCCGGGATGAGGCCCCCGGCTTCCCGTTCTATCTGCCTAAGGGCATGGTGCTGAAGAACACCCTGATCGATTACTGGCGTCAGGTTCATAAGAAGTGGAACTATGTGGAGATCTCCACCCCGCAGATCATGAAGCGGACGCTGTGGGAGACCTCCGGCCACTGGGATCATTATAAGGATAATATGTACACCACCGTCATTGACGGCGAGGACTTCGCCATCAAGCCCATGAACTGCCCCGGCAGTATTCTGGTCTATGAGTTGGAGCCTCATTCCTACCGTGACCTGCCCCTGCGCTACGGTGAGCTGGGTCTGGTCCACCGCCACGAGCTCTCCGGCGCCCTCCACGGCATGTTCCGCGTCCGCTGCTTCACGCAGGATGATGCCCATATTCTGCTGGCCAAGGACCAGATCAAGGACGAGGTCATCCGCATCGCCCAGTTGTTCGATGAGGTCTACTCTCTGTTCGGCTTGCCCTATAAGATCGAGCTTTCCACCATGCCCGATGACCACATCGGCACCCGGGAGGACTGGGAGAAGGCCGAGAACGCGCTGGCGGACGCCATCACCTCCATCGGCAAGGAATATGTGGTGAACCCCGGTGACGGTGCGTTCTACGGCCCCAAGCTGGACTTCCACATTCAGGACTCTCTGGGCCGTACCTGGCAGTGCGGCACCATTCAGCTGGACTATCAGCTGCCCGGTCGCTTTGATCTGGAGTATACCACCAGCGATGGCGGCAAGGACGTGCCCGTGATGATCCACCGCGTGGTGTTCGGCTCTATTGAGCGGTTCATCGGCATCATCACCGAGCATTTTGCCGGTGCGTTCCCCGCATGGCTGGCGCCTGTACAGGTCAAGGTGCTGCCCGTTACCGACCGTGCGCTGGATTATGCCAAGGAGCTGTCTGACGCATTGGACGGCCAGGGCTTCCGCGTGGAGGTGGATGACCGCAACGAGAAGATCGGCAAGAAGATTCGCGAGGCCACGCTGGAGAAGGTGCCCTATATGATCGTTGTGGGCGATCGGGATATGGAGAACAAGACGGTCTCCGTCCGTACCCGCGCTGGCGAGGATCTGGGCGCTATGAGCCTGGAGGACTTCACCGCCAAGCTGAAGGAAGTTGTGGACAGCAAGGCGATTCAGTAAAGCGTCTTCGTTCAAACTGCACAAAACACGCCCCGCCGGCTGCACCGGCGGGGCGTGTTTTTGCAAGGCGGACACTTGTTTTGCAAGATAGGACTGCAAAAACAGAGGTTTCGACACAATTTTGCAAGAAGCCCGTTTAAGCATTGCAAAAAAATCGCTAAAAAGTGGAGCAAACACTTGCAAAATGAAATTTATACGTGTATACTATGCACATACTTACGAGGGAGCTGTTGAAAGCGCTTTGTCAGCTCCCGTGGAACTAACAAGTGAAAGAGGGATTTGAAATGAAAAAGTTTTTGTCTTTGCTTTTGGCTTTGGGTATGACGCTCTCGCTGGCTGCCTGCGGCGGCAGCAATGCTTCCTCTAACAGCGGCGATTCCTCCGGCGATGCTTCCGGCAGCAGCGCTCCTACCACGAAGCTGCGCTTTGTCACTGGCGGCGAGTCCGGCACCTATTATGCCTTCGGCTCCGTCATCGCCCAGCACGCTACCAACAATACCAATGTGGCAGTCACCGGCCTTGTAGGCAACGGCTCCAAGTCCAACGTGGAGGAGCTGGCCGACGGCAACGCGGAGCTGGCCTTCTGCCAGTCCGACGTAATGGCCTATGCCTATAACGGCACGAATCTCTTTGAAAACCCCATCGACTGCTTCTCCACCGTGGCGGCCCTGTACATGGAGGATGTGCAGATCGTGACCACCGATCCCAGCATCAAGACTGTGGCCGACCTTGCCGGTAAGAACGTCTCCGTGGGCGCCGCCGGCTCCGGCGTGTATTTCAACGCCGTGGATATCCTCAGCGCTTACGGTCTGGGCGATTTGGACGCCGAAGGCAAGTTCACCAAGATCAATGCCACCTATCAGGGCTTCGGTGACAGCGCCGACGCTTTGAAGGACGGTAAGATCGACGCTGCGTTCGTTGTGGCCGGTGCTCCTACCACCGCCATCACCGACCTGTCCACTACCAAGACCGCATATCTGGTGTCTCTGGACGATGAGCACATTGACCAGCTGCTGGCCGAGTCTCCCTATTATACCAAGCACGTCATTCCCGCCGGTACCTATAACGGTCAGGATGAGGATGTGACCACCGTGGCCGTGGGCGCTGTAATCCTTGCCCGGGACGATGTTTCCGAGGATGCTATCTATGCTCTGACTGCCGACATCTTCGATAACGCCGCTGACCTTGTCAGCAGCCACGCCAAGTACGGCGAGCTGTCCACCGAGTTCGGCGCGTCCATCACCTCCGTGCCCTATCATCCCGGCGCTGCCAAGTATTTCGCCGAAAAGGGCTTTGACGTTGCCACCAAGTAAAATCCAAACACAATCTTTATGGAAAACGAATGAAAAATGACCTGCAAGGCTGCGGCGGAGCAATTCCGCCGCAGCCCGCAGGCGTTAAAAGAAGAAAAAATGACTGTCTCCGGTTGAGAAGGACAGCGCGGCGCTGCCCCTGTCAACTGGAGATAAAAGGAATGAAGGAGGAGGCATTATGAGCTTGTTCAAAAAGCGCCGGGACCCCATGGAGCAGATGGAAAAAGAGCTGCGGCAGGAGACCCGGGAGATGGAGCATGAGGTTCATGAGATGGAGCGGGACATTCAGGCGGATGTGGACGCGGTCATGAAAAAATATGACCGGGAATCCAACACCCGTGTCTGGGAGGGCGTCCCCAAGCTCATCCTTCGGGGCCTGATGGCGGCCTTCTCCGTGTACTGCATTTTGATGACCCTGTTCAGCAAGGCACTGCCGGAGGTCCGGCTGTCCCTGTTTATGGCGTTTATCATCATCATCGGCTATCTGGTCTATCCCCTGCACAGAGGCCACGTCCGGGTGAACCATGTGCCATGGTATGACTGGGCGCTGATGATTTTGGGTGCAGGCAGCTTTTTCTATTTTGCCATTAACGCCTTTTCCATTATTCAGTTGGCCACAAAGCTCCAGCCGATTCATATCGTCATCGGTGCTGTCGGTATTCTGGTGCTCATTGAGCTGTGCCGCCGGTGTGTGGGCCTGCCGATTCTCTGCGTACTGGGTGTGCTGCTGGTCTATACGTTCTATAATCAGCTCAGCTGGAACCCCAGCATTTACAATGCGCTGAAAAACATCATCTACAAGCTGTTCTATACCACCAGCGGCGTTATCGGTACGCCGGTGAGTGTGTGCTATACGTACATCGTCCTCTTTATCATTTTCGGCGCGTTTTTGGAGCGCACCGGCATTGCCAACTTCTTCATCAGCTTTGCGAACCGGCTGGCCGGTTGGTCCTCCGGCGGTCCCGCCAAGGTGGCGGTCATTTCCTCCGCCCTGTGCGGCATGGTGTCCGGCTCCTCTGTCGGCAACACCGTGACCACCGGCTCTGTCACCATCCCTATGATGAAAAAGACCGGCTACAAGCCGGAGTTCGCCGGCGCGGTGGAGGCCGCCGCCTCCACCGGCGGGCAGATCATGCCCCCCATTATGGGTGCCGCCGCGTTTTTGATGGCGGAGTATATGAACATCCCCTACGCACAGGTGGCTGTGAAGGCCATTCTGCCTGCCCTGCTGTATTTTACCGGTATTTTCATCGCCGTTCATCTGGAGGCAAAAAAGCTGGGACTGAAGGGGATGCCCAAGTCTGAGATGACGCCGTGGTCCGCGCTGGCCAAGCAGGCGTACCTCATTATCCCGCTGGCGCTGCTGATCTATCTGGTGTCATCCGGCAGCCGCACCATGCAGTTCTCCGCCGCCGTGTCCATTCTGGCCGCTATCGTGGTGGGCTTTTTGAACAAGGAGGAGCGGCTGACGGTGGGTAAGGTCATCGAGGCGCTGGAGGCCGGCGCCAAGGGCGCTATCACCGTGGCCGTGGCCTGCGCCATGGCAGGTATGATCGCCGGCTGCATCACCGTCACCGGCCTTGCGTCCATCCTCATCAATACCATCGTGCAGGCGGCGGGCAACGCCACCATCATCGGTCTGGTGCTGACCATGGTCTGCTGCATCATTTTGGGTATGGGCGTGCCTACCACCGCTAATTACTGCATCATGGCCTCCACCTGCGCGCCCATTCTGATTCAGATGGGTTTCCCCGTTGTGGCGGCGCACTTCTTCGTGTTCTACTTCGGCATTGTGGCGGATATCACGCCGCCTGTGGCGCTGGCTGCCTATGCAGGCGCCGCCATTGCCAAGGCAAACCCCATGAAAACCGGCTTCAACGCGACAAAGCTGGCCATCGCTGCCTTTGTGGTGCCCTATATCTTTGCCTACAGCCCCGCCATGCTGTTCGTGGATGTGAACAGCACGTTTGAGGTGATTCAGATCGTGCTCAGCGCGCTGCTGGGACTGTTCGGCATTGCGGCTTCCTTGAACGGGTATCTGTTCAAGCATCTGCCGTGGCTGTTCCGCATCATCCTGATTGGCGGCGGCCTTGGCATGATGATCCCCGGCACGATGTCGGATCTTGCCGGCTTTGTACTGGTGGGCGGCGTTGTGCTGCTTCAGTATCTGAGTGCGAAAAAGGAGATTGCCTGAGCTTCTGCGGGCAGGATTGTTCCATAAAATTGTCCCGTCGGTCTTAACGGACCGGCGGGATTTTTTTCAAAAATCGGAAACATTTTGCCCTGCTCATACGTCTATAGATTCGAAAGGGAAATTGTTACTGTTTTGTTGTTGATTTGCCGATAGCGGTCCATTAGGATGAAACAGAACCGAAAAGCCTTCGAGGGCCGGGCGGTATCCGGTCCGCAGAACATAAAAAGGAGAGTTGACATGGCAGAGATCATGGAGGAGAAGAACGTGCAGACGCCGGCGGAGACTGCCGCACCGGCAGAGGCCGCCGCGCAGGCTCCGGCAAAAAAACCGGAAAAGAGCCCGGCAGACAAGAAAAAGCGGCGGAGATTGATTCGCCGCATCATCGCCATCGCAGTCATTGCGGCGATGGCAGTGGGCGGCGTGCGCCACTTTACCAAAAAGAACGGCGGCAGCAGCGAGGTAGGCAAGGCGACGGTGTCCTACGGCGCCATCAGCTCCGTGGTGGAGGGCAGCGGTCTGGTGAAGGCCAAGAACAGCGAGACCATCACGCTGACCACCGCCGGTACGGTGATGGATGTATTCGTGGAGGAGGGCCAGCGGGTGGAGCAGGGGACTCCTCTGTTCACCATCGATTCCCCCAACGCCTCCACAGAGGTCCAGAAGGCCAGGGACGAGGTAGAGGGCTACCAAAAGCAGATCAATACGCTGCAAAAGGACATTGCGGGTCTGAACCTGTCCCCCTCCTATGCCGGTAAGCTGATGGATGTGGTGACGCTGAACCCCGGCGATGAGATTTCCAAGGGCACCAAGGTCGCCACGCTGGCGGACGACACGAAAATGCGTTTGGAGCAATATTACAGCTACGCCTATGCCAGTGAGCTGAAGGCGGGGCAGAAGGTTGATGTATCCATCCCGGCTCTGATGACCACGGTGGAGGGTACGGTGGAGGCTGTACACATGGTCAGCCGCATCACGCCGGAGGGCTCCAAGCTGTTCTCCGCCGAGATCGTCATTCCCAATGACGGTGTGCTGGCAAAGGACATGGTCGCCACCGCTACCGCCACAGTGGGCGGCGATACGGTTTACCCCTACGAGGCCGCCAAGCTGGAATACTACCGGGTGGGCGATTTGAACTCCACCGTCAGCGGCACGGTCATTTCCAGCAGGCTGGTGGATTATCTCTCTGTAACACCGGGACAGGTTCTGGTTCAGATCGATGGTGAGGACAGCGAGACAGAGATCTTCACCGCCCAGCAAAATCTGGCGGAGGCGCAGAAAAAGCTGGAGAGCGCCCAGAAGAATCTGGATATCTGCAATGCCGTGGCGCCTATTTCCGGCCAGATCATCGGCCTGAGCCTGACGCCGGGGCAGGAACTTCAGGCAAACAGCACCCTTGTGACTGTTTCCGACACCTCCACCGTGACCGTCAGCGCCACGGTGGACGAGCGGAACATCAGCTACATCAAGGCCGGTATGCCGGTGAATCTGGACCAGTGGGGCACCAGCGCCTTCGGCACCGTGGAGACAGTGAGCCTGTCCAGCTCAGTGAATAACGGTGTGGCCTCCTATCCCATCACCATCTCCGCAGACAACACGGATGGCAACCTCCAGGTCAATAGCTATGTGAACTACCAGATTCAGGCCAGCCAGAACGATAACTGCCTGCTGGTGCCGGTGCAGGCGGTGCGTACTGTGGGATTGGAGGACGGTTCCTCCGCCACCGTTGTCTACGTGCAGGCAGGCAGTCAGCCGGACAACGCGCTGGAGCTGCCCTATCAGGACGAGGAGATTCCCGCCGGGTTCTATCCGGTGCAGGTGGAGATCGGCATTCAGGATACCTACAACGTGGAGATCAAGTCCGGTCTGAACGAGGGCGATACGGTCTATACCCAGATGATGACCACCGAGGCATGGGGGTAAGCCATGGCAAAGCTGATCGAGCTGCGGAACGTCTATAAAATATACAGCGAGGGCCTTGAGAGCGAGGTCCGGGCGTTGGATGGCGTTTCGCTGGAGGTTGAAAGAGGCGAGTTTGTGGCGGTGGTGGGCCAGTCCGGCTCCGGCAAGTCCACCATGATGAACGTGCTGGGCTGTCTGGATATTCCCACCCGGGGCGACTATTTTCTCGACGGCGTAGATGTCCGGGAGCTTTCCGACAAGGAGCTCTCCCGCATCCGCAACAAGCAGATCGGGTTCATTTTCCAGCAGTACAACCTGATTCAAAACCTGACGGTGCTGGAAAATGTGGAACTGCCGCTGATCTATCAGGGCATCGACCCCATTGACCGGCGGGAGCTGGCCATGGAGGCGCTGGGCCGGGTGGGCCTTGCCGACCGGGCGCAGCATAAGCCCACCCAGATGTCCGGCGGCCAGCAGCAGAGAGTGGCCATCGCACGAGCCATCTCCACCCACCCGCCTATCATCATGGCGGATGAGCCCACCGGCGCGCTGGATTCCCGGACGGGCCATGAGGTGCTGGGCTTTCTTCAGCAGCTCAATAAGGAGGGCAGCACCGTCATTCTCATCACCCACGATAACGGCATCGCCGCCACGGCCCGGCGGGTGGTGCGAATCGCGGACGGAAAGATCATTGAGGATCACCCACAGGAGGTGGATTGGTATTGAACATCGGGCAGGCATTTAAGATGGCATGGCGCTCCATCTGCGGCAAAAAGGGCCGCAGCGCCCTGACCATTCTCTCTATTTTCATCGGCATTGCCGCCGTGATGACCATTGTCTCCACCATGGAGGGCATGAAGGCAAAGACCATGGAGCAGTACGCCGCCATGGGCGCCAACCGTATCAGCGTGAGCATTTACTCCTATAGCTATGACATGGACGGAAATCCCATCAGCAAGGATTATTTTTCCGACCTTTACAAATACTGCTCCGGACTGAAGGACTATGTGCTGGGTGTGACGCCCAACGGACAGGCCAATGCCACGGTGGTCTACGGTACCAAGAGCACGGCCAATATGGAGTGGAAGTACGATGACCAGTGGAACGTGATCAGCGGGCCGCCCACCCAGTATTACGGCTCGGATCAGTACAGCGTCTGCAACAACCTGACCATTGCCAAGGGGCGGGATCTGGCGTGGCTGGACTGTGAGAAGTACAACCAGATCTGCGTGCTGGGGGCGCAGGCGGCCAGGGTTTTCTTCGGCAGTGCCAATCCCATCGGGCAGGTGCTTCAGGTAAACGGCAATAAATTCGAGGTGGTGGGCGTATACGCCGCCCGCGTGGAGCCAGATACCCCCTCCGCCTATCAGACGGATAACCTGATCGTCTACCCCTACACCGCTACCCGGCTGCTGGGGGATCAGTCTCCCACGGACTTTCTGGTAAAGGCCAAGGACGACGATAGCATGA